>CAVKHV010000015.1:0-30611 GCA_963656085.1 Agathobacter sp.
AGAAATCGAGTGTCCTCATCCAACTCTCAGGTTGGTTAAGAACACTCGATATGGTCGGGGTGACAGGGCTCGAACCTGCGACATCCAGTTCCCAAAACTGGCGCGCTACCAACTGCGCTACACCCCGATTTACCTGTTTTACTCATTTGCACAACCGCAAAAGCGACCTTATATATTCTATATGCAGCCGCCGACTTTGTCAACTGTTATTTTCGCTGTCTTCAATTTTGGCGAGTACCAAAAAGCGCGCCGACGGATTGTTTCCGGTGCAGGTAGATAAAATCACAATACGGTCGCCCGATGTTATATCGACACTCTCGTCAAAAATAAGCCCGCGCGGATAATCGTTCTTTACGCTGTCTATAAACGCGCGAAACACCTCCGGGTCGGAATAATCCTTGTTATAAAGCAAATGGCTGTCATTATACGTCACGGAAGCAAAAACCTTCAGTTTAACAGCCTCATTCGGCATATAAATGTTGATATCCTTATGGCTGTCAAAAAACGTCCTGTCGGAATAACTTTTTTCGAGCGTGCCGAACATATCGCCGTTACGCATATGATGACCGTATATTACCGTAACAGGGTCACTGAAATCACGGGAATTGTAATCTTCCGTATAGATAGAACCTTTTTGCGAATATACACCCGTGCTTGAGTGATCAAGATAAAATGCGCGATCGCCCGTTCTTTGCAATATTGGGTATGACACAGTGGTATCCGGTATCTCTATCCAGGCATATATATCCGGATTTTGTGCCTGCAGCTCTGCAAAATTAATCGGCGAAACATACGTCTCCTGTCCGGATTCCGAAGAACCTACGGCGGATGACGACGCTTTCGGCGCAGGGTCGCTTTTTTTCTGCCCCAAATCCCGGCACAGCAAAATGACGGCGGCGGTAACCGCCACCGCCGCCGCAAAAGCAACCGATAAAACAACAATCGCTTTTTTCTTTTTGCTTTTCACGGGTATACTCCTTAAAAATAAAAACTGCCGTTAATTCTCAAAAGCGTCAAAATCTATCTCTTTTAAGAACGGATTGACCTTATCTTTGTCCGACAACAGTATATCCATATCTTCGCTTATCGGCCATTCAACATTAACATCAGGGTCATTCCAGCGCAATCCGCCCTCAACCTCCGGATGATAATAGTCGTCGCACTTATAGCAGAACTCCGCCTCGTCCGACAAAACGAGAAAACCATGGGCAAAATTTTTAGGAATAAAGAACTGTCGCTTATTTTCGGCAGAAAGCAAAACGCCCGTCCACTTGCCGAAAGTCGGGCTGCCTTTACGTAAATCAACCGCAACATCAAACACTTCACCCGAAACCACGCGAACCAACTTAGCCTGTGAATGGCTTTTTTGGAAGTGCAGCCCCCTTAAAACGCCTTTGCGGGATTTTGACTGATTATCCTGTACGAATTTCGCGGTAACGCCGCCTTCAATAAAATCGCGCTCAACATATGTTTCCATAAAATATCCGCGGTCATCGCCGAAGACCTTAGGCTCAACAATAACAACACCGTTAATATCTGTTTTAATAAATTTGAAGTTACCCATTATTACAGTTCCTTCTTTCCGGAATACATTTTGTTGTAATAGTCCTGATATTTTCCGCTTGTAACATTTTCGACCCAATCTTTGTGTTCAAGATACCATTTTAATGTCTTTTTAATGCCTACTTCAAATGTCGTTTCGGGATACCAGCCGAGGTCGTCCTTGATTTTCTGCGGGTCTATACCGTAGCGGCGGTCATGACCTTTACGGTCGGTTACGTGCTTAATCATATGTTCGCCGACGATTTTGTCAACATTTTCTTTAATATATTCGATTATAGATTTAACGATAAAGATGTTCGTGCGCTCATTATGGCCGCCGACATTGTAAACTTCACCGTCAACTCCGCCGCGGATTACCATATCTATCGCCTTGCAATGGTCGTCAACATACAGCCAATCCCTTATCTGCAATCCGTCGCCGTATACGGGCAAATCCTTGTGCGCTAAAGTGTTGTTCATAATAAGCGGAATGAGTTTTTCGGGGAACTGGAACGGACCGTAGTTGTTTGAGCAACGGGTTATATTTATAGGCAGTTTATATGTATCGTGATATGCCTTAACAAAAAGGTCTGACGACGCTTTTGACGAAGAATAAGGCGAATGCGGGTCAAGCGGAGTGGTTTCGGTGAAATAGCCGTCCGGCCCCAAAGTACCGTAAACCTCATCGGTTGAAACATGGTGGAACTTAACGCCGTCACGGTATTTATCGTCGCCTACCGCCCAAGCCTTTTTAGCGTTATTTAAAAGATTGACCGTGCCGAGCACATTGGTCTTTACAAAAATATCGGGGTCGCTGATGCTGCGGTCAACATGGCTTTCAGCCGCAAAATGAACAACATAGTCGATAACATTTTTCTCAAAAATCCCGGCGATTGCTTCGTTGTCGCAAATATCCGCCTGAACAAAACTGTAATTCGGATTATTTTCAACAGACTTAAGATTTTCAAGGTTGCCGGCATATGTAAGTTTATCGACATTGATAATCTTAACATCATCATATTTGTTAAGCATATAAATGATGAAATTCGAGCCGATAAATCCGGCACCGCCGGTGACAAGATATGTTTTCATATATAACTTCCTTTCAAGGCGCGCTGCGCCCTTTATTACTTATTTATTTGTCGGGCAGGCTTTGCGGCGCCCGAAAAAATACTTAAAAGCGGAACAGATGTGAATAAACAGGTATTTAAGACTTTTGGAACTGCTGCGTTCCCATATATGGGTAACAGCCGCGTCGGGATAATAAATGATTTTACCGAGTTGCCTCGCCCTGTCGGATATATCTGCATCCTCCATATACATAAAAAATCGGTCATCAAATCCGCCGAGTTTTTTAAACGCGTCCGTTCTTATCATAAAAAAGCAGCCGGAACAGAATTCAATCTCGGTCGGAGACGATAAATGCTCATTTTCCCTTGTGTATTCGACACGTATTTTTTTAAGCGGCAATCTGCCTGCCAGCAAATATTTTATGCGCGGTTTACGCTTAGGCAGGTGTTGTTCACTCCCGTCCGGAAACAGAATTTTAGGGGAGACCATAACTGCGTCCGGGGTTTTATCGAGGTAATCCGCAAGTTTTAAAACCGCATCGTCATTAAGAACAATATCGGGGTTTGAAACAATATGATATTCTGACGTGAGTTTCCTTATAACCGCATTGTGCGCTTTGCCAAATCCGACATTTTCACCGTTTTTAATAATATTCACGGCAGGGAACCGCTCGGCAATCATTTGCGGAGTACCGTCGTCAGAAGCGTTATCAACAACATAAATACAGATAGGTTCCGACGAAAATTTAAAAAGCGTTTCAATCGTATTTTTAACGCGGTCACGGTCATTATATGTAACTATGGATACGGATATCCTTGCATTATCTTTCATATTTTCAACCTTTAAAGCAAAACTGCGGGCAGCGGCAGCACAATATCTTATCAAGCACTTAATACACAATAAAATATACCATACACCGCCGCCGTTTTCAATAGTTATTTTAGTTTTTGTCAAACTGCGACATAACAGAATCCGCAATTCTTTTAAGCTGTTCTTCTCCGGCATGACTGTCGGCGCTCATTATTACGGTTTCCTGAACATTTTTCGGCAAAGATTTAAAGTAAACGCTTTTAGCAAATTCACGCTTGTTATCCTGCACGGTAATTCACCCCCTGACAGTAGTATTATTCCTCATCGGGGGCAAAGTATCACTGCATTTTCAGTGCGGATATGTTCTTCTGAACAGCCGGTTTATTCCCTTGTAATATTCCTTGTCAAATTCTGAAATTTGCTGCAATGACGCACGGTACCGCCAATTATTTTTAGGTTTTCCGGGTATGTTTATCCTCGCGTCGCAGCCGAATCCGCAAAGGTCCTGAAAAGATATCATTGCGAGGTAGGCGTGACTTTTCCAAACAGTCTCAATTATTCTGCGGCAGGCAGGCGCGTTGTATCCTCCCCTGCCCCAGTCATCGCCGTCAAATCCGCAGTAATCAAGCGCCAGTCGACGCGTTTCGGGGTCGCATTCCCACAGCCAACCGAGAAGCGTGTTGTTATCGTGCGTACCGATGTATGCAACGCAGTTTTCGGGGTAATTGTGCGGCATATGGGTGCTGTCGCCCTCCGAAAAGCCAAACTGAACTATACGCATACCGGGAAGTTCCGTGGCTTTTAAAAGTTCAACCACACTTTTGTCATATTCGCCGAGATCCTCGGCTATTATTGAGGCATTCTCAACCTTTTGCAAAACGCAGTCAAAAAAATCTTTTCCGGGTCCCTTGACCCATTCGCCATCTTTGGCTGTTTCCGCTTCGGCAGGGACAGACCAGTATCTTGCAAATGCCCTGAAATGGTCAATTCTTACCGTGTCATAAAGTGTCATTGCCGTTTTTAAGCGATCGGTCCACCATTCATACCCGTCGTTTCGCATTGCGTCCCAATCATACAACGGGTTGCCCCACAACTGACCGTCAGCCGAAAAATAATCGGGCGGCACGCCTGCAACGGCGCGGGCTTTTAACGTATCGGGGTCTATTTGAAACATTTCGGGATTACTCCAAACGTCGGCGCTGTCCATAGCCACATATATAGGCATATCGCCTATTATTTTAACCCCTTTTTTATGAGCATAATCAGCAATACATCCCCAGTTTGCATAAAAGATATACTGCGTGAATTTCCAAAAATCCACTTCTTTTTTCAATTCTTTGTCAACTTTAACATCGGCAAAACACCTGTATTCGGTTCTCCACTCCCACCAAGGTTTACCGTTTTCCGATTCCTTAACAGCCGTATATAACGCAAAGGCATCAAGCCAGGTGTTCTCTTTGCTAAACCGCCTTACCTTTTCCGTTAAAGAATTCGGGGCTGCGTTATAAGCCTTTTTTAAAAGATTAAGTCTTTTTTCACGTGCGAAGTCATAATTAGCCGTATACTCGCTGCCCTTGTAAATATTATCCGCAACATCGCTTTCATTTACAAGACCTAAACGGTATAGATATTCCGGGTCGATGTATATATAATCGCCGGCAAATGCACTGTATGACGAATAGGGCGAGTTTCCCTCCCCCGTCACATTGATCGGCAGCAACTGCCAGAATCTGAATTCGCATTCGCTTAAAATATCAATAAATTTTTCGGTGTCTTTGCCCATTACACCAATGCCGTATTTACCCGGCATCGACGAAATATGCATAAGCACACCTGCATATCTGCCATTAATCATTACTTACTCCAAATTAAAAAATTCATATAATAGAATATTACCATACAGCGCAGTAAAATACAAGTGTCTGATATTCGAAAAATATGTCAGGGTGTAGGTTTGTCAATGATGTGTTACAGATTAGGGAAAGAAAATAAGACCTGTTTAGGAGAGCGCCAGTTAAGAGGGCGCATTACATGGTATTTGTCAATAATTTGTATAAAAAATAGGGGGAATTACAATGGACCGTGGGTGGCGGCAGTTTGCGAGCTGACGGTAAACACTTACCACTTGCCGCCCGTTCTAGAAGTTAGACATTAGACTGTAGATGTTAGATGAGGGTAACGGTAGTTTGAGCACTGACGGTAAGTACAAACCACTTGCCTTCCTCTGACGAGGGAGGTGGCACGGCAAAGCCGTGACGGAGGGAGAGATAACTAAGACTGCCGGAAACCGCAAACATTAGATGTTAGACGAGGGTGACGGTAGTTTGAGCACTGACGGTAAGTACAAACCACTTGCCTCCCACTGACGGGGGAGGTGGTGCGGCAACGCCGCACCGGAGGGGGAGATAACTAAGACCAACGGTCAACCACCGACCGAGGCGGCAGCCGAGAAGCTGGCAAAACCGCAGGTTTTGACTGAGGGAGAGAAAGAACTATCTGTAAGAACAATTCACTGTCTACTATCAAGCCCCCGTCCACCACATCTAAAATCTAAAATCTAATGTCTAACATCTAGAATGGGAGGGAAAGAAAGAACTATCTGTAAGAACAATTCACTGTCTATTATCCAAACTACCTCCTATCGCATCTAACACCTGACGTCCGTCCTGTAAAAATGTCGATTGGCGGTGCAATTATTTAAAAGTTGTTAATTTTTCGACAATTTATTTTTATACCACTTGAATTTTCGGCTTGGATTGTTTATAATGTATACGGCGCAGTCGGGGCGCGATGTTCCCCCGATTGTATAACTAAGGTAATTTTTAAATTATACATCAAAGGAAGGGGAAACACAATGAAGTATTCCGCAGAAGTTGAAAGTATGTGTCCGCTTGCCAAAGGCGCATATCACGGTCCGGCTCCCATCCCGCAGGAGGGCAAATGGACTCAGGCTATGGAGATCAAAGACATTTCCGGTCTTACACACGGTATCGGCTGGTGCGCTCCGCAGCAGGGCGCCTGCAAACTGACCCTTAATGTTAAGGACGGTATTATTGAGGAGGCACTTGTTGAAACTATCGGATGTTCGGGTATGACTCACTCGGCAGCCATGGCTTCCGAAATTCTTATAGGTAAAACAATACTTGAAGCGCTTAACACCGACCTGGTTTGCGATGCTATCAACACCGCTATGAGAGAGTTGTTCCTGCAAATTGTTTACGGCAGAACGCAGACAGCGTTCTCTGAAGGCGGCTTGCCCGTAGGCGCAGGACTTGAAGACCTCGGTAAAGGTCTTCGTTCGCAGACCGGCACAACCTACGCAACCAAACTCAAAGGTCCCCGCTATCTTGAACTGGCGGAAGGTTATATAACCAAACTCGCTGTTGACGAAAACGGCGAGATCATCGGATACAAGTTCGTTCATCTCGGAAAAATGATGGATATGATCAAGGGCGGTATGAGTGCTGACGAGGCTTTGAAAAAAGCGAGCGGTCAGTACGGCAGAGTTGACGACGCCGCTAAACTCATAGATCCGAGAAAAGAATAATTGGGGAGGTAAAAAACAATGGCTTTATTTGAAAGTTACGAAAGAAGAATTGACCGGATAAACGCTGAACTTAAAAAGCACGGCATTTCTTCAATTGAAGAAGCAAAAGAAATTTGCGATAAATACGGCGTTGACGCTTACGGTATCACCAAAAACATCCAGCCTATCTGTTTTGAGAACGCCGCTTGGGCTTATGAAGTCGGCGCTGCTATCGCGCTTAAAGACGGTGTTAAATCGGCGGCTGAAGCTGCCGAAAAAATCGGTCTCGGACTTCAGTCATTCTGTATTCCCGGCTCGGTAGCCGATGACCGCAAGGTCGGTCTCGGTCACGGTAACCTCGGCGCAATGCTGCTCAGGGATGAAACAAAATGTTTTGCATTCCTGGCAGGTCACGAATCGTTTGCAGCCGCAGAAGGCGCAATCGGTCTTGCACGAAGCGCCAACAAAGCCCGTAAAGAAGACCTCCGCGTTATTCTTAACGGTCTCGGTAAAGACGCTGCTAAAATTATTTCAAGAATCAACGGTTTCACCTATGTTCAGACTAAGTTTGACTACTACACAGGCGAACTTAAAATAGTTGATGAAATTGCATATTCAAAGGGCGAGCGTGCTAAGGTTCGCTGCTACGGTGCGGACGATGTTCGCGAAGGTGTTGCAATTATGCATCACGAAGGCGTTGATGTTTCAATTACCGGTAACTCAACCAACCCGACAAGATTCCAGCACCCTGTTGCAGGCACCTACAAGAAAGAGTGCATTGAGCAGGGCAAAAAATACTTCTCGGTTGCTTCGGGCGGCGGCACAGGACGCACACTGCACCCCGACAATATGGCGGCAGGCCCTGCTTCCTACGGTATGACGGATACTATGGGTCGTATGCATTCCGACGCACAGTTTGCAGGTTCTTCATCCGTTCCTGCTCACGTTGAGATGATGGGGCTCATAGGTATGGGTAACAACCCGATGGTCGGCGCTACCGTTGCAGTAGCCGTTGCGGTTTACGAAGCACTCAACAAATAATCAAGACACATAAAAAATTGCGGCGCAATTAATTGTGCCGCAGTTTTTTTATATCTGTTAAAAGTTTTACCGATCGGTAACAGATCAGTTTTTTAAACTCTGCATCGGCGCCGGAATACGTCCGCCGCGAGCAATGAATTTTGAATTATCAAACATATTGACATTCATTATGGGTCCGCCGCCCAGCAATCCGCCGAAGGAAAGCTCTTCGCCGACCTTTTTGCCTATTGCCGGAATAAGGCGCACGGCGGTAGTTTTTGAATTAACCATTCCTATAGCCGCTTCATCCGCGATTATTCCCGAAATGATATATTCGGGAGTGTCACCCGGAATGTTTATCATATCAAGACCGACCGAGCAGACAGCCGTCATAGCCTCCAACTTTTCAAGACAGAGTGAACCGCAGCGAGCCGCGTCTATCATTCCCGCGTCCTCGGTTACGGGGATAAAGGCACCCGAAAGTCCGCCGACGTGGTTTGACGCCATAACGCCGCCTTTTTTAACCGCGTCATTGAGCATTGCAAGCGCCGCCGTGGTACCGTAAGCGCCGCAACTTTCAAGCCCCATTTCCTCTAAAATATGGGCAACCGAATCGCCTACCGCAGGTGTCGGCGCTAATGAAAGGTCAACTATACCGAACGGGACGCCCAGCCTGTCAGACGCCATACGCGCAACAAGCTGACCCATACGGGTTATTTTAAACGCGGTACGTTTTATAAGTTCTGCAATGCCGGTCATATCCAGATTATTTGACTTTGCAAGCGCGGCACGGACAACGCCGGGACCCGAAACGCCGACATTTATAACGCAATCCGGCTCGCCGATACCGTGGAATGCGCCTGCCATAAACGGGTTATCCTCGGGGGCGTTGCACAGCACAACAAGTTTGGCGGCGCCTATGCAGTCACGGTCTGCCGTCGCGGCGGCGGTATCTTTAATTATTTTACCCATAAGCGCTACTGCATCCATATTCATACCGGCTTTGGTCGAACCGATATTGACCGACGCGCACATATGGTCGGTAACGCTTAAAGCCTCGGGTATACTTTCAATTAACTCCCTGTCGCCTGCGCTGAAGCCTTTATGTACAAGCGCGGAATATCCGCCTATAAAATTAACGCCGATAGCGTTTGCTGCCTTTTCAAGCGTGCGCGCGAACTTGACGATATCAGCCGAACGGCAGGCGGCGGCAATTATCGCTATAGGAGTAACCGAAACGCGCTTATTTATTATCGGTATGCCGAGTTCGGTTTCTATCTTACCGCAAACAGATACGAGATTTTTGGCTTTAGACGTAATTTTATCGTAAACCTTGCGGCACGCCGCGTCAATATCCGGGTCAATGCAATCAAGCAAAGAAATACCCATTGTAACGGTACGTATATCAAGGTTTTCTTCGTCTATCATATTAATGGTTTCTAAAATATCGTTAATATTTATCATTACATTTCACCCTTAGATCCTGTGCATTGAGTCGAAAATATCTTCGTGCATAACGTGGATCTTCAAACCGCTGTTCTCTCCGAGTTTTTCGGTGTCCTTAGCAAATGCGGCAAAATCCGAGTTAATGGCGCTTATATCGCAAACCATTACCATACAAAACATTCCGTCAAGCACACTTTGGCTTACATCGCTTATGTTTACATTGAATCTCGCGCATTGCTCCGACACCTTAGCCAATATCCCCACGGAATCCTTACCCACAACCGTTAAAATCGCTTTCATACATACAACACTTCCCTGTTAAGCCTGATATTTTTGAATTATACCATAAATTCTGCCGAATGTAAATAAAAATTGATGACTTAGGGCGCAAAACGTGGTATAATGCTTAAAAATCAGTTTAAGGGATGAAAAACGGAAGTGAAATTGTTTGCAAACGCAAAAATCAACCTGACCCTGCAAATTAAAAACAAATTGCCGAACGGCTACCACGGGATCGAAAGCATTATGCAATCTGTAAACCTGCACGACACGGTACATATAGAAAAGGGCGACGAAATCTCGGTCAAGTTTGATATCCCCGGACTTGACGGTGTGAACAACACGGCTTTTGCCGCTGCCGACGCTTTTTTTAAATCGGCAAGGATAACGGGAGGCGCGCATATACGCATTGAAAAAGGTATACCCCTTGCCTCGGGTATGGGGGGCGGCAGCGCCGACGCGGCGGCTGTGCTTGCGGGGTTAAACAAACTTTACGGCGAGCCGCTGGGAGAAAAAGAGATTTTAAATATCGGTAAGGAAATAGGTGCGGATGTGCCGTTTTGCATATACGGCGGTACGGCGGTCGTTTCGGGTATCGGTGAAAAAATGAGGTTTATTAAACCGATGCCGCCGTGCATTATTGCCCTTGCGATAAACAGCGCTAAAAAATCCACCGCCGAAATGTACGCGGCGGCAGACGCACTGAAAACCAAGCCGCCGGTCAATAACGCCGCGGCAGAAAAAGCAATTGAAAACGGCGATATTGATGCGCTGTGCCTCCACCTTGCCAACACCTTCGGCGAACTGTACGGCGGTAAGGTTGCCGAACTGAAAAACACATTCTTCCGTTTTGGGGCATGCGGCGCCTCATTAAGCGGATCGGGTCCGACGGTGTTTGCAATCTTTAAAGACTGCGTCAGAGCGCAAGATTGCTGTAATAAATTATCAAATAATGCAGCCTTTTCCACAATATGCAAGCCTGTGAGCGAAGGAATTACAGAAATTTTTGACTGATTTGAAAATAATCTTCAAAATCCCTTACATTTTTCTGCAAAATATGATATAATTGTTGAGAAGATGTGAGGTAGAGTTATTATGTTTAAAATCGGAGATTATATTGTTTACGGTTCAACAGGCGTATGCCGGATCGAAAACATTTCAACCGAATCTGTAGCCGGAAATATGCCGACGGAGTATTATATTATGACGCCGGTATTTTCAAAAAGCACCACCGTTAAAACGCCGGTTACCAACACCAAGGTTATTATGAGGAACACCATTGACGAAGCCGGCGCTCAAAACATTATGGAATCCGCCAAGACTTTGGAGGTCAAATGGGAAGACAATTACCGTGTACGAAACGAGGTTTTCCGCGAGGCGGCACATTCCTGCAACTGCGAAAAGTGGCTTTGGCTTATGAAGGCGATACACAAAAAATCGTGTGAGCTTGAAAAAACGGGCAAGAAACTGCGCCAAACCGATGAAATGTTTTTAGGCAATGCCGAGAAACTTTTATGCGGCGAACTTGCAATGGTACTGAAACGGGAATATGACGATATAAAAAACACACTATACTCAAATTTTGAATCTCATTGCGGCTGATTTGCCCATTAAGGCGCGGCACAACTGCTGCGCCTTTGTGATACATAAATTTTCGTGAGGTGGGAAAATGCTGCACACCACTCTTTGCTACATTGAAAACGGTGATAAGTACCTTATGCTGCACCGCACAAAAAAAGAAAATGACTGCAACCGGGATAAATGGATAGGAATCGGGGGCAAACTTGAAAAAGGGGAAACTCCGAAACAGTGTATTTTGCGCGAAGCGAAAGAAGAAGCGGGATTGTCGCTCATTTCTCCCGAATACCGCGGAATAGTTTACTTTATCTCCGATAAATATGAAAACGAATGTATGCATTTATTCAGTGCGAAACGGTACAGCGGAACGCTTACCGAATGTGACGAAGGCGACCTTGAATGGATAGAAAAGCGCCGCCTGCGCGATATGACCGTTTGGGAGGGCGACAAACTGTTTTTGAAACTGCTTGAAACGGACTGTGATTTTTTTAATATGACGCTGAATTATGAGGGAGAAAAACTTGTTTCCCACACTGTTAATTTCGAAAAATCAAGCGAACGCCCCACGGTTTTGCTGAGTGCCTGTATCTTAGGCGCCGACTGCAAGTACAACGGCGGCAATAACTACCGTGACGGAATATTTGACCTGTTTACCAAATATAATGTTATCCCGGTATGCCCCGAAACCGCCGGCGGGCTTGTTCGTCCGCGCGAGCCGAGCGAGAAAGTCGGTAACCGCGTACTGTCCAAAAGCGGCAAAGACGTTACCGCCGAATTTAAAAAAGGCGCGGATGTCACGCTTGAAATTGCAAAAAAATACAACGCCGCTTATGCGGTGCTTAAAGCAAAAAGCCCATCCTGCGGCTGCGGCATGATATACGACGGCAGTTTTACCGGAAATGTTATACCCGGAAACGGCGTTACAGCCGAATTGCTTTTAAAGTGCGGAATTAAAATATACAATGAAACAAACTGGAGGAGTCTTTTATGAATATTTGCGTTTACGGCGCAGCGAGCGATAAAATACCCGACCGTTTTAAAACCGCGTGTGAAAACCTCGGCGAAAAGATTGCAAAGCGCGGTCACGCGCTGGTTTTCGGCGGAGGTGCAGGCGGGGTTATGGGTGCAACGGCAAGGGGCGCCCACAGAGCAAACGGCGAGATAATAGGTATATCGCCTACATTTTTCGATGTTGACGGCACACTGTTTGACAAATGCAGTGAAATGATACGCCCCGAAACTATGCGTATACGCAAGCAGTTGCTTGAAGAACGTTCGGACGTATTGGTTATGGCGCCCGGAGGCGTTGGAACATTTGATGAATTTTTTGAGATTCTGACCCTTAAACAGCTGGGACGCCACAACAAGGCGATAGCCGTATATAATATTAATAATTACTTTGACCCACTATTTAATATGATAAACAAAGGAATTGAGCAAAACTTTATCAATGCGGATTGCCTTGAACTTTATAAAGTTTTTGAAAATGACGACGAAATGCTTGACTATTTGGAAAATTATAAACCCGAAAATATAGATCCCAATAAATTCAGGAAGTTTTAATGGGCATACTAACTGCATAGATAACACAAACAGGGTACATAGCGTACCCTATTTGTTTTGTCGGAATTTTTCCGAAAGGATGAACGCAGTTATGATAACCTTTGCATTTTTTGACACAAAGCCGTACGATATAGTCGGCTTTAACGGACGCGCCGCCGATTACGGCGTGAAACTTAAATACTTTGAAACAAAGTTGACCCCCGACACCGCCACGCTTGCCGACGGGTGCGACGCGGTCGTGGCTTTTGTCAACGACATTATCGACCGTGAGGTGATTGACGCTCTTGTCGGTTACGGGGTGAAACTGATTGCGCTGCGCTGCGCGGGATTTAACAATGTGGATATTAAATATGCCGCAGGCAAAATAACGGTAGTGCGCGTTCCGGCATACTCGCCCCACGCCGTAGCCGAACACGCTATGGGGCTTTTACTGACCCTTGTAAGAAGAATACACAAAGCCTACCTGCGGACAAGGGATTTTAACTTTACGCTTAACGGATTGACCGGATTTGACCTGCACGGAAAGACAGTCGGGGTCATCGGCACGGGTAAAATTGGCCGCTGTTTTATTGATATCTGCTGCGGATTCGGTATGAATGTTATAGCCCACGACCCCTACCCTGCCGAAGGTTACGGCATAAATTACGTGCCGCTTGAACAGCTGCTTGCCGAAAGCGACGTTATATCGCTGCACTGTCCTCTTACCAAAGAAAACAAGCATATAATCGGCAAAAAATCAATACCCACGCTTAAACACGGCGTATTTATAGTGAACACCTCGCGCGGCGCGCTTATAGACGCCGAAGAACTGCTTGAGGGACTGAAATCAGGTAATATCGGCGGTGCCTGCCTTGATGTTTATGAAGAAGAATCGGATATATTTTTTGAGGATTGTTCCGATATTATCATACAGGACGATATTTTAGCGCGTCTTATCTCGCTGCCGAGCGTTATAGTAACCTCGCACCAGGCATTTTTAACGCGTGACGCGCTTGACAACATTGCCGAAACAACAATGGATAATATAAGGGCATTTTTCGGCGGTGAGGAACTGAAAAACGAAGTCAAAGCAAAATAATATAACGCGCAAGCGTCCGCAGGCGGTTTTACCCGCCCGCGGACGCTTTTTTCGTGCGTTACATAAGATATAAATACCGTACTGCACGGTTTCAGTTATCCGTTACCTCAATATCCGTAGAACTGTCTGTGGCGCCCATCATCTCTTTATGTGATTCTTTTTGCATAAACTCGTCTACCGCTTTAACATACTGCTCGGGAACCAGGTAATTTGCCTCGTTTTTATAACACACGGTGTAAAACACATCACCGTCAATCTCGTAGCAATAGATATCAACAAAGTCGCCGGGGTCTGCAAGCAGTATATCCTTATCGCACTTTTCAAGACCATACACGGCGTCGAAAATATAGTTGTTGTTAAAATCCGCTATCTGCGCGTTCCCGATTGCGGCATTTATTGCCTCGGTAACCCTGTCGTCTATAACATACCACTTTTCGTCCATATCCTGTACCGTACGCACGCAGTATTTATCCAATTTGCGTTCTTTTATCCGGGCGGTCACCTCATCATATTTATCCTCTTTGACATAGAAGATATCGCCGTCACCCCTTTGGGACATAATATCATGCTTTGAATCGTATATAAACTGGGATCCATACATATTACTTAAAAGCACCGGAACATCTTTATCGGTTACGGTAATGTCTTTTCCTTGCGCGCTTAGGATCTCGCATTTTGGCAATTTTACATATTTTTCGCCGCAGTAGAGTATCGCCTCGCCCTTTTTGCCCGACCAAAATGCCTGAGATTTTCTCGCCTCGTCAAGCTGTTTGCAGGAACAAAGTGACAATACCATCATAGCCGCCGCAAGCGATACCGCTGCAAATTTTATCAGTTTTTTCATCGCCCTCACCTCATTCTATATTAAGTTTTTTACGCATAACGGTATATGAAATCAGATAATAAACCGCGCCCATTATAATCTCAAACAGTATTATTCCGCAGAACAGAAGGTGCATTGCGGCGTAGTAATGTTTGCCGAAGAAGGCATCAATCCAATCCCACAATCCGGTGCCGACCGTTTCGGAAACTATTATAAACACCGTGCCGAGTATCTGGCAAATGAAATAATAGGCAAAGAATGTACCGAACGCAGCAAGCACGCGGTTCTTTTTGGCAAGCTGCCCGATTGAAATGCAGGCGTACAAAAGCAAGAACGATTTTGCTTCAATTGCTATTACCATTATAATCACTTCAAGCACATAGAAAGCGCCGTTTACACCCAGATATCCGAAATATTTTTTAACAAGATATCCGAAAGCCTTACACAGTTCGTGCGAAACATCGCCGAGGGTTGCAACATTGATTGAAACGATTATGCCGACAGCGGTTATTGCCGTAAAGGCAACCGCCGTTATAAGTTTTGCAAATATCTGCCCCGCATAACTTACGGGCAGGCTAAGCGTCAAATACCCCTCGCTTGTGAAAAGGTTTTTGTAAAATCTGGTTACACCCACCGCCACGCACATAACCGAGCATACCAATATGGAAATGCACAAAGCAACTATTGACGATGTATTCACTATTGAATATGTTGCTGTTTCAGCTTCGAACAATTGCACAATCCTTGTAAGACCCGAGATACCGAGAAGTATCAACAGCATCGGCAGCATTGTTCTGAACCAAGCAATAAATTCAAATTTTATAAGTTTCTTCACCATTTGAATACCTCCCTGAACAGTTCGTCAACGCTTTTGCCGTTTTCGGCGCGTATATCGTCAACCGAACGCTGCAGCACTATCTCGCCGCGGTTAATGAATATCGCCTCGTCCAATACCTGCTCTATATCCGAAATAAGATGCGTTGAAATAAGAACCGACGCGTCGGGATTATAATTGTTAAGTATAGTTGTGATTATATAATCGCGTGTCGCCGGGTCAACGCCTGCTATCGGCTCATCAAGCACATAAAGTTTTGCATTCCGGCTCATTGTAAGTATCAGCGATACTTTTTCTTTATTACCCTTTGAAAGTGTTTTCAGTTTTACCTCGGGCATAATTTTAAGGTCCGAAAGCATATCGTATGCCAACCGGGGTCTGAAATCCTCAAAAAAGTCGGTAAACATTGAAACTATCTGCCTTACCGTCATCCAAGAGTTTAAAAAGTTGCGATCGGGCAAATATGCCACTTCCCGCTTTGTTTGAACACCGGGTTTCATTCCGTTTACCTCTATTTCGCCCTCACTCGGTGTAAGGAGTCCGTTAATTAATTTTATCAGCGTAGTTTTACCCGAACCGTTAGGTCCCAAAAGTCCTATAATTTTGCCGCTTTCCACCGTAAGATTTATATTGTTGAGCGCTACGGTGTTGTGATACCGCTTTGTAAGGTTACGGCACACTAAGAGTTCACTCATTCTGACCACTCCTCTATTATTTTTTTGGTTTTTTGCAGGTCGCACCCCAGCAGCCGCATATTATCCACGTATGCCGTTGTTTTCTCTTTTATAATCGCATCAACCGCCTCGCGCGCTATGGTTATATCTTCCGATACATACCAGCCCGAACCTCGCAGCGAGAAGATAAGTCCCTTATCCTCAAGCTGCTCGAACGCCTTTTGCACCGTATTCGGATTAACGCCGGCAGCTAACGCCACTTCCCTTACCGACAGCAGCTTCTGCCTCGGCTCATATTCGCCCGACGCTATCATAACCGATAACTGCTCGCATATCTGCGGGCAAATAGGTCTGCTTTTATCAATTACCCAGTCCATATGGTCACCTCCGTTTTAAATTGTATTACTGTACTAATACAATAATACAGTCTGAGTCTGATTCTGTCAAGTGTTTTTTGAAATTTTATTTTTAATAATTTTATTCAAATATTTTAATTAAATTATAAATTTTATATAAAACAACATTTTAATACCATAAAACTAAAATTATAACAGAACAGGAAAAAATTATCTTTTTTAAATTAATTTTCGACAACAAATATTGACATAATACACACTATATGGTATAATGCTTATAAAAGTGGGAGGTGTCGTCTGTGAAGGCAACAGGAATGGTAAGAAAAGTAGATGACCTTGGCAGAGTCGTCATCCCGAAGGAATTGCGTAAACAATTTGGTATTGTTGACGATTTGGATTCTTTCGAGATTTATGTTGACGATAATGCCATCATTCTGAAAAAGTATCAGCCTTCATGCATATTCTGCCGTGAAAGTGATAACCTCACTGTTTTCAAAGGCAAGAATGTGTGTGAAAGTTGTGCCAAAAAGATTTCGGAAAGCATCTGATTTTCAAAATTAAGTACAAAATAGCCGGTTGTTTGAATTGCATTCAAACAACCGGCTTTCGCTTTATCATTTAATTTTTATTTTTTAATCTGCGGTCAATGCGCTGCGAAATGTGCGTGCCGACCGACTGAAATATTTGAACGAGAATTATAAGCAGGATTACGGCAAGCAGCATTACAAGGTATTTATAACGGTAATACCCGTAATTTATGGCAATCTTGCCGAGTCCGCCGCCGCCGATTATACCGCTCATAGCAGTATATCCCAAAATGGTGGTAAGAGCTATCGTGGCATTTGAAACAAAGGAGGGCATTGCTTCGGGAATCATCACCTTTGTGATTATCTGAAACGGTGAAGCACCCATACTTTGAGCCATTTCTATAGTATTCGGATTAACTTCACGCAGGCTTGATTCGGCAAGACGCGCAACAAAGGGGAATGCCGCAATTGTAAGCGGAACTATTGACGCAACCGTTCCCACCGCTGTACCAACAATTGCACGGGTAAGCGGAAATACAAGTATCATTAATATCAAAAACGGAACCGACCTTAAAAGGTTTATGACAATATCAAGCGTCCGCATAAGCCAGCGCGGCAACGGCAGCACGCCGTTTTTTTCGCCGGTTACCAAAAGCACGCCCAACGGCAATCCGATGACTACCGCAAGCGCGGTTGATATCAGCGTTACGTAAATTGTTTCCCAAATTGCCAAAAGAAATTCGGATTTAAGTATAGCGGCGGTTTCGTTTAGGGTTTCTGCCGAAAAAAGGTCACTGAACATCACGGGACACCTCCTCTGCATAGACATCGGCTGAACGTGTAAGATATTCAACAACACGGTCGGCATTGCCGGTTTTGTTTTCAACACTTAAAAGCATTGAACCGTACGCTCTGCCGCCTATGGTCTTGGTTGAAGCAAAGGCTATATTTGCCTCTATGCCGATATCGGTCGCCATTTTGGCGATAAGCGGTCGGTCGGCGGCGTCTGCCCCGTTGAACACAACACGGATAAACCTTGCATTCTTATTGTAAGCGGCAAGATTTTCGGGGTTTCCTTCGGGAAATACGAGCCGCTTTGCGGCAAGTGATTTCGGATGAGAGAACACCTCGCTTACGCTGCCGCTTTCTGCAACGCTGCCGTGATCAAGTATTGCAACATTTTTGCATACAGCCTCAACCACGCTCATCTGGTGGGTTATTATAACAACGGTTATGCCCGTTTCCTCGTTAATTTTGCGGATAAGTTCAAGGATGGAATTTGTCGTATTAGGGTCCAGCGCACTTGTAGCCTCATCACATAACAGGACTTTGGGGTTGGTTGCAAGTGCCCGCGCTATTGCAACACGCTGTTGCTGACCGCCCGAAAGTTGAGCCGGATAAGATTTTGCTTTACTTTTAAGCCCTACAATATCCAACAATTCAAGGGCGCGCTTCTTTGCCTGCTGTTTCGGGACGCCTGCAAGTTCAAGCGGAAAGCAGACATTTTTAAGGCAATTTTTCTGCATAAGCAGATTAAAACCCTGGAATATCATTGTGATATCCCTACGGGCTGCGCGCAGTTCTTTATCCGAAAGCAGACACAAATCTTTTCCGTCAACCACCACGGTTCCGGAGGTTGGTTTTTCGAGCATATTAATACAACGGACGAGGGTGCTTTTCCCTGCACCGCTCATCCCGATTATACCGAAAATATCTCCGTCCTTAACGGACAGCGACACATCTTTCAGTGCGTCTATGTCGCCGTCCGCCGTGGTAAAAGTTTTTGTAAGTTCTTTTATTTCTATCATAGCCGATTATTTGGATTTCTTTATAGCGTCAAGGCTTGTTTGTTTGCCGCCGTAAATTCCGAGCGGCTCAACGTGTATGGCGGCTACAGAAACAATATGAGTGCCTTTTTCTTTGTTGAAATCGTCAAGGTAAGGTTTGTGCTGGAAGTAGTTTGCCAGAACCGTACCGTCTTCAACAACTTCGTTTGGAACAATATAGTCGGTGTATTCTTT
This sequence comes from Agathobacter sp., assembly GCA_963656085.1. GTDB lineage: Bacteria > Bacillota > Clostridia > Oscillospirales > Acutalibacteraceae > CAVALG01. Next base: position 19,150 of record CAVKHV010000015.1, read on the forward strand.
AATATCAAGTGTGATATCTTTTGCTTTTAATATATCCTTTGCAACCGCCAAAATCTCAGCATGCGGTGTGGGCGAAGCGGCAACGGATATTGTTTTGCCGGCAAGCTTTGAATAATCTACGGAACTGTCATAACCGTCGGTAGTTTTATCAACAGTCGAAACAACGGCACCGTTGTATTTATCGGTGATAAAATCGGCTACCTTTTTGCTTTCAAGCGCTGCAACCAACGCCTTTACAAGATCGTTGTCCTCATTGCCCTTTTTAACTGCAATGATGTTTGAATAAGCAGAAGACGAACCTTCAAGCGCCAGTGCGTCTTTAGACGGGTCAAGGTCGGCGGAAATAGCGTAGTTTGAGTTTATAACCGCATAGTCAACATCTTTTTTCACATTAGGCAACTGGGCAGCCTCAACCTCTTTAAACTCGATGTTATAGGGGTTGTCTTTAATATCAAGAACGGTTGCGGTAATTCCTGCACCGTCTTTAAGTGTTATAAAGCCTTGGTCCTGCAATAAAAGCAAAGCCCTTGCTTCATTTGTTGTATCATTAGGGATAGCGATTTGAATTTTATTGCTGCTTCCGCAAGCAGAGAGCGAAAGAACGGTTGCGATTGCCAATACGGCTGATATTACAATTGAAATTACTTTTTTTGAAATTACATTTTTCATAACAGTGTTTCACCTTTCATTTTACATAAAATTAAAAATTTTGTTTAATCGAATTCTAACAGGTGGTACACATTCGCCCGAAGCGGAAGTTAGCGCGAACGAGCCTTTCAAAGTAATACTTTACGATATGTAATTGTATTTTCATATAATTACCTCCCCTTTTTCAGGTGCGTGACCTTTACTAAGGTTGTCGGTATAATAACACACCATAACCTACTGTGTCAATAGGAAATTAGGCGATTTAACATTTTTGTTACTACACAACAAAATCCAAGCCAAAATATTTGTTTTTTTATGCACAAATTACGGTTAATTTGTCTACACGCGCCGAAACGCCTTAACTATCCTGACAATTGCCGAAGACAGCAGCATATTAACCGTAAACTCAATTAAGAAATTCACTCCGATAAGACCCGTAAAGGCGTAATATATAACACCCGAACCGCCTGCCCACTCTTCAAGAACGGGTCTGTAAAATAAAAGCATTGCCGCAAGAAAAATACCCGTATTTACGATAGGGGCGGTTGCGGCGGCAAGCAAGGTCCTTAAATACAAACCGCGGTTTTTGAGCAGTGTTGCCACACATCCGGCGGCTAATCCGCAAAGCGTTGCTTTAACCAAACAAAGCAGAATTGTAATAACGGGTTGTGCCGAAAACAGGACGGCGGCGCCTTTATCAAGTCCCGTTACCGTTCCGATAATTGTTATTACGCCGAATGCAGCGCCCACCGCGGCACTGAATTTTGCGCCGTAAAGAACAGCGGAAACCACTATCGGGACAAGGACGAGCGAGAGCGAGATATTCCCCAAAGAGATGAAATAGCTCAACATTTGCAGTACCACGGTTATTGCAATAAACAACCCGAGCGATACCACGTTTTTTGACGCGTACGAGCCTGCTGCTGATTTTTTTGACATTTTACATTCCTCCTGCTGCTGTTCCGCAAAGTCAAAACCGGATACAGCGCAAATTATTTTTTGCACGTTCAAATCCGAACGCAGATTATGTTAAAGCGCCGCTTTGCGGCTGCCTTACATATTTATATTACTGCATACAATTACATCAAATTTATTCAGCCGCGCCTGTTTTTTTCATATATTGTTTTCATACCGCTTAAAAGCAGGTCATCATCAACAATTATTTTATGGCGGCAATTTTTTATAACCTCACGGGCAAGCCCACCTGTTGCTACAGCGGTGCACTCCTCACCCATTTCGGTGTTCACCCGGTCAATCATACCGTCAATCATTGCGGCGGCGCCGATAACAACGCCCGAACACATACAATCGACCGTATTGGTGCCTATAACGCTCGACGGGGTTTTTAAATCTATCATAGGCAGTTGAGCCGTATTCCCCGTAAGGGCGTTAAGCGACAGCTTTATCCCCGCGGCGATCGCACCGCCCAGGAATTCACGGTTTTTACCCACAACGCTTATCGTGGTAGCGGTACCCATATCTATAATTACGGCAGGAAGTTTATATTTTCCTATAACACCTACCGCGCCTGCGGCAAGGTCGGCGCCGAGTTGAGCAGGGTCGTCAATTTTAATATTAAGTCCCGTTTTAACCCCGGGCGCAAGCACAAAGGCATCAATTCCGCAAAGTTTTTTAAGCGCCGCGACAAGGGCTGACCCGACCGTAGGCACGACCGAGCAAACGGCGGCGTCCGATATACTGCGGTAATCGAACCCGTTTATATCCAGAATATCGCGTATTTCCAAAGCGTATTGGTCGGCGGTTCGTCTTACATCGGTTGCAAGGCGGACGGTAAACGCCAATTCGTCGCCGTCGTAGACGCCCATTGTAATATTAGTATTACCTATATCGGTTACTAATAGCATAAAAAGTCCCCCAAAACGGAAAATAATTTGCTTAGATTATACCCCAAAAACGCCGTTCGGTCAAGAATAAATAACTTTTCGTTTTATTTACGGGCATTTTATTGCTAAAAACGGCGATAATGTGTTATACTGTTTTTCGGAATAGTTATACATCAGACGATTATATGCGTTTGCCGCAAAGGAATGACCGATTTTGAAAATGTTATTTGGATATTTAAAAAAATACAGAATTCAGGCTATATGCTCGCCGCTGTTTAAACTGCTGGAGGTCGCTTTTGAACTGCTTGTACCGTTAGTTGTTGCGTCGATAATAGACAAGGGCGTTACATCGGGCGACAGCGGTTATATCCTTCGGCGCGGCGGACTGCTCGTACTGCTCGGCGCAGTGGGGCTTATATGCACGCTGTTCGCACAGTACTTTGCCGCAAAGGCGTCGGTCGGCGCAGCCGCACTTTTAAGAACCGACCTTTTTACAAAGATAAACGAACTTTCCTCCGGGCAAACCGACAAAATCGGATCCGCTTCGCTTATCACGCGGATGACAAGCGACACACAGCAGATACAAACGGGGCTTAACCTTGCACTGCGGCTTATACTGCGCTCGCCCTTTGTGGTTTTCGGTTCTGCTGTTGCGGCGTATCTTATAGACCCGTCCTCGGGCATTATTTTTATAATAACGATAGCAATTTTGGCGGTTGTTATTTTTGCAATAATGCTTGTGAACATCAGGACCTACAAAAATGTCCAAACAAAGCTTGACGGCGTAACCTCACGGTTGCGGCAAAACCTTGCAGGGATAAGGGTAATACGCGCTTTTTGCAAAGAAAAGCCCGAGGAGGCGGAATTCAACAGTGCAAACGACGAACTTATAGGCAGGCAGAAATCCGCAGGGCGCATTTCCGCACTTTTAAATCCCCTTACCTATGTAATAATCAACATTGCGGTTATTGCGCTTATAAAAAACGGCGCTTTAAGGGTATATTCGGGCAAACTTACACAAGGCGAAGTGGTTGCGCTTTACAACTATATGGCAAGGATGCTGATAGAGCTTGTAAAATTGGCAAACCTTATTATTAATATGAGCAAGATGGCAGCGTGCAGTCACAGGGTTGACTCAATATTAAAAACCGAGCCGTCACTGCAAAGCGGACGGGGTGCGGAAACGCAGGGCGATATTGCGGTGCAATTTGACAATGTAAGTTTTAAATATTCAAAAAAAGCAGATTGCGCCGTAAGGGACATAAGTTTCTCGGCAAAAAGCGGAGAAACTGTAGGAATAATCGGCGGAACGGGCTCAGGCAAAAGCACGCTTGCCGCGCTTATACCGCGGCTTTATGATGTTACAGGCGGCACTGTTTCGGTATTCGGTAACAATGTTAAGGATTACGATTTACCGAAACTCCGTCAAACTGTCGGATTTGTTCTGCAACGCGCTATGCTTTTCAGGGGCACGGTGCGCGACAATATTAAAATGGGTAAAGAGGACGCTGACGACAGCGAAATATACGCCGCACTAACCGCCGCGCAGGCAAAAGACTTTATCGACCGCACCGGTATGGGGCTTGATTATATGCTGGAACAGGGCGGAAACAATCTGTCGGGCGGACAAAAGCAGCGCCTTACCATTGCGCGCGCCCTTGTACGGCGCCCGAAAATTCTTATTTTGGACGACAGTTCATCGGCGCTTGATTTTGCGACCGACGCCCGTTTGCGCACAGCGATAAAGGACTACTGTGCCGACAGTACGGTATTTATAATTTCGCAGCGCACCTCCGCTTTGCGCTCTGCCGATAAAATAATCGTGCTTGACGGCGGAGAGATTAAAGGAATAGGCAGCCACGAAGAATTGCTGCAAACCTGCGAAGTTTACAGGGAAATTCACCTATCGCAAACCAAAAAGGAGGGTGAATAAAAATGAAAAAGAAAAAAACTTCAACGCTTGTACGGATATTCGGGTTCGTTAAAAAATACCGTTTTGCGCTAACTCTTTCGCTTATATTCGCGCTTTTAAGCGTTGCGCTCACCCTTTATGTTCCCGTTCTTATCGGTCGGGCGATCGACTTAATAATAGCCGAAGGGAAGGTTGATTTTGCCGGAATCACGCCCATACTGGCGCGTGCGGCAATATGTGTTGCCGTTGCAGCCTTATTGCAGTGGTTTATGAATGCGCTTAATAACAAAATCACCTTTGAAACGGTTAAAGACATACGCGAACTTTCTTTTGCCAAACTGCAAAAGCTACCTATAAAATACAGCGACAACCACCCGATAGGCGAAACGGTAAGCCGAATAATTGCGGACGCCGACCAGGTGGCAGACGGTCTGCTTTTAGGGTTCAGTCAATTGTTTACGGGAATTGCCACAATTATCGGTACAATTCTTTTTATGCTGTCTATAAGCCATGTTATCACGCTTGTTGTGGTTGTGCTTACCCCTGCTTCGATTTTTGTTGCAAAATTTATTGCCCGCCACACCCACGATATGTTCACGGCGCAGTCGGAAGCGCGCGCCGAGCTTACGGCATTTACCGCCGAAAACATTGACAACCGCGATGTTGTAAAAGTCTTTTCAAACGAGGGCAGCGCTCTCGGTAAATTTGAAAAAATGAACGCCGAATATGCGGACGCTGCGCTGAAATCCACATTTTTTTCGTCGCTTACCAACCCGTCAACAAGATTTATAAACGGGCTTGTTTACGCAGGCGTCGGGGTTTTCGGGGCGTTATCGGCGCTTGGGATATTCGGCGGCGGTATGACGATAGGCGGCTTGGCAAGTTTTTTAAGTTACGCCGACCAGTACACCAAACCGTTTAATGAAATTTCGGGCGTTATTACCGAGCTGCAAAACGCGCTTGCGTGTGCAGAGCGGATATTTGAGCTGTTGGATGAGCCGGAAGAAGAAAGCGACAGCGGGAAACCGGAACTCCCAACGGTAGAGGGTAACGTTACATTTAATGATGTAAGTTTCTCATACTCGCCCGACCGTCCGCTTATAGAAAACCTTAACTTAGAGGTTAAAAGCAGCAGCCGCATTGCAATAGTCGGTCCTACCGGCTGCGGCAAAACCACTCTTATAAATCTGCTGATGAGATTTTATGACGTATGCGGCGGCGAAATAGAAATTGACGGCAACAACATAAATGCCGTCACACGCAGCAGTTTGCGAAAAAAATACGGTATGGTATTGCAGGAAACCTGGCTTAAACAAGCCACGGTTCGCGAAAATATAGCGTTCGGCAACCCGCAGGCAAGCGATGAAGAAATAGAGCAGGCAGCGCGCGCGGCGCACGCCCACTCTTTTATAAAGCAATTGCCCGACGGGTACGAAACGGTGCTTGACGAAAACGGCAGCGGACTTTCACAGGGGCAACGCCAGCTTTTATGTATTGCGAGAATAATGCTGCTTGACCCCGATATTCTGATACTTGACGAGGCTACTTCCTCAATAGATACAAGGACGGAACTTAAAATTCAATCGGCATTTTCAAAACTTATGCAGGGTAAAACAAGTTTCATAGTGGCGCACCGCCTATCCACCATACGGGAGGCAGATGTAATACTTGTTATGAAAGACGGGCACATAATTGAAAAAGGCTCGCATAATGAATTGCTTAAACGGCACGGATTTTATTATAACCTTTACAACAGTCAATTTGATAATTAAAGCGCAAAACGCGGCTGCAACCGAATATTACGGTTGCAGCCGCTGTGTTTTCAGCGATATACGGTTCAGATAATTCTGACACGGATAACATCGGACATTTCGCCTACCGCCTTTTTGATAGCCTCTACCTTTGCTTCATCCTTTTCGGCAATATCAAGCATTGTGCAGGCATAATCGCACTTGGACTTATTAAGCATATTTTCAATATTTATTTCGGACACGATTCCGGTAATTCTGTTAAGCACAGTAGGTACGTTTTTGTGAATTACGCAGATCCTGTGGTCACCGCTGCGCGGCATTGAGATATCGGGCATATTAACCGAATGGGTAATGTTGCCGTTTTCAAGGTAATCCATCAGTTCTTCAGCCGCCATCTGAGCGCAGTTATCTTCCGATTCCGGCGTGGACGCACCGAGGTGCGGAATTGCGGTAACGCCGCTTACATCAAGCAGATCGTCATTCGGGAAATCGGTAACATATGCCGCAACATTACCGTCAGCAAGTGCTGCTTTAATATCCGCGGTATTGACAAGGTCGCCGCGCGCAAAGTTAAGAATACGGACGCCGTCCTTCATTGCAGCGATCGATTCCGCATTAATTGTATCCTTGGTATCGGGGGTGAGCGGAATGTGCAGGGTTATATAGTCGCATTTTTCAAATATTTCTTTAATATCATTGGCACGGATAGCGTTGTGGGTCAGGTTCCAGGCGGCGTTTATGGAAAGGTACGGGTCATAACCGTAGACCTTCATTCCGAGATGGTTAGCCGCATTGGCAACAAGCACGCCGATAGCGCCGAGTCCGATAACGCCAAGGGTTTTGCCCTTGATTTCGGGACCCGCAAATGCGCTTTTGCCCTTTTCAACCATTTTGCCGACTTCAGCGCCGTTGCCCTTTAAGGTTTTTGCCCACTCGATAGCCGGTACAACGCGGCGTGACGAAAGCAGTAATCCTGCTATGACCAATTCTTTAACGGCGTTTGCGTTAGCACCGGGGGTGTTGAACACTACTATTCCCTGCTCGGCGCAACGGGCGGTAGGAATGTTGTTTGTGCCTGCGCCTGCCCTGGCTATAGCCAAAAGGCTTCCCGGGAATTCGGTATCGTGAAGCGAGGCTGAACGTACTATCGCACCGTCCGGCTCGGCTACATCGTCGCCGTGGGTATAGCGTGTTTCGTCAAGAACATCAAGTCCTGCTTTTGAAATCTTGTTATATGTTTTAATTTTGAACATTATGCGTTCTCCTTTTCAAACTCTTTCATAAACTCAACCAGTTTTTCAACACCTTCGATAGGCATTGCGTTATAGATCGAGGCGCGCATACCGCCTACGGTACGGTGACCCTTGATGTTTACGAAGCCGGCTTTTTTTGCGGCTGCGACAAACTTAGCGTCCATTTCCTCGTCGCCGGTAACAAACGGCACGTTCATCAGTGAACGGTCTTCGGGAACGACGGTACCTTTAAAGAGGTTGCTCTCGTCAAGGAAATCATAAAGTATCTTTGCCTTTTTCTCATTATGTGCTTTCATACCCTTTAAGTCGCCGAAGGTGTCTTTAACCCACTGCATAACAAGACCTGCAATATAAATTGTATAGCAAGGCGGAGTATTGAACATAGAGCCGTTCTCGCTGTGGGTGACATAATTAAACATAGTGGGTGTGATATCCCGTGCGTTGCCGAGCAGGTCTTTGCGGACAATAACAATTGTAAGTCCTGCGGGCGCAACATTCTTCTGCGCGCCGGCATAGAGAAGCCCGAACTTTTTAACATCAATAGGTTCAGACAAAATGCAGCTTGAAATATCGGCAACAAGCGGAACATTGCCCGTTTCGGGCAGCGTATGATATTTGGTACCGTAAATGGTGTTGTTCATACAGATGTGGAAATAGTCCGCGTCCTTAGTAAAGGTAGCAGGGTCAAGTTTCGGGATATAGGTAAAGGTTTTATCCTTAGACGACGCAACGATATGAGCGTCACCGTAACGGGAAGCCTCCTTATACGCTTTATTAGCCCACTGACCCGTTATAACGTAATCGGCTTTGCCCGATTTATTCATAAGGTTAAGCGGAACCATTGCAAACTGCGATGATGCGCCTCCCTGCAAAAGCAGAACTTCATAATCGTCCGGGATCTCCATAAGTTCGCGAAGGAGTGCGACCGTCTTATCAAAAATAGCCTGATATTCTTTGGAACGGTGTGACATTTCCATTACGGACTGACCGGTTTCGCCGTATTCAAGCATTTCATCTGCTGCTTTTTTAAGCACAGCCTCCGGCAACATTGAAGGACCTGCGCTGAAATTATATACTCTTGACATTTTTATTCCTCCTAAAAATAACCATACGGTTACAATTAAAATTTACGATTACTATTATAGTATTTATATACTTAATTGTCAATGACTTTGTGCATAATTTAACAATATTTTTTATTTTTTAATCAAAATATTTTGAAAGTTGTTAACATTTTTAACAATGTCGGTTAAAAATCACCCCCGTCTGCGCGAAAAAGCAAACGGGGGGCGATATATTACCAAAGATTCTGATATATATGCATTACATTTTCAACAGTCGGTTTGCGCGGGTTGGTAGCGGTACAGGGGTCTGCCAGCGCGCCTTTTGCCATATGCGGTATCGCGTCAAAATACTCTTTCTCGGATATTTTACCGATTTGCGAAATTGAAAGCGGAATATCCATTTCTTTAAGCATAAACTGTATGTAACTTACCAGGGCGCGAATGGTGGTTATTGTGTTAAAGTTCTGCAAGCCCAACATTCTTGCAACGGTACAATACTTTTTAACGTGTTTGGGGTATTCTTCTCTGCTGCGGCTGTGTTTGTTGATATCGGCATTGTACTCAATAACCGAGGGCAGCAATATCGCATTTGCGCGGCCGTGCGGTATATGAAAGAAAGAGCCCAGCTGATGCGCCATACCGTGATTAAGACCGAGCGACGCCGTGTTAAACGCCAGACCTGCAAGGCAGGAGGCGACGTGCATTTTTTGGCGCGCGTGGGTATCATTATTATCAAGATATGAACGCAGCATAAAACTGCCGAATATTTCAATCGCTTTTTCGGAAAGCGCAGCCGAAAATTCGTTATTATTAAGGCTTACATACGATTCCAGCGCATGGGTGAAGACATCCATACCGGTATCCGCGGTTATTGACGCAGGTACGGATTTTACAAGGTCGGAATCGAGTATTGCCTCTTCCGGCAACAGCGAATCGCTTACGAGCGGATACTTAGTGTGGTTTTCAGGATCGGTTATAACCGAAAACGAGGTTACTTCGCTGCCTGTTCCGCTTGTAGTCGGTATTGCGATAAGCGGCATACGGCTTACCTTTCCGGCGTCCACGGCTACTTCGCGTATTGCCTTAGCGGAGTCAATTGCACTGCCGCCGCCTATGGCTATAAGGACATCGGGGTTGTATGCGCTTAATTTTTCAACGCCCTCGGCAACCTTTGATATAGGCGGATCGGGCACGACATCGCTGAATATTTCATAGTCAATGCCGCCCTCTGTCAAGCGTGACACTATCATATACACCATTCCGCTTTTAACAACAAACGGGTCGGATATTACAAGCGCTTTTTTGCTTTTCAAATCCTTGAGATGATCAAGCGAATTTTCGCCGAAATAAATTTTTGTTTTAATATCAAAACTTTTCATTTTACACCCTCGCATTCAGCAACGATCGCTTATGACTCTCCTTCGGGGGAGGTTGACCCTTCGGGGCTCGGATCCGGGGCAGGCGAAGAACTTGACGCACTGTTTGAAGAACTGCCTGAAGACGATGATGGACTTTCGGAACTGCCGGAAGAAGAACCGTCTGAGGATGAACTACCTGAAGAAGAACTGTCGGAAGAAGAACCGCCCGAAGAATTTCCGGAACTGCTTGTAACAGACGAGCTTGAAGAAGCGGAAGAACTTTGCGATGTACTGTTCCCGCTTGAAGAACTGCCGGTATGCGAACTGCTGCCGGAACCGCCGCCGTACCAATCTTTTTTTGAGTATGTTGCCTGTTCGTCATACTGTTCGGCAGAGACATCATCAAATATAAACGCGTGGATAAGTTCTTTGGCGTCCTCAATATTATAATAAACCGTTGAAGCGCCCGGCGCACGGTAATCGGCATCGATTATCATTTTATCGGTAGGAATTCTTGCGCTTTCCATTGATATTCCGCCTACGGTAAGGACTTTGGCAAGGCTTAATATTTCATTGTTGGTAAGCGAAGTTTCCGTGCAGGGCAGCAGCGCGTCAATCAATGAAATATATTTTGACCACGGCAAAGTCTTAGCGGTTTCAAAAAGTTTTTGCATAACATAACGCTGACGTTCCGTTCTGCCGAAATCATCATTATGGCCCCAATAGTTTTCAGCTTTTCTTATACGCGCCCACGCCACGGTCTGGCGGCCGTTAAGAACCTGCGTACCGGCGCTTTTGACAAGGACAGCCGCTGTTCCGTCTTTATCCGCCTGTTCCTGTATGCATTGGTTAAGCATACCTTTAGGCGCGGATTTTTTCGGGGCCATTTCATCTTCGGTTACGGGAACCTCAATACCGCCCATCGCCTCTATAATTTTTTCCATACCGAAGAAATTAACGGTAACATAATCCTCGATATCAAGCCCGAAATTTGAATTAAGGGTGTTTATTGCTCTGGCAGGCCCGCCGCCGCCGTAAGCGGAGTTTATCTTGTTGTTTCCGTATTTTTTGTTCTTATCGACTATCGGCACGAGGGAATCGCGCATAACCGAAACCATTTTGATTTTATTGACCTTAGTATTTACGCTTAAAATCATAATGGTATCCGAATTACCGGAAAAAGACTTTCCGTCCCTTGTATCAATACCGAAAAGGGCTATGTTTTTTATACCCTCCGCTATCGGTTCAACCTCTATAAGGTCGTTATCAACATCTTTGCGGTTAATGCTGTTAAATACCGAATAAATATATCCGCCTGCTACCGCGACTATAAGCACAAGGGAGGTCAGCACAATGATAGTGGCTTTCCAGCCGCCTGCAAGGTAGTGCCACCAATTCCCGAATCTGACAAAAGGGTTTTTGGAATGACACTTTTTTCTGTACGTTTTCTTTGTATTTTTTTTATTCATAGGTAATTCTCCCATAATATCGTATATTCAAACGCCGGCAATTCCGGCAACAATCTGTGACAACATAAGATATTATATACCAAAAACACCTTTTTGTAAATATGTTATATCGGCTAAAAAATTAATTTTTAATTAACAGGCGATATTGCAGATAGCAAAAACG
>CAVKHV010000016.1:0-28148 GCA_963656085.1 Agathobacter sp.
CATATCCTTATATTTCCGAATGCTGTAAAAATTGAGAAACCGCTCGCTTTTTTCGATATAAAATCAAATTTTTGCTTGAATTTTGTAAATCGGTGTGATATAATTCAAATAGCATGGGGTAGTTTGTATTTGTGCGCTTAGGTTTCAAGCGCAAATTTACAGACTGATACACTAAAATCTAAATGTCGCAAGACGCTTACCTTCCGGTTTAGGAAAGCATTATACCGAAGTTATGCAACTTCTTCGTATAATGCCGAACTTACTTCGGTGCGGATGCCTTGTAACATTTAAATCCAAAACAGAACGGAGATTGAGAAAAATGCTGTCAGCCAGAGAACATGATATAAGGCGTGCAGGACTAATGGACGGCGCAATTCACGCAGTTGCAATTAACGGTCTTGAAAACACTGCAACGCGGGATATAAGCATAGCCAGCGGTATCAACGAAGCTTATATATACCGTTATTTTGAAAACAAAGAAGATTTGTTAGCCAAGACTTTTGCGCGCGAGGACGATCTGTTTTTAGAAAAAATTCTTAATAATTTCCCCGTCCTTCATTACGAAAGTATTGAGTACGAAGCCAGATGCAAAGTTTTGTTTATGCGCTGCTGGGAATATATAATAGGCCGCCGTGAACAACTTACTTTCTATATTAGATACTACTATTCTTCGTCATTTTTAAAATATGCATATGAAGAACATATGCAAAAATACGAAGTTTTACTGGAAAATATGAAGAACGCATTCCCCGAATCGGTTGATTCCCGTGCTATTCTTAATCACATTCTTGACACATTGCTTAACACCGCAATGAATCAACTTAATCATCCGAACAGAACAAATGAAGAAGCCGCAGAAAACAATTTCCGTATGATTTTCAGCGTAATAAAAGCGTTTGTTAAGAACGGAAAAACCGACTCGTGAATCCCAAAATGCAAAAATAATAATTTAGAAAAACAGAGTATTTAAGAGAATAAACGAGTATTTAAGAGATTTGAAAATATATTTTTAAAAAACCGCCGAAAAGAGTTGACTTTTTCGGCGGTTTATGATATCATACTAAACGTTGTCACGTTGAAATAAACAATTCCGTTTGTTTCGGCAAAATATTATCGGAGGTAATCAGAATGTCTACTTATATGGCAAAAGCAGGCGAGATCAACCGCAAATGGTATATAATCGACGCCGCCGGCAAACCCCTCGGCAGGGTTGCGGTTCAGGCTGCCGATATACTTCGCGGCAAGGTTAAGCCGGAATTCACACCGCATGTTGACTGCGGCGACCACGTTATCATCATCAATTGTGAAAAAGCCGTTCTTACCGGCAATAAACTTGAGAAAAAGTTTTATCGCCGTCACACCGGCTACATCGGCGGTCTTAAAGAAGTTCGTTATTCAACTCTTATGAACGAACGCCCCGAACTTGCAATGCAGCTTGCTGTTAAGGGTATGATCCCTGACACTACTATCGGTCGTGCTGCCCTTACAAGACTGCGTGTTTACAAAGGTGCAGAACACAAACACCAGGCTCAGAAGCCTGAAACACTTTAATGAAGGGAGAATGCACTGATGTTTGAAGGAAAGCCTTATTTCTACGGCACCGGAAGAAGAAAAAGCTCTGTTGCAAGAGTAAGAGTTTATAACGGTACCGGTAAAATAACAATTAACGACCGCGATATTGACGATTATTTCGGTCTTGAAACTTTGAAACTTATCACCCGTCAGCCACTGGCTCTTACCGGAACAACCGATAAGTTTGATATCGTTTGCCGCGTTGCCGGCGGCGGTGTTACCGGTCAGGCGGGCGCTATCCGTCACGGTATTGCACGTGCACTTCTTCAGTACAATGAAGAACTCCGTCCCGAACTTAAAAAAGCAGGACTTCTTACCCGCGACCCGAGAATGAAAGAAAGAAAGAAATACGGTCTCAAAGGCGCACGCCGTGCACCGCAGTTCAGCAAACGCTGATTCATCGAATTCTTTACATCTCAAATTACACAAAATTCCGAAAGGCTCAAACTTTTCGGAATTTTTTTGCATATAAAATCCGCCGCAAGCAGTACGCCGCAGCGGATTTTTTTATAAATTTATTTGATATTGAAACATTTTAGCGACACGGGCAAATGCTATCTTTGAATTCTACCCGAACCGTCGCCCCCTGCCAACTTCTCAACTTCGCTTACCGTAACCATATTATAGTCACCCTCAACGGAATGTTTAAGCGCAGAAGCGGCAACCGCAAATTCCACGGCGCTTTGTGCATCCTTGCCGTTAAGCAAAGAATAAATCAATCCGCCGCCGAACGAATCGCCTCCGCCGACGCGGTCAACAATATGCAGATCATATTTTTTAGAAAAGCAGTACTCATTCTTTGCAACATCATACAGCATAGCCGACCAGCCGTTATCAGATGCGGAATAGCTTTCGCGCAAAGTTATCGCAACCGTTTCAAACCCGAATTTATCTGCCAACTGTTTGGCAACCGATTTATAGCCGTCGCTGTTCAACTTACCTCCGTAAATATCGGTTGCCTCTGCCTCTATGCCGAACACATCTTTCGCATCTTCTTCATTAGATATGCAAACATCGACATATTGACAGAGTTCGGTCATGGTGGTGCGAGCCTGCTCACGCGTCCACAATTTCCCCCTGTAATTCAAATCGCAGGATATTTTACAACCGTGCGCTTTTGCCGCTTTGCATGCCTCTTTGCAGATTTCCGCCACATTTGCACCGAGCGCAGGGGTTATACCGGTAAAGTGAAACCAATCGACACCGTCAAAAATTTTATCCCAATCAAAATCTGTTGGTTTTGCCTCTTGTATAGCGGAATGTGCACGGTCATATATGCAGACGGAGCCGCGCTGCGAAGCGCCTTTTTCATTAAAATAAATACCCACACGGTCACCGCCGCGAACTATTAAATCGGTGTTAACACCGTAACGACGCAATGAGTTTACAGCCGCCTGACCGATTGAGTGAGCGGGCAATTTGGTGACGAAGGCAACATCCATACCGTAGTTAGCCAACGATACGGCTACGTTTGCCTCTCCGCCGCCGAACGTGAATTCAACGCGATTGCACTGCACAAAGCGCTCATAGTTATCGGGTTGAAGTCTGAGCATCAATTCACCGAAAGTAACAACCTTTGACATAATCAATCCTCCAAAGCAGCCTTTTTGCCCTCAAGGCACAACTGCGTGATTTTTCCAAAATTGCCTGCCGCAACTTCTTTTTTCGGGCAGACCCAACTGCCTCCGACGGCAAAAATAAACGGTGCAGACACATATTCTTTAATATTTGAGGCATTTACACCGCCCGTCGGTAAAAATTTTATACCTGTAAACGGCGCAGACAGGTTTTTCATCGCATTAAGCCCGCCGTAGACATTCGCAGGGAAAAATTTTACGACCTTCAAGCCGTGATTTACCGCCATAGTAATTTCAGTGGGAGTAACGCAGCCGGGAACAACGGGAATTCCGTTTTTAATACACCATTTCACAACATCAGCGTCAAACCCCGGCGAAACAATGAATTTTGCGCCCATTTTAACCGCAAGTTCGGCTTGTTCCGTATTCAGTACCGTACCTGCGCCGACAAGCATATCGGGGCAGTTCTCGCTTACCTGCTTTATACATTCGGGCGCGCATGCGGTTCGGAAGGTAATCTCCATTGTATCTATGCCGCCCTTTAACATTGCATTTGCAGCAGGGACGGCGTCCTCTGCTTTTTCTAAAACAACTACCGGCACGATAACCGAGCGTGCCAATCTTTCCATAACTGTCATAACAATACTCCCTTACATAATCATACGCCGGAATAAGCCGAATAGCCTGCGTCTATAGGCAGCACAACGCCCGTTATGGCGGATGCAGCCGCATTGTCCGTCAGGAAAAATACACCGCCGAGCAATTCGTCCGAGTTTACAAAACGCCCTGTAGGCGTTCCCTTTAGAATTTTCTCGGTTCGCGGCGTCGGCGTACCGTCGGGGTTAAAGAGCAGAGAGCGGTTTTGATTTGAAACCAAAAATCCGGGGGCGATAGCGTTTGCACGTATATTACTGCCTGCAAAATATGTAGCCAGCCATTGCGTAAAGTTTGAAACGGCAGCTTTTGCGCCCGAATACGCCGGAATTTTCGTCAAGGGAGTGTAAGCGTTCATTGACGATATATTAAGAATATTCCCCTGTTTACGCTCAACCATATCTTTTGCAAAAACCTGTATAGGTAAAAGCGCGCCTTGAAAATTGAGTTTGAATACAAAATCAACACCGTCGGCATCTAAATCAAAGAAAGTCTTTTGCCCCTCTTTAGCCTCGTGCTGATATTCATTATCTGTCGTTGCACGCGGATTGTTGCCGCCTGCACCGTTAATCAGGATATCACAGGGGCCTAAATCGGAAAGCACTTTTGTGTGAACCTCTTTAAGCATTTGCGGATCAAGAACATTTGCTTTATAGCCGATGCAGGTGTATCCCTCGTCTTTTAACTCATCTGCAAGTTTATTAACCGCTTCTTCATTCAAGTCCAAAGCAGCCACCTTAGCGCCCGCTTTCGCATAAGCACGCGCCATCTCGCTGCAAAGCACGCCGCCCGCGCCTGTAATAACAACAACCTTATCGGTGAAATCGTGATTTAAAGGTAATTTCATAGATTTCCTTCCTTTACATATAAATTAACATTTGCAAAAGGGCACCGTTTACAGAATATACTATCCCAATCGATCTAAAGTGTCCCAAACCCCGAGCATATACTGAACGCCCAAAGCACGGTCATACTTACCGTAGCCCGGTCGGCACACGCCGGGGCCTTCTTCCCACAAATGACGTCCGTGGTCGGGGCGGATATACCCCTCCCAATTATTATCGTGATACGCGCGCAAAACCTCAATAATTCCCGTTTCGCCGCAGCAGTCACGGTGAGCCGCTTCAATAAAATCGCCGTTTTCAAAATGATGGATATTGCGTATATGCGCAAAGGCGATGCGATCGCAGTGTTTCCTTATAATTTCCGCACAATTGTTTGCCGGATTGGCATTCAGCGACCCGGTGCACAATGTAAGACAGTTGCATGGGTGGTCAACGGCGGTCAACAATCTGTCACAGGCTGCCTCATCCACCAACAGGCGCGGCAAGCCGAAAATGTCCCACGGCGGATCGTCCATATGTATAGCCATTTTAATGTTGCATTCTTCACAGGTCGGGATAACGGCACGCAGGAAATAAAACAGATTTTCCCACAGTTTTTCTTTAGTTACCGGGGCATAAGCCTTAAACAACTCATCAAGTTTTTTCATCCGTTCCGGTTCCCATCCCGGAAATGTCATATGATATTTCTCGGTAAAATTAAGAATATATTCAGCCATAGATTTGTAGTCGCGCTGAATCATATCCTTTTCATAAAAAAGCGCGGTCGAACCGTCGCCCACAGGATGGAACAGATCGGTTCTTGTCCAGTCAAAAATCGGCATAAAATTATAGCAGATGACCCTAACGCCGAACTTGCTCAGGTTACGGATACACTGCTTATAGTTTTCAATGAGGTTATCCCTTGTGGGGAGGCCTATTTTTATATCATCGTGAACATTGACCGATTCAACAACTTCGGCGTCAAACCCGTAGGAATGTATCACTTCAACAACTTCGGCGATCTCATCTTCTTCCCAGATCTCGCCGGGCATTTTGTGATGAAGCGCCCACACAATACCGGTAACTCCGGGAATCTGTTTAATATCAGCCAAAGTGACCGGATCGTTATCCTCACCGTACCAACGCCAACCCATTTTCATAGGCATATTTGCGTCCCCTCTCCGTTTAAAATACACTCGTTATTTTTTATTTATATTATAGCATAGAACACCCGGAAATCCAGTTTGCAAAAATTGTCGACTTTAGTTTGCTAATATAGTTTTTAATAATAATTCCCTGATAAAATGCTCTTGCCTTTGGGAGTCAAAAATGGTATAATGTTCACAAGTTAAAAGGCGATGCGGTTTAAAGATACCGAACACTTCTAAAGTATAACGCCTTATTAAACTACGGGGAATTTCCAAATCCGGTGAAAGGCGGAACTATGAAAAGGCAAGCAAAAACATACAGCGAAGACGGATTTTTGGAATGCGAACGTCTACGCACATTTATACTTATGATAGCGGTTGGCGGATTTTTGGGCGCTTACACATTCACTGTAAAAGGCGGGGTGTTTTGCAACGCACAAACCGCTAACTTTGTAATGCTTGCGGTTCAGATAGGTAAAATAAATTGGTCGGGCGCGCTTTACTATTTCATACCGATTACGGCATACCTACTCGGTGCGGTCATTTCGGAGTTTTTGCCCAAGCGGATAAATAAATTTGAAATAATCAGGTGGGACACTTTTTTTATTGCCTTTGAAATGGTATCTTTTTTGGCGCTCGGCTTTGTGCCGGATGACGCGCCGCCGCAAATCTGTCAGGTATCCATTAACTTTATCGCGTCAATGCAATACAACACATTCAGGCAGGCTAAAAAAGTACCTATGGCGACAACGTTTTGCACCAACCACCTGCGGCAGGTCGGTGTAAATATTGTCAAATGGTTTTCAAAAAAGGACCGCTCTGCCGGTATGAGGTTGAAAATGCACTTTTTAATGCTGATCACATTCATCGGAGGCGCGATCGTATCAACATTTTTATGTACGAAGTTCGGAGGCAAAGCGATCTGGTTTGCGGAAATACTCCTGCTAATCGTGTTTATTGACCTCCTGCGCGCAGATCTTGTATATGAAAAAGATCAAATACACACAGTACCGCACGGGCATTGATGATATATTATGTTACGGCAGCTGAATAAACCGAATTCTAAAAGTATTTTGGCATACTTCCGGAGGTAATATTATGCTTAATAATTTGGAAAAAGACCGTGTATTTCATTTTTTCGGTAAAATCGCTTCTATTCCGCACGGTTCCGGCAACACGGGCGCACTTGCGAACTATTGTCTGAAATTTGCCGCTGTTAATAATCTTGACGGTAAGAAAGATGAATTCGGCAATGTAATAATCAAAAAACCTGCGTCAGGCGGTTATGAAAACCGTCCGACGGTTATATTGCAAGGTCACCTTGATATGGTTTGCGAAAAAACACCGGATTGCAATATTGATTTTAAAAAAGACGGTTTGTCATTGGTTCTTGACGGTGATTTACTGAGTGCCGACGGTACGACGCTCGGTGCGGACGACGGCATTGCGGTTGCAATGATACTTGCCGTGCTTGAAAATAAAGAACTCCGCCACCCGAATATTGAGGCGGTATTCACCGTAGACGAAGAAACAGGGATGTCGGGCGCCGAGAACCTTGATACTTCTTCACTTTGCGGTAAAACGCTGATAAACATTGATTCGGGCGAAGAGGGTGTGCTGACGGTAGGTTGCGCCGGAGGCGCTAAGATTGATATAAAACTGCCGATGAACACCGAAAAAAACAAGTACGCCGCTCAAAAAGTAACGGTTTCGGGATTGCTCGGCGGTCACTCCGGTATAGATATAAACAAGGGCAGATTAAATGCCGATATGCTTTTAGGCAAGTTTTTAAGAGGACTGCCGTTTGAATACAGACTTGTATCAATTTGCGGCGGTTTTAAAGATAATGTAATACCTAATCTTGCGGAATGTGTTGTAGTCTGTGATAAAGATTTAACTTCATATGCGGCGGAGTTTACAAAAAACAATCGCACCGAAAGCGACCCGGGTATGGCAATTGCTGTAACGTCCGCAGGCAGTGTTTCGGTTTGTTATGACAAACCGTCGACAGAGCGTACGGTTGAATTTTTAAACAGGATAAAATTCGGCATAACCGCTATGAACCCCGATATACCCAACGCAGTTCAAAGTTCGCAGAATTTGGGCATTTTAACTTCAAACGCCGATGAAATTTGCGCCGTGCTGTCGGTAAGAAGCAGCGCAGCCTCGGATAAGTCGGATATGCTTAATGAACTTAGAATTATATCGGATGATCTGGGTGCCGAAATGTCAACACACGGACATTACCCCGCCTGGGAATACCGCAAAGACTCGCCGCTCAGAAAAACTATGGAGAGTGTTTACTTAAAACTTTACGGTAGTTCCCCCACTGTTGAAACAGTGCACGCAGGGCTTGAATGCGGGCTGTGGGGAGAAAAAATTAAAAATCTTGACGCGGTTTCAATGGGACCCGATATGTGGGATATTCATACGGTAAACGAACGCCTGTCGGTTTCTTCAACCAAACGCACATATAAATATCTTTGCGAAGTATTAAAGGAGCTGTGAGAAATGAACAAGACATCAGTTGCAAAAATTCAATCGGAGCTTGAAACGGGAAGCGCCCTGCTTGTGGCAAGCGTACCCAACAGATTTTATTTTACGGGTTTTGAAACAAGCGACGGTTACGTTTTTATCACCCCCGACGACGCCGTATTTTTAATTGATTTCCGCTATTTTGAAAAGGCAAAAGAAACGGTTAAAAGTTGCAAAGTGCAACTTTCATCATCTCCGTTTAAAGAGATAAAGGAACTTTGCGAAAAGCATAACATTTCATCGCTTTATATTGAGGGAGAATATATTTCGGTTCAAAAATATAAAGATTTAAGCCAAAAACTTGCGCCTGTTAAGGTGGAAAACAGCAATAAATTTGACCTTATAATAAGGGATATGCGAAGCGTTAAAACACCCGAAGAACTCTCACTTATAAAGCAGGCGCAGGATCTGACAGACAAAACATTTTCTTATATTACAGAGCGTATAGAGGCAGGACGGACAGAGCGCGACGTTATGCTTGATATGGAATTTTATATGCGTAAGCTCGGCTCGGAGGGCGTATCTTTTGATTTTATAGTAGTATCTGGTAAAAACTCCTCTCTCCCCCACGGTGTGCCCACGGGCAAGAAAATCGAATGCGGAGATTTTGTTACAATGGACTTCGGTGCAGTCGTAAACGGTTATCGCTCTGATATGACGCGTACCGTTGCGGTAGGTAAAGTTAGCGATGAACAGAAAAAGGTATATGACACCGTGCTTAAAGCGCAGCTTGCAGCAATCGACTCGGTAAAGAGCGGACTTGTTTGCAAAGATATCGACAAGGTTGCGCGAGATGTAATTTACGGAGCGGGATACGAGGGGTGCTTCGGTCACGGCTTGGGGCACAGCGTCGGCATAGAGATACACGAAAATCCGAATTTCAATACACGTTGCGATACTGTTTTAAAATCGGGCACGGTTATGACGGTTGAACCGGGCATCTATATTGAAAACAAATTCGGCGTCCGTATAGAGGATATGGTGTATGTGACCGACAGCGGCTGCGAAGTATTGACGGGCAGTCCGAAGCAGCTTATCATCCTTTAATTTCTATGTTTTTCCGCAGTAAAATCTTCGCAGTGAAAACTTGCGGCATAAAAAACTGTTGGTTGATTATCAAAAAACTGTTGATTTTTTGTCAATATTGTGGTAGTATATTTTAAATAAATTGCAATGTTTACGAGAATATGCACAATGCGGCACCGTTTTTAAACGGTAACAGCGCAAATAAACAGGGAGTTGAAAACTTTTGGGGAAATACATAATAAAGCGTGTTGCGATGGGCGTTTTAAGTATTTTTATAGTCGCCACACTTACATTCTTTTTGATGAACCTGGTTCCGGGCGGACCTTTTGTTGCGGAGAAATCCATCAGCAAAGCGGCTCAGGCGGCGTTAGCGGAAAAATACGGGCTGGACAAGCCGATTTTGGAACGCTATGTTAACTATATGACCGATTTTGTTAAAGGCGATATGGGGCCGAGCCTTCGCCAGCGCGGGCGTGAGGTTTCGGATATAATTTTCTCAAAATTCCCTGTTTCTGCGGGATTGGCAGGAATTGCGGTTGCCGTTTCGGTGCTTGTCGGAATTCCGCTTGGATGTCTTTCGGCATATAACCGCGGCAAGTTTTCGGATAATTTTATAATAGTGCTTGCAACCTGCGGCATTGCCATACCGAGTTTTATAAGCAGTGTTTTGCTGCTGTATTTTTTGGGAAGTAAATTAAACATTCTGCCTACTGTGGGGCTTAATACGGCATCTTCTTACATAATGCCCGTAACTGCGCTTTCAATTTACCCGACGGCGTATATAACCCGACTTATGCGTTCAAGCCTTTTGGATGTAATGGGTCAGGATTATATCAGGACGGCAAAGGCAAAAGGCCTTTCAAACTTTAAGGTTCTTTTCAAGCATGCATTGCGTAATGCGGTTTTGCCCGTTATAACATATGTAGGTCCTATGCTTGCTTCTTTGATGACAGGTTCGTTTATAGTCGAAAAAATATTTACTATACCGGGACTCGGCAGAGATTTTGTTTCAGCCATAAATCAGCGCGACTACACGCTTATTATGGGAACGACAATTGTGCTTGCCACACTTATAATAACCGCCAATGTGGTTGTTGACATTCTTTATAAAGTCATCGACCCGCGCATTAAACTTAAATAAGGAGTGGCAGTAGGAAATGAAAAATATATTACCGAGTTTTCATCTTAACCCCGATGATTTTATACCTGCCACCCCTGACGAGAAGGAAAGCCTTGTTATAATGCGTGACAGCGTGAATTTCTGGAAAGACGGTTTGCGCCGCCTTCGCAAAAATAAAATCGCTATGGTAAGTCTTGTTTTTATATTACTTATAGTTGTATTTGCGTATATTCTGCCCTCTTTTTGGCCGTACAGTTATGACCAGCAGGTAAAATACAGTGAAAACCTTGCGCCGTTTGAATACGGCAAAGTTGAACAGGAACGAATTGACGCAGGCGAAAGCGTGTTCCCTCATATCTGCGGAACCGACAAGTTGGGGCGTGACTTTGCCGTTCGCCTTATGATGGGTACAAGAATCAGTTTGACCGTAGGCCTTATATGTGCAGCGCTTGTGCTTTTAGTCGGTGCGACATACGGTGCAATCGCCGGATTTGTAGGCGGTTGGGTTGACAATATTATGATGCGTATAACCGATATTCTTTATACTATACCGGATATACTGTTGATCATTGTGCTTTCAATGACGCTTAAGCCCCGTCTTGAAGACATTGCAAGCCACAAAGGTTTTGAATGGATGCAAACTATAGGCCCTAACCTTATTGCCATATTCTTAGTGTTTGTTCTTTTGTACTGGGTAAGTATGGCTCGTATAACACGCTCTCAGGTTTTGGTGCTTAAAGAAGCCGAGTATGTTACCGCCGCAAAGGCGCTCGGCGCCAAGAGTTCACGCATTATCAGAAAGCACCTGCTTACAAACTGCATCGGCACTTTGATAGTAACCACCACGCTTCAGATACCGTCGGCAATATTTACCGAAAGTTATCTGAGTTTCCTGGGGCTCGGCGTACAGGCGCCGATGCCATCGCTCGGTTCGCTTGCAACCGACGCGGTCAAAGGTATGGGTACCTACCCTCACCTGCTGTTGCTGCCCGCAATACTTATAAGCGTATGTATTCTCGCTTTTAATCTTATAGGCGACGGTCTGCGAGACGCATTTGACCCGAAACTTAAAAATTAGAAAGTGAGGATGAAGAAAGTGGGCAAAAAACTTTTAGAAATAAAGGACGAACGTCTTTCCTTCTTCACCCCTGCCGGTGAAGTAAAAGCACTTAACGGCGTTTCTTTCTCGATGAATGAAGGCGATGTACTCGGTATAGTCGGTGAGTCCGGCTCGGGTAAATCGGTTACCGCATACTCAATAATGGGTCTTACCGCATACCCCGGCAAACTTGTAGGCGGAACTATTGAATTTAACGGTCACAGAGTTGATAAAATGACCGAAAAAGAATTCAGAAAAATGCGCGGAAACGAAGTTTCTATTATATTCCAAGACCCGATGACAAGTTTAAACCCGGTTTATACTATCGGCAACCAGATAGTTGAAGTTATAAGACTGCACACCGATAAAACCAAAAAAGAGGCTTATGCCCGTGCCGAAGAACTGCTTGAACTTGTCGGCATAAACGAACCGCAAAAAAGACTTAAACAGTATCCGCACGAACTTTCTGGCGGTATGCGCCAAAGGGTTATGATAGCCATTGCGCTTGCTTGTGAACCGAAGCTTCTTATAGCCGACGAACCCACAACCGCGCTTGACGTTACAATCCAGGCGCAGATATTGGAACTTATGCAGGAGTTGCGTCAAAAACTCGGTATGAGTATTATAATGATAACGCATGACCTCGGCGTAGTTGCAAGTATGTGCGAAAAAATCGCGGTTATGTATGCCGGTCATATTGTTGAATACGGTACCGCGGACGAAATATTTTATGAGCCGCACCACGAATACACAAAGGGACTTATAAACTCAATACCCAAACTTAATGCAGAAAAAATCGAAAGGCTTGTGCCGATTGAAGGTCAGCCTGTTGACCTGCTTAATCCGCCGGCGGGATGCCCGTTTGCGCCACGCTGCGCAAATTGTATGAAAATATGCCTTCACAAAATGCCGCCGAAAACCGAATTAAGCGATACGCATTACAGTTATTGCTGGTTATTACAAAAAGAAGAATACGAAAAGGGGGAACTTGACTGTGAGTGATAATGATATCCTTTTAGAAGTGCAGCACTTGCAGCAGTACTTCCATATCGGCGGCAGAGGAAACAACAAAAAGTTTGTTCAGGCTGTTGATGATGTTTCGTTCTTTATAAAACGCGGCGAAACCCTCGGTCTTGTGGGTGAATCGGGTTGCGGAAAAACAACCGTAGGCCGTACAATTTTAAGACTTTACGAGCCGACCGACGGTAAAATAATATATGACGGTAAGACTATTTTTGACAAGCAAAACAAAATTGCCGAAGATATGCTTCCCTATCGCCGTAAAATGCAGATGGTGTTCCAAGACCCGTACGCAAGCCTTGACCCCCGTATGACCATCGGCGATATCGTAGGTGAGTCGATTGATATTCACAAACTTGCCGCCAATAAAAAAGATCGCCGCGACCGCATTATTGCACTTTTGGAACGCGTTGGGCTTAACAGCGAACACGCCAACCGTTATCCGCACGAATTTTCCGGCGGTCAGCGCCAGCGTGTAGGTATCGCCCGTGCTTTGGCGGTTGACCCCGAATTTATTGTCTGTGACGAACCTGTATCCGCTTTGGACGTTTCTATTCAGGCACAGGTAGTTAATATGTTTGAGGATTTACAAAACGACCTCGGCCTTACCTATCTGTTCATAGCGCACGACTTAAGCGTTGTGCGTCATATTTCAAACCGAATAGGCGTAATGTACTTAGGAAAGCTGGTTGAACTTGCTGACAGTTTTGAGCTTATCGCCCACAATGTTCACCCGTACACAAAAAGCCTTATTTCGGCAATTCCGGAGGCTGACCCGAAGATTGCACGCGCTTCGCACAGAATTCCCTTGCAGGGCGATGTGCCGAGTCCCCTTAATCCGCCGAGCGGCTGCCGTTTCAGAACACGGTGCCCGTACGCTGATGAAAAATGCGCCGCCGAATGCCCCGAATTTAAAGAGGTATCGCCCGGACACTGGGCTGCCTGCCACCACCTTGATAAGGTAAACTGAATTTGTTATTTATTGTGCGAAAGTGCAATGGATATAAATAATTGCGGCAACGCCGTAAAGAAAGAAAGGAAAATGCACCAATGAAAATGAAGAAACTGATTGCAATGCTTCTCATCCTGGCACTTACCGTTTCTATGGTTGGCTGTATGAGTTCCTGCGGCAAGGACAAGAAGGCTAAATCTGACGCCATCACGGTTCAGATCGGCCCTAACCCCGAAACCCTTGACCCTGCTCTCAACAGCGCAGTTGACGGCGGTAACATGCTCGTTACTTTGTTCGAGACACTTCTCATCATTGATGAGAATAACAAGGTTCAGCCCGGTCAGGCAGAGAAGTACGAGGTAAGTGATGACGGTCTTACCTGGACTTTCACAATGCGTGACGGTCTTAAATGGTCAGACGGCACCGCTCTTGACGCTAAAGATTTTGAGTATACCTTTAAGCGTATAGCGGACACCTCACTTGCTGCGCCGTATGCCGAAACCGTTGTAGGTATGATTGACGGTTACAAAGACGCTGTCGGCAATCCGGACGATGAGGGTAACACCACCACCACGCCGGATCCCGAAAAACTTAATGTTAAAGCAAGCGATGACGGTAAAACTCTTACGGTTAAACTTGCATATCCCTGCTCATACTTTGATAAAATCGTTGCGTTCGGCACAATGAGCCCGGTTCAGAAGGCTACTGTTGAAAAGAACGGCGACGCTTGGGCTACAAAACCCGACACTTACGTTTGCAACGGCCCTTATATGATTAAGGAATGGACACCGAGCGAACGCATAGTTTGCGAAAAGAACCCGAACTACAAAGGCGGTTGGGATTCTAAGAAAATCGTTACCAAAACTTTGAACTTCCTCCTTCTTGAAGATTCAAGTGCTTCTTATGCAGCTTACAACAGCGGCGAAGCTCAGATGATCAAAGATGTTCCGACAGAGGAAATTCCGAGCCTTAAAAAGGCTGAAGACGGCGGCGATTTCTATGTTGACACCATTCTCGGTACTTATTACCTGAGTATGAACCTCAACAAGGCTCCGTTCAACGACAAAAACGTTCGTAAAGCTCTTTCACTTGCTATAGACCGTGACTATGTTGCCAACACTGTAATGCAGGGCACCTATTCACCGGCTTATAACCTTATGGGCCCCGGCGTTGTTGACAGCGAAGGTATGTTCTTCGACAACGCTAAGAAAGAAAACGGCGGCAAGACATATATAAGCGATGATTACGAAGCTAACCTTAAAGAGGCTAAACAGGCTCTTGCGGATGCCGGCTACCCGAACGGCGAAGGCTTCCCGACCATCACATATTCAACCAACGATACAGGTTACCATAAAGCAGTTGCAGAATATCTGCAGCAGGCTTATAAAGAGCTCGGCATCACACTTAAGATTGATATTGTTGACTGGTCATCTTTCACACCGCAGCGCCGTGCAGGCGAGTATGAAATGGCTCGTAACGGCTGGGTAATGGACTACAATGACGCTTCAAATATGATTGAGCTGTTCTATTCAACCAACGGTAACAACGACGGTAAGTACAACAGCAAAGAATTTGACGCCGCTATTGATAAGTCAAAAGTTGCTGATAGTGAAGAGCACTTTAAAGCACTCCACGAAGCCGAATCAATCGTAATGAACGACTACGGATTTATTCCGGTTGCATATTACAATGACTTCTGGCTCCAGAGTTCAAGCCTTAAAGGCACATGGCACAGCCCGTACGGATACTGGTACTTCCAGTATGCATACCTTGCTGATTAAGGTTTAACCTTAATCGGGCAATAATTAAATAAATAAAAATCACCCTGCTGAAACCGTAAGGTTTCGGTGGGGTGATTTGTTATAGGCAAAACAATCAACTGACCCGCCCTGCCGTAAGTTGCCGTTGATAACCTGCGATATAAGCAGGTGGGTGACCGCCGGGCGGCTTTGGGCTTCCTGCTTCCGGTTGGCATAAAGCCAATCGGGAGGCCTGCACGCTCACCGTCCGAGCAAAGGACTCCCTATAAAAAAGGTTGTAGGGTTATAAGGCATACATTCGCGTACAGGGCAGGCCGTTTAATTATTCTTCTATCTCAAAAGCATCCTGCAATCTTGAAATAAAAGCGTCCGCTATCATATCATACTCATCATCATCGGCAATATCCTCAAAAGATTCCTCGCCGTCTTCTTCCACAACTTTGAGTATTACAAGTTCGCCGCTGTCATCAAGCAGTTCTTCGGGACTGTCATACACCGGCAGCAGTGCTACATATTTACCTTCGTCTGTTTCTATTCTGTCAAGAACTTCAAAAGAATATTCATTACCCTCATCATCTGTTAAACCGATAATATCGGGATTGTATTCCTCATTCATCATACAATTCATCTCCAAACAATAAAATCACCACATCTATTTTACCCAAATATCGCCCGATAGTCAACAGGTAAATACAAAACTTCAAAAGACTCCCTGCATTTCTTGCAGAGAGTCCTTTTTGGTATGCCGGTAAAATTAAATTTAATATTCGGTTATTCCTTCGTACACAAGCACCGCGTCACCTGTCAATATCACCCGTTCATCGGTGTAATTAACCGTTAAATCGCCGCCTTTTACCTTAACGGTTATATCTTCACCCTTAGGGCATTTTCCGTTAATCACAGCCGCAACAGCCGCCGCGCAAGCGCCCGTTCCGCAGGCGTATGTTTCACCGTTGCCGCGTTCGTACACTCGCATTTTTATCATATTGGGGCTTACAACGCGTATAAATTCGGTATTAATACGTTCGGGGAATATCGGGGCGTTTTCAAATTGCGGCCCTATATTTTCTATATCCACCGTATCGGTATTATCGCAAAATACCACGCAATGCGGATTACCCATATTAACGCAGGTTATATTATAATTTTTACCGCCTATCTTTGTCGGGTAGTCTATCACTTTTTCAGCCTTAATGGTTGTAGGCACTTTTTTTGCCGCCAATTCCACTGCGCCCATATCAACCGAAACAAGGGTTACCTTGCCGCCGGAGGTATAAACCTTTATGTCTTTAACGCCGCTTGCGGTTTCAATCTTCATTGTATCCGATGAAACTATACCGTTATCGTAAAGATATTTTGCGGTACAGCGGATGCAGTTGCCCGCCATTTTCCCCTCCGAACCGTCGCCGTTGTAAATACGCATTCTTGCGTCGGCAATTTCGGAATCTTCAATCAGAACGATACCGAATCCGCCGATACCTTTATGGCGGTCACAAAGGGTTATGCAAAGCGATTCGGGGCAGGTTATGGAATTATCGAAATTCTCGATAAAAATGTAGTCGTCCCCTGTTCCCTGCATTTTTGCAAATTTGAGTTTCTGCCGCTCGGTACGCATATTGTTTATATCCACAAGTTCGGTGTTATCTTCGCTGTATCTGCTTGCAATTATATCGGCGAGAGCATTGGCGGTATCAAGCGAAGTAAGGCAGGGGATTGACAATTGCAGAGCGCGGCGATGGAGGGCAATATAATCGTCAACGGTAGAATCCAACAATGCGCCCGTATAAATAACATAATTTATATTACCGTTTTCAAGCAGTTTAAACGCATTATCGCTTTCGCGTATCCCCGCAATTTCGGTAACCGATATTCCGAGATTTTTTATTGCCTGTGCCGTTTCCCTTGTTGCGTAAAGTTTAAATCCCAAATCGTCAAACTTTTTGGAAAGTGCAACAGCCTCCTGCAAATCGTGAGAATCAACACTTATTAAAATTCCCGTTTCACCGTCGGAAAATGCGGAGCGGCACTTCATACCTGCGGCGGTCAAGCCCTTGAATAATGCTTCTTTAAGATTTTTACCTATACCCAAAACTTCACCCGTTGATTTCATTTCGGGGCCGAGATATGAGTTTACATCGCTTAGTTTTTCAAACGAAAACACGGGAACTTTAACCGCAAAATACGGCGGCGTTTTGTGCAATCCCGTTCCGCAGCCCAGCTCTTTAAGGGTGCTGCCCGTCATAACGCGCGCGGCTATATCTACCATAGGCACGCCCGTAACCTTACTTATATACGGCACTGTTCGTGAAGCACGCGGGTTTACCTCAATAACATAAAGGTCATTTTCGTAAATCAAATACTGGATATTAACAAGTCCGCGCGTACCGAGGGCAAGCGCTAATTTACGCGAGCAGTCTGCAATTTTTTCCATCATTTTATCGTTAATATTATACGGCGGATAAACCGCGATAGAGTCTCCGCTGTGAACGCCTGCACGCTCAATATGCTGCATAACGCCGGGTATAAGCACATCCGTACCGTCCGAAATTACATCAACCTCCAATTCCTTGCCTGCCATATATTTATCCACAAGTACAGGGTTGTCAATCCCGCCCGAAAGGATTTTATCCATATACATTTTTACTTCGTCGGCATTATGTACAATTTTCATATTCTGTCCGCCGATTACATAAGACGGGCGCAAAAGCACAGGATAACCGAGAGTTCCGGCAGCCTGCAACGCCTCGTCCGCAGTGTTTATACCGAACCCCTTGGGGCGATTTATTGAGAACTTTTCAAGCAGTTTATCAAAGCGTTCCCTATCCTCGGCTAAATCTATTCCCTCTGCCGAAGTGCCTAAAATGGTAATGCCTTTATCATTTAAAAACTCGGTAAGTTTAATAGCGGTCTGACCGCCGAAAGCTACCACAACGCCAACCGGCTTTTCAACCTTAATAATATTCATTACATCTTCTTCGCAAAGCGGCTCAAAATAAAGGCGATCGGCGGTGTCATAATCGGTCGACACGGTTTCGGGATTATTGTTTACTATAACAACATCATAGCCTAACTCTTTAAGCGTCCACACGCAATGTACCGAGGAATAGTCAAACTCTATCCCCTGCCCTATCCTTATAGGTCCTGAACCCAATACCATAATTACGGGTTTACCCGAACGCTTGAACGCGCGCGACTCGCATTCTGTACCGTAGGACGAATAAAAATACGGCGTTTCAGCGTCAAATTCCGCGCCGCAGGTATCAACCATTTTATAGGCGGCATTGGCGGCAGGCGGTAAATCGCAACCCGAAAGCATTTTAAGGGCGTTATCCGTATACCCCAACTTTTTGCCTTTTAAATAAAGTTCTTGCGTTAGGTTTCCCTTAATTTCTTTTTCATATTTCGCAAGATTTTGAAGTTTATAAAGGAAAAAGTTATCTATGCGTGTAATATTATGTATATCATCAACCGAAATTCCGCTTTTAAGGGCTTCAAAAACCGTAAACAGGCGGCGGTCATCGGTATTTTTAAGACGCTCTTTTACATTTTCTTCGGAAATCGGGGCGGCGTTAAGGGTGTCAAGGGATATCTCCGCCCCCCTGACCGCTTTCATAATTCCCTCCTCAAAACTGCTGCCTATCGCCATAACTTCGCCCGTTGCTTTCATCTGTGTGCCCAAAGTCCGGGGTGAGCCTGCAAATTTATCAAACGGCCATTTGGGAAGTTTGACTACCACATAATCAAGGGCAGGTTCAAAGCAAGCACAGGTTTTGCCGGTAATATCATTAGTGATTTCATCAAGCGTATAACCGAGGGCGATTTTGACGGTGGTTTTGGCAATCGGATAACCCGTTGCTTTGGAAGCAAGCGCAGACGACCGCGAAACACGGGGATTAACCTCAATTACCGCATACTCAAAACTGTCGGGTGAGAGTGCAAACTGGCAGTTGCAGCCGCCCACAATACCGAGGGCGGAAATTATATTAAGCGCCGCACTGCGCAGCATCTGATATTCTTTATCCGACAAAGTAAGCGCAGGGGCAACAACTATACTGTCCCCCGTATGCACGCCGACGGGGTCGAAGTTTTCCATACTGCAAACGGCAATAACATTGCCGGCGCCGTCACGCATAGTTTCAAACTCAATCTCTTTCCAGCCGAATATGTACTTTTCAACAAGTATTTGGGTTATCGGGGACGCGTCAAGACCCGTTTTTGCGATTATGGCGAGTTCTTCACTGTTACAGGCTACTCCGCCGCCTGCTCCGCCGAGTGTAAATGCAGGGCGGACTATAACCGGATAGCCGATTTTTTCGGCGATTTTAAGCGCGGTTTCAACATCATTGGCAATATCGGACGGAATTGTCGGCTCACCTATCGATTCCATTGTTTCTTTAAAAAGTTGCCTGTCCTCCGCCTTGTCTATTGCGTCTGCGTTTGTGCCGATAAGACGGACATTGTTTTCTTCAAGAAAACCGTCTTTTTGCAGCTGCATAGCAATAGTAAGCCCTGTCTGACCTCCGAGCGAGGCAAGCAAACTGTCGGGCTTTTCTTTTAAAATAATGCGTTTAACCGTTTCTTCCGTAAGCGGTTCAAGGTATATTTCATCGGCAAGGGCTTTATCTGTCATTATTGTAGCAGGGTTTGAGTTTACAAGCACAACATTTACGCCCGCCTCTTTAAGCACACGGCACGCCTGCGCGCCTGCATAGTCAAACTCCGCAGCCTGCCCGATTACTATAGGACCCGAACCTATTACCATTACTTTTTTTATGGATTTATCAAGCGGCATTTACTTTTCCTCCGTTAGTTTTAAAAAGCGGTCAAATAAAAATTCCGTATCGTGCGGACCCGAACACGCCTCGGGGTGAAACTGCACCGAAAACGCCTTTAATTCGGGGTAATCAATACCCTCGCAAGTTTGGTCATTGGCGTTTATAAAACTGATTTTGCCGTTTTTAACACTTTCACCCACCACGGCATACCCGTGGTTTTGGCTTGTTATATAAGTGCGTTTTCCGTCCGTTTCTTTCACGGGTTGATTCACTCCGCGGTGACCGTATTTCATTTTTTCGGTTTGCGCACCTGCAGCAAGCGCCATCAACTGATGCCCGAGGCAGATGCCGAAAATGGGAACTTTACCCATAAGTTTTTTAATCTGGGCTATCTCGTACGGGTTATCGGTAGGGTCGCCGGGGCCGTTTGAAAGCATTACCCCGTCGGGGCAAAGCAATAATACATCTTCGGCAGATGTATCGGCAGGTACGGCGGTAACTGTGCAATCCCGTTTTACAAGCTCCCTTATAATATTCTTTTTTGCGCCGTAATCAATTAAAACGATTTTATGTTTGCCCGACGGATTGAATATTTCTCTTTCCTTGCAGGTTACGGATCTGACCGCACCCGTTATCCGGTAGTTTTTAATATCGGATAAATCCTGCGGTACGGAATTAAGCACGGCGGCATTCATAACTCCGCTTTCGCGAATGATTTTAGTAATTGCCCTTGTATCAATTCCGCAAATTCCGGGTATTCCCTTTTCTTTAAGAAAAGCATCTAATGTTTCCGCACAGCGAAAATTAGACGGGATTTCACATACTTCACGCACTACATACGCTTTTAAAGCACACTTCCCCTCAAAATCCTCGGGAATTATTCCGTAATTACCGATAAGCGGAAAAGTTTGCAACACAATCTGTCCGCAATAACTCTCATCGGTAATAGTTTCAATATATCCGCACATTCCCGTTGTAAAAACAAGTTCGCCTGTCGTTTCGGTATCTGCGCCGAAAGCAGTTCCCTCAAAGACAGTTCCATCCTCTAAAACCAAATATTTTTTGCTCATAAAATCAACCCAATGTTGCCGCAATAACGGCTTTTATAGTATGCATACGGTTTTCAGCCTCGTCAAAAACTATTGATTGCGGCGACTCAAACACTTCGTCCGTGACTTCAAAAGCGTCAAGCCCGAACCGTTCGCCCATTTCTTTTCCTACTTTTGTTTTATGGTCGTGATATGCAGGCAGGCAGTGCATAAACACGGCATTTTCGCCTGCGGCATCCATTATTTTTTTATTAACCTGATATGTAAGCAGCGCATTAATGCGTTCTTCCCAAACTTCGGCAGGTTCGCCCATAGATACCCAAACATCGGTATAAATGACATCTGCGCCGCTTGCAGCCTTAACAGGGTCGGTTTCAAACCGTATTTTTGCGCCGCTTTGCTCTGCAATTTTTAAACACTCGTCTTGCAGTTCCTTATTCGGGAAATACCCCTCCGGTGCGGCGGCGGTAAAATTAACGCCCATTTTGGCGCAGCCGACCATAAGTGAATTGCCCATATTATAACGGGCGTCGCCCATATAAACCAAGTTGATACCTTTAAGACAGCCGAAATGCTCTTTGATTGTTAAAAAATCCGCTAATATCTGCGTGGGGTGAAATTCATTGGTAAGCCCGTTCCAAACAGGCACGCCTGCGTATTTTGCAAGTTCCTCAACAATTTCCTGCCCGTAACCGCGGTATTCGATACCGTCAAACATTCGCCCGAGCACGCGCGCCGTATCGGCGATGCTTTCCTTTACGCCTATCTGCGAACCGGAAGGGTCAAGATATGTAACGCCTGCCCCCAGGTCGCGTGCCGCCACCTCAAAACTGCAGCGCGTTCTTGTGCTTGTTTTTTCAAATATTAAGGCAATGTTTTTACCCTCGCAAAGACGGTGCGGTATTCCGTTTTTCTTTTTATTTTTCAGTTCGGCGGCAAGCTGCAACAAGCCGTCTATTTCCTCCGCCGAAAAATCAAGCAACTTTAGAAAATTTTTCCCTTTTAAATTCATTTTCTTTACACCTCGCAACATTTTATAAGTATATTTACGGCTTCAGTAAGCAGGTCATCGGGAATATTAAGGGCAGGCAAAAGCCTTATCTTGTTTTTAGCCTTTATAACCAAAACGCCATTCTCCATACATTTCTTTATAACTTCGGCGGCGGGCTTTTCGGTTTCGACGCCTATCATAAGCCCAAGTCCGGAAACGGACTTAACGCCGGAAGCACCCTTCAGGGCGGTGTTGATATATTCCGCTTTATGCTTTACGCCGTTTAAAAGTTCGCTGTCGATCCTGTTTATAATATTAAGCGCGCCTGCGCAGCAAACAGGGTTGCCGCCGAATGTTGATCCGTGGTCAGACGGTGAAAAAACATCTTTAACCTTTTCGCCGAGCATTGTCGCCCCGATAGGCAATCCTCCGCCGAGCCCTTTTGCGGTAGTAACAATATCAGGGATGATTCCGTAATTCATATAGGCATACAGTTCCCCTGTTCTGCCGTTGCCCGTTTGCACTTCGTCAACAATAAGCAGAATATCGTTTTCTTTTGCAATATCCGCCGCCGAAGTTACAAACTCCTTGCTAAGCGGCACAACGCCGCCTTCACCCTGAACACATTCTATCATTATTGCGGCGACATTACCGCCCGACACGGCTTTTTTAAGCATCTCGATATTATTTGCCTCGGTATAAATAAACCCGTCGGTAAGCGGCAAAAAATCTTTATGAAAAACATCCTGTCCCGTAGCCGCAAGGGTGGTGACGGTTCTGCCGTGAAAGCTGTTTACAAGGGTTATTATATTAAAGCAGTCTGCACCTTTCTTTTCGGCTGCGTATTTTCGCGCCGCTTTGATAGCACATTCATTTGCCTCTGCACCCGAATTTGAGAAAAAAACCTTTTTAAGTCCGGTACGTTTGCACAGAACCTCTGCAAGTTCGGCACACGGGGCGGTGTAATACAGGTTTGATGTGTGCTGAATTTTACAGAGTTGTTTATTAACTGCGCTCAACCATTCATCGTCAGCCGCGCCGAAGGTATTAACCGCAATGCCTGTTGCAAGGTCAATATAATCCTTACCGTTCTCGTCAGTTAAGACAGAGCCTTTACCCCTTGTTATAACTACCGGAAAACGCGCATAGGTATTTGCAATATAATTTTTATCGGATTCTTTAACGTTTATCATCTTTTTCACCTGTTACCATAGTGCCTGCACCCTCATCCGTCAAAGTTTCTATAAGCAGGGAGTGAGGTACACGACCGTCCATTATAATAACTTTATTTACACCGTAATGTATCGCTTCAATGCAACATTCGACCTTGGGAACCATTCCGCCCGAAATTGTACCGTCACCGAACAATTGCACCGCTTCTTCGATATTAAGGCACGGAATAAGCGAATCTGGGTTGTCCTTATCCTTAAGTATACCTGCAATATCGGTCATTAATATAAGTCTCTCCGCACCCATCGCGCCTGCTATGTAAGCGGCGGCGGTGTCGGCATTTATGTTATAAACATTACCGTCCATATCGCAGCCCACCGTAGAAACCACGGGGATATAATCATATTTTAGCAAATCAAAAATCGGCTGTACATTCACTTTTGTTATTTTACCGACAAAACCGAGGCGTTCATCTTTCGGGCACGCCTCAATCATATGTCCGTCCATACCCGAAACACCCATCGCCTTGCCGCCGTTTATCTGCAACAGATTAACAAGCCCCTTGTTGATCTTACCCGCAAGCACCATTTGAACAATCTCGGAAGTCTCTTTATCGGTCACGCGAAGTCCGTCCACAAAGACTGACTCTTTACCTATTTTTTTAAGCATTTCGGTTATTTCGGGTCCGCCGCCGTGTACCAAAACAACCTTTACCCCGATAAGGGACAAGAGCACGATATCCTCCATTACCTGTTGCTTTAATTCTTCGTTTACCATTGCGTTGCCGCCGTATTTTATAACAACGGTTTTGCCGTAATATTTTTGTATGTAGGGCAACGCCTGAGTAAGAACCTCGGCGCGCTGCGCGTTCGTTATATTTACCGACATATTTTCATCCCCGTTCAAGTGCGGTAATCTCCGTTTATTTTAACATAATCATATGTAAGGTCGCATCCCCAGGCGGTAGAAAAATATTTGCCGCTCTTGAGCGCAACCAGTATCTCTATTTCGTATTCCGTCAATATTTCTTTCGCCTTTTCTTCGCTGAACGGTATCCCCGAACCGTTCCTGCATACCTCTATCTCTCCCGCTGCCGACTTAAAGGCTACATCTATTTTATTAACATCTACGGGCGCACCCGAATATCCAATAGCGCAAAGAACACGCCCCCAGTTTGCGTCGGCACCGAACATAGCCGCCTTTGTGAGCGAAGAACATACAACCGATTTTGCAACCTGTTTTGCAATTTTTACGGTTGCCGCGCCGCTTACCTTACACTCTATAAGCTTGGTTGCCCCTTCACCGTCTGCCGCTATTTGCCTGCAAAGGTAAACATTTATCGTATTAAGCGCTTTCATAAACTCGGTAAAATCCTTGCCGTAATCGGTTATCTCTGCGTTACCCGCCATACCGTTAGCCATTACCGCCACCATATCGTTTGTTGAAGTATCACCGTCAACACTTATCATATTAAATGTTTCGGCGATATCGCCCGAAAGCGCTGTTTGCAGCATTTTATGGGATATGGCGCAATCTGTAGTTATAAAAACAAGCATCGTTGCCATATTCGGATGTATCATTCCAGAGCCCTTTGCTATTCCGCCGATTTTGCAGGTTTTACCGCCCACCGTAAAACTGACGGCTGCCTGCTTGATTTTTGTATCGGTCGTCATTATCCCCTCTGCTGCCTGCTCACTTCCGTTTTCAGACAGCACTGCAGCCAGTTCGGGAATACCTTTTTTTATCGGCTCTATATCAAGCGGCAGACCTATAACTCCGGTAGAAGCCACAATTACATCATCTGCCGGTATACCCAGCACCTCGCCGAGATGCACGGAAGTTTCTTCGGCAATCTGCACACCGTTTGCGTTACAAGTGTTGGCATTTCCGCTGTTACAGATTACAGCCTGCGCTACGCCGTCCGCAATGTGCTTTTTTGTAACTTCAAGCGGTGCGCCCTTAACAAGATTGGTTGTGTAGACCGCAGCGGCTGTCGCAGGCTTTTCACTGTAGATCAATGAAAGGTCACGTTTTGCGCGGTTTTTTCTTATTCCGCAATGCACTCCTCCTGCTTTAAATCCCTTCGCGGCGCACACGCCGCCTTTTACAAATTCCATACCTAAAACCTCACAAGTCAAGTCCCTCTGCTTCGGGTAACCCCAAAACTATATTCATACATTCAATCGCCGCGCCCGATGCGCCTTTGCCGAGGTTATCGTATCTTGAAATCAACAATATACGCTCGTCATTGCCTGTTACAGATATCTCCATACTGTCCCTCCCGGAAAGTTTGCACGCTGACACAAATCCGTCTTCGTCAAAATTTTCGACATACTTAACAACAGGTCCATTGTACATTTCGGCGTAAATTTTTTTAATTTCGCTGACGGGTGCATTTAAATTATCGGCAAAAATCGGTACCGTTACAACCATTCCGCTGTAATAATCGGCAACTATCGGCGAAAATATCGGCTCTTTTTCAAGGCCGCAGACCGCTTTCATTTCCGGCAAATGTTTGTGCGCCTGCAGTATGCCGTATTGCCGCGGCGCGTCAAGTAAAACATCTCTGTTATCCGCTCCGTACTCTGCAATCATTTTTTTGCCGCCGCCGCTGTAACCCGTAACGGAAAAGCAGGACAGTTCACACTCCGCACCGATTGCACCGGACCTGACCAGCGGATATACAAGAGAAATAAATCCGCTTGCGTGGCACCCCGGGACCGCTATACGTTTTGAACCCGCTATTTTGTTTTTAATTTTCTCCGACAGTTCGGGGAAACCGTACTCCCACCCGTCGGCAGTTCTGTGTGCGGTAGATGTGTCAATAATAACCGTGTCGGGATTTTTACACATTGCCGCAGCCTCTTTTGCAGCCGCGTCCGGCAAGCAGAGAAAAACAACGTCTGCGCCGTTTATGGCGGCGTGCCGCGCATCGGGGTCCTTGCGATTTTCGCCGCTTAATAAATTCAATTTTATATCTTTTCGATCTTGCAGTCTTTCGTAAATTCTTAACCCCGTAGTTCCGGCGCTGCCGTCAATAAAAACATTAAACATTATTTCACCACCTAAATCGTTAATATTATTCATTCAAAATACCTGTTGACTAATTTTTATGCAAAAATTATAGCATATTATGAATATTTATGCAAGTATTTTTTAAAATTAATAAATTTTTTCGTTAAATGACAAAAGCAGCCGCAATATGTCAAATCAGCCTGTGCTTTTTGACATATTGCGGCATGGTAAAATCAAATATTTTAAAGTATTATGCAGATAAGCCCGCTGCAGCCTTCATTGATCACCCTTTCTATAGTTTCCTGCAATCTCATACGGGCGTCCTGCGGCATTCGGGCAAGTTTGGTATGCAATCCCTCATTCACAAGCGAATGAAGTGATTTTCCGAAAATATTAGAGTCCCAAATTTTAGCAGGGTCTTCCTCAAAACCGTTAAGCAGATACATAACCAAATCTTCAGACTGTTTTTCCGAGCCGACTATCGGGCTTACCTCGGTAGTTATGTTTGCTTTCATCATATGAATGGAGGGTGCGCTTGCACGCAGCCTTACGCCGTATCTGCCGCCCTGTTTAACAATTTCGGGGTCTTCAAGTTTAAGTTCGCCTATATCCGGCATAACAATACCGTAGCCCGTTGCCTCTACCTCGTCAAGCGCATCCTTGAATTTCATATATTCCCGCTTCAGTTCGGCAAGGGACATAATATTGCTCATTAATTCCTGTTCGTTTTTAATTGCAATTCCGGTAGTTTCTTCTATGATCTTATAGAACAGTTGCGGATCGGTTACAAGTTCGGTGCCGCAGCATCCGCTGCCGAGTTCGATGGAAATAATTTTCGTACCCGAAATGCTGGGGGACTTTGCCGCATTATCGGCAAAACCGTATATATCTTTGACCTTTTTTATATTACAGCAGGTGTTTTGCAGCGTTTCAGCAAGTTCCTTTCTAAGCCAATGTTCATCGTCAAGCGCCGTTATCCACATCGGGAGTTCCACCCTGATTTCTTTTACAGGGAATTCGTATAAAATCCCGGCGAGTATTTTTTTAATATCGGCTTCGCCGAGCTCGAGGCAGTTGACGGGCATAACCGAAACGCCGTGTTTTTGCGATATTTCGGCGGCAAGCGCCTTTGTTTCCTCCGAATCGGGATGTGCAGAGTTAAGCAAAACTATAAAGGGTTTGTTTATCGCCTTGAGTTCTGATATAATTCTGCCCTCGGCATCCTCATATTCGGCACGCGGAATGTCACTTATACTGCCGTCGGTAGTTACAACAAGACCTATTGTAGAATGTTCGTTAATTACCTTTTGTGTGCCTATTTCCGCAGCCTTATCAAAAGGAATAGGTTCAGAAAACCACGGGGTCATAACCATTCTCGGACCTTCGTCCTCATTATATCCGATTGCACTCGGTACTATGTACCCGACGCAATCTATCAGACGCACATCAAAACTCGCATTATCATCTATAAACACCTTAACGGCTGTCTCAGGGATGAATTTAGGTTCGGTGGTCATTATTGTCCTGCCTGCGGCGGATTGCGGCATTTCGTCGTTGGCACGCCCCCGCCTGTAATCGCCCTCAATATTCGGCAGAACAAGAGTATCCATAAATCTTTTAATAAATGTGGACTTTCCCGTCCTCACGGGACCTACTACCCCAAGATACAGGCTTCCGCCCGTCCGCTGCGCTATATCCTTGTAAATGCTTGTATCGGTCATTGTAATTCCTCCGCTTACTTCGTTTCTTTGTTTCTTTGTACAAAAATATGCCCGAACGGCGGCGGATATTACAGCGGCAATAAATTTAACGAAAAGAATATATACTCACGTACCGCTTACGGCAGGGCTGCGGCAAAAAA
>CAVKHV010000017.1:0-27126 GCA_963656085.1 Agathobacter sp.
ATCGGCTAAAAAATTAATTTTTAATTAACAGGCGATATTGCAGATAGCAAAAACGTACCGCGCCGCACAGACAGGATGTTTTGCACATCCCCGTCCGTACGGCACGGCGTTTAATTACTTATTCTGATTTCAGTTTTTGCTTTCGCCTATTTTAACTTCCACTGTTTTTGTGGAACCGGAACGGTATATTTCAACCTTAACCGTATCACCGGAAGAGCACTGGTTCAGAGCATCGCCCAAAACGGTATACTCGCTTATTTCGGTATCGCCGAATTTTGTTATAATATCTCCTCTTTGTATACCTGCGTTGTCGGCAGGGCCGCCGTCATCTACGCTGTTTACGACTGCACCTGACGGGAACCCGTAATATTTAAGCACTTCGGAAGTATATTTTGTATTGATGTTTACGCCTATATACGGGGTTGCCGTACCCTCGTTCGAGATCAGTTTTTTGCAGATTTTAATTGCATCGTTTACCGGTATTGCGAACCCCATGCCTTCATAACTTGTGTTTACAAGTTTTGATGAGTTTATACCTATGAGTTTGCCTTCTGAATTTACAAGTGCGCCGCCCGAGTTGCCGGGATTTATGGCAGCGTCGGTCTGGATAAGTTTCATTGTTCCGATTGAGTCTATAGTAAGAGTACGGTTAAGTCCGCCGATAACGCCGCTTGTAACGCTTCCCATAAATTGCAATCCGCCCGGATTACCTATTGCAACAACGTTCTGACCCACTTTAAGAGTGTCGGAATCTCCTATTTCTATTGCGGTAAGACCTGTTTTATTGATTTTCAATACCGCCAAATCCGAGGAAATATTGTAACCTACAACGGTTGCCGAAATTGCGGTTTCGGGGTCAGTCGGTAAATATACTTCTATTTTGTCAGCCACACTGCTGCTTGATGAATTCTGACCGAAATATGAAGATGTAGATGAACTGCTTGAAGCCGCTATGACATGATAGTTAGTGATAATATACCCATCCGACGAATAGACAATACCCGAACCTTCGCCGCTCACTTCCTGTGAACCACCGAAAAAGCTGCTGAGTGAGGAAGTTGTGCGCACACCCACAATACTGTCGGCACATTTTTCATAAACCGCTTCAACCATAGTTTCGGATTCGTCCGAAACCACTATGTTTTTAACAGTTGAACCCGTTGACCCGCCGCTCACGGTGCCTTTGCAATTAGCAAGCACCAACAGCGAAGAACCCACACCGACTGCAAGCGCGCAAACAACCGAAACTACCAAAGTAAGCACCGAAAAGCGCGGTTTGTTTTTATTTGCCGCATCGGCGGCAGCAACGGAATAATGATTATGACCTCTTAAATCCGCAAAAGGTATTTCCGGAGTGTAACTGCGTTCGGGTTGAAATTGAGCGCCGCTTCCCGCAAAAAAATCATTGCCGCCGGCAAATCCTTCCGTCCGCTCGCCGCTGTACGAATCGCTCTGCGTGACGTTTGCCGTTTCACCCTCACCGTTTTGGGCAAAAACGGTATCTTCTGCAGGGGTTGCCGCCTGTTCGTTCATATTGTCCGTTTCGGCGGCATTACCGTCCTCAACCGAGTCAAATCCGAGTATTTCCGATCTTTTGTTTTCATCCATAAAATTCAGATCCTTTCTGATTATATTATTTCAATCGGTCTTGTTGTCCTTTATTATATATGCCGCTTATTAAAATCTTTAGTAAATAATGTGAATATTTATTTAACATTTTGCCCTGCCTTTCAAAGCAGAATCGAAAAGCAGGGCAAAATTTGATCATCGAATTAAAAAAGCAATTATTTTTTAAGTGCGATGGCCTTTTTAGCCATTTCGGCAATATTTTTTGCACGGAAACCGAATTTATCAAGCAGTTCGGCAGCCGGACCCGACATACCGAATCGGTCATTCATACCGAGTTTAAGCACCGGAACCGGGCATTTTTCGCAAACAATATCGCACACGGCGCTGCCGAGACCGCCGATCACGGAATGTTCCTCAGCCGTAACTATTGCACCGGTTTCTTTTGCGGCAGAAATTACAGCGTCCTCATCAAGCGGCTTTATGGTTGCCATATTAATAATTCTTGCATTTATACCGTCAGCCTTTAAAAGTTCATATGCCTCAAGCGCTTCCTTAACCATAAGACCCGTTGCTATGATCGTAACATCGCTGCCGTCTTTAAGAGTGGCGGCTTTACCTATTTCAAACTTATAATCCTCGCCGAAAACTACCGGGACGGCAAGTCTGCCGAAGCGAATATACACCGGTCCGTCATGCTCGTAAGCGGCAAGCATTGCAAGCCTGCCCTCAACGGTATCGGCAGGGTTTATAACGGTCATACCGGGAATTGCACGCATAAGGGCAATATCTTCATTGCACTGGTGCGTAGCGCCGTCCTCACCTACCGATATACCTGCGTGGGTTGCACAGATAACCACATTAAGGTGGGGATAACCGATAGAGTTCCTTATTTGTTCAAAGGCTCTGCCGGCGGCAAACATAGCAAACGAACTTGCAAATACTTTTTTGCCGGTTGCGGCTATACCTGCGGCAATGCTCATCATATTCTGTTCGGCAATTCCGCAATCGTAAAATCTGTCGGGAAATGCTTTTTTAAATGCGCCCGATTTTGTGGCAGCGGCAAGATCCGCGTCCAATACAATAAAATCATTATGTTTTTCACCGAGTTCGACCAGGGTTCTGCCGTAAGCCTCTCGGGTTGCTTCTTTTTTAATTTCAGCCATGTTTATCTCCGTTTCCGCTTAAAAAGCTTATTGTAAGGTTTCAAGCCGCGATTTAATTTCATTAACGGCAATTTCGTACTGTTCCGCATTAGGTGCAGAACCATGCCAGCCAACCTGGTTTTCCATATAAGAAACACCCTTACCCTTGATCGTATTCATTATTACGGCAGTCGGTTTATCCGATTTATCGGCTGCCTTTACGGCGCTTTCTATCTCATCGAAATTGTGTCCGTCAATTGTTATTACATTCCAGCCGAAAGCGGCAAACTTCGCGTCAACAGGCTTGGGGGAGTTTACTTCGTCGATAGTTCCGTCTATCTGCAAGTTATTAAGATCAACAAACAGCGTAAGATTGGAAAGTCCCTTATTGCCTGCGAACATTGCAGCCTCCCAGACCTGACCTTCTTCTATTTCACCGTCACCGCAGATACAGAAAACGCGATAACTGTCGCCGAAATGCTTTGCGCTGAGCGCCATACCGCAGGCAGCCGAAAATCCCTGACCGAGCGAACCCGTTGACATATCGACGCCCGGAATATGCTTCATATCCGGATGACCCTGAAGCAGGCAACCCGTGTGACGAAGCCTTTGAATTTCTTTAAACGGAAAATAGCCTTTTTCACACAGTGCGGCATACAATGCCGGTGCGGCGTGGCCCTTTGACAGTACAAGACGGTCGCGATCTGCCATTTTGGGGTTTTTGGGGTCGACATTCATACGGTCAAAATAAAGGTATGAAAGCAGTTCGGCTATTGACAGCGAGCCGCCCGGATGCCCCGACTTTGCGTTGAATGTGCCCTCAATTACGCCAAGGCGGATTTTTTCGGCAATCACGGCAAGTTCCTGTTTTTTTGCATTTTCCATATTTAATCTCCATTCTGTTGCCCGGCGGCAACTTTTTTTAAAAAGTTCAAAAAATATTCCGGCAACGGCGACTCAAACTGCATATATTCCCCTGTTGTCGGATGTATAAAACCGATTACTTTGGCGTGCAGGCATTGCCCGCCAAGCCCCGTGGTGTCGCAGCGCGGTCCGTAGACATCGTCACCTGCGACAGGGTGACCGATGTGCGCCATATGCACCCTTATCTGATGCGTTCGGCCGGTGTACAGGCGCAAACGCAAATGGGAGAAGTTACCGTAATCCTTTATCACGCTGTAGTGTGTAACGGCATTTTTGGAGTTTTTCTGTGTTACCGCCATTTGCTTGCGCTTAACGGGATGTCTGCCTATCGGCAGATCAATCGTCCCCTCGGTTTTGTTGCCGAAACCGCCGTATACCACAGCCTCATATTCCCGTGTAAAGGAATGGGATTTTATTTGTTCAGCCAAAAAAATATGTGCTTTATCGTTTTTTGCAACAAGCAGAAGTCCGCTTGTATTTTTATCTATTCGGTGAAGTATACCGGGGCGGATAACCCCGTTTATGCCGGAAAGCGAATCGCCGCAATAATACAGCAAAGCGTTGACCAATGTACCGTCACGGTTGCCCGGTGCCGGGTGAACTACCATTCCGCGCGGCTTAT
Source organism: Agathobacter sp. (assembly GCA_963656085.1). Lineage (GTDB taxonomy): Bacteria > Bacillota > Clostridia > Oscillospirales > Acutalibacteraceae > CAVALG01. The sequence goes on from CAVKHV010000017.1 coordinate 4,258, forward strand.
TTACAACCAACAGATCATCGTCCTCATAGACGATATCAAGCGGTATGTTCTGCGGCTGCGCCTTATCCGGCGCAGGGTCCTCGATTATAACCTGTAAGGTATCCCCTGCCGCCACGGCGTCGCGCTTTTTTATCGGTTTGCCGTTTTTAAGCACCGAATTTTCTTTAAAAAGTCTTTCAGCCGATGACCTTGTGATGTTCAGCGCCTGCGACACAAAGACATCGGCACGGTCATATCCCGACTCTGCAATTACGGTTTTATCGGTCATTTGGATTTCTTATTATCCAGTATATCATCAGCGTCGATCGATTGCGGCTTGCGCCTGATATCACGCACAAGGTCCGTAATAAAGTATAAAAAGATCAACCCTGCGCCGACGCACACCGAGATATCCGCTACATTAAACACCGGAAAATCCACAAACGCAGCCTCTATAAAATCCACGACCTGACCTTTTCTGAACAGTCGGTCTATCATATTTCCTATTCCGCCTGCAAGTATCAGGACGACCGCCCAATACATAAGCGGCGTTCGATAGGTCTTTTTTATAAGCATACCGACGCATATTATAAGCATAAAAAAGGTAACGGCAAGCAAAATCCAGGTTTTATTCTGCAATATTCCGAAAGCGGCGCCGCCGTTGTTTATATAGGTAAAGTTGATGACTCCCTTAATGACGGTTTGCGACTCGCCGAGTTTAAAACCGGTCATAACAAGATATTTTGTCAACTGGTCAACAGCAATTACAAGTGCGCCGACTATTGTGGCAATAATGTAGGTCACGAAGGTTACACCTCTTTTAAATCGGAAAGTCGGCTGCACGCACACGGCGGCAGCCGTTTAATATCCGTTATTCTGAAATTACTTTTGCACAGCGGGCACAGAGGGTAGGATGCTCGGAATTTTTGCCGACGGAATCGTCAAACTTCCAGCAACGCTCACATTTACCGTACCCGATTTTTGAAACACTTATGCCGACGCCTGTAGTCTCGCCCTTGTTTCCGTCATCGCCGTTTACTATATGAAGACCCGATACGATAAACACTTCCGGCAATATAGTTTCAACCGATTTAAGGAAATCAAACAATTCACCTGTTGCATACAGGGTAAGGTCGGCCTCAAGCGATGAGCCGATTACTTTAGCGGCGCGTGCATTTTCGAGTTCTTTTTTTACGTCGTCACGCACGGCGTGTATCTTTTCCCAACGGGCAAGCAGTTCTTCGTCACGTCCCTTTTCTGCCTTGGGGAATGAATTGAATACAATATTACGTTCATCGGTGCCCTCAATATGCGGCATAAAGTGCCATATTTCGTCCGCGGTAAAGGCAAGTATCGGGGCGATAAGCCTTGTAAGGGTATCAAGCACTCTGTAAATTGTTGTTTGAGCGGCGCGGCGCGTAAGAGATTTTTCGCCCTCTGCATACAAACGGTCCTTGAGCGCGTCAAGGTAGAAGTTTGACATATCCACAACGCAGAAATTGTGAATTGCGTGCACGATTATATGATACTCAAAATTATCGTATGCTACCGTGCATTTTTCAACCAATTCGTTAAGTTTTGCAAGTGCAAAACGGTCAATTTCTTCAAGCTGAGCGTCATTTACGCAATCCTTATTGGGGTCAAAATCATTTATGCAGCCCAAAATAAATCTTGCGGTATTCCGAATCTTTCTGTAAACCTCGCTTAACTGTTTAAGGATATCGGGGGACACACGGATATCGGCGTGATAATCGGACGAAGCGACCCACAACCTTAATATATCTGCACCGTATTTATTTACGATATCGTCGGGATTAATTGTATTGCCGAGGGATTTTGACATCTTTTTACCCTCGCCGTCAACTACCCAACCGTGAGTTACAACAGTCTTATAAGGTGCAACACCGTCGGTCGCTACGGAAGTAAGCAGCGACGACTGGAACCAACCTCTGTACTGGTCGGCGCCTTCAAGATACAGGTCGGCAGGCTCGCGGAGATAATCGCGCTGACCGCAGACTGCGGCATGCGAAACTCCCGAATCAAACCACACATCCATAATATCGGTTTCTTTCTTGAATTCGGTACATCCGCATTTATCACATTTTACACCATCGGGCAAGAGTTCTTTTTCGGAAAGTTCATACCACGCGTCTGCACCCTTTTCGCGGAAAATATCCGCAATATGCGCTATTGTATCGTGATTTATAAGCTCGTGGCCGCAATCTTTACAGTAAACTATCGGAATAGGGACGCCCCAAGTACGCTGGCGGGAAATGCACCAGTCGCTGCGGTCGGTAACCATTCCGGTTATGCGGTCGCGTCCCCAGGCAGGTACCCAGCGGACGGTATTAATAGCCTCAACCGCCTTGTCGGCAAAGTCTTTTATAGAGCAGAACCATTGCTCTGTAGCGCGGAAAAGAATGGGGGACTTACAGCGCCAGCAATGCGGATATTGGTGAATTATCTTATTAAGCGCAAACAGGTGACCGGTCTTTTCAAGTTCTGCGGCGATAGCCTTGTTTGCTTCATTTGTATCAAGACCCGCGAACTTGCCCGCTTCCTCTGTCAGCACGCCTTTGTTATCAACCGGCACAACCATAGGAATTTCGGGGTATTTGCGGCAAACTTCAAAGTCGTCAACACCGTGTCCCGGTGCGGTATGAACACAGCCCGTACCGCTTTCAAGAGTTACATGGTCGCCTATTATTATAAGCGATTCACGGTCAATAAACGGGTGGGCGGCTTTCATATATTCAAATTCTCTGCCCTGCATTGTTCCGATAATTTCGTAATCTTCAATACCGGCTACCTTCATAGCGGCGTCCATAAGTTCGCGCGCCATAATGTAATACTCGCCGTTTGCTTTTGCAACGGCATACTCGTAATCCGGACCTAAGCATATAGCAAGGTTTGCGGGCAGTGTCCATGTGGTGGTTGTCCATATAACAAAATAAGTTTTGTCAAGGTCTGCACCCATTTTTGTAAGCAGGCCCTTATCATCGGTTACTTTAAATTTAACATAGATAGAATGACAGGGGTCTTCTGCATATTCGATTTCGGCTTCCGCAAGCGCGGTCTGGCATTCGGGGCACCAATAAACCGGCTTTAAGCCCTTATAAATATAACCTTTTTCAGCCATTTTGCCGAATATTTCAACCTGTTTTGCAACATAATCGTTTTTAAGGGTCATATACGGGTTATCCCACTCGCCCAATACGCCGAGACGTTCAAATTGACGGCGCTGGTCATCGGCAAATTTTAAAGCAAAATCACGGCATATGCGGCGCAACTCAAGTGCGGAAATATGCTCGGCTGATTTTTTGCCGGCGGCTTTTCTCGCCTTAAGTTCAGTCGGCAGACCGTGTGTATCATAACCCGGAACATAAGGTGCCTTAAATCCCGACATATTTTTATAGCGCAGGACAAAATCCTTAAGCGATTTATTAAGTGCGGTTCCCATATGAATAATTCCGTTTGCATACGGAGGACCGTCGTGCAAAACATATAAAGGTTTGCCCTCATTAAGCCGCATAAGTTCGTCATATACATTGTTATCCTGCCAGTTTTTAAGCATAACCGGTTCCGCTGTCGGCAACCCGGCACGCATCGGGAAGTCGGTTTTCGGCAGATTTATGGTTTGGTTATAATCCATTGTTATTTAATGCCCCTTTGATTATTTTTTTCTTCTCTTAAAAAAGTTTCTCGGTTCATCGTCTTCATCTTCATCGTCTTCGTCGTACTCATCGAAAAATTTAAGAGAATTTTTCAGACGCTCGCTGCGCTCGGGACGGCTGGTTGAGCCTGCGCCCTCGGGTATTACGGAAACGGGCTTTCTTGCGCTGTCCTGCTGTACGCCCGACTCGTCAGTGCCGTTCTCGTCAGTTTGCGATGTCGGTACAATCGTATGGTCATACTCGTCTTCCGTATCGACCTTTATATTTTCTTCAAAAGCTTTAACCGCACTTTCGGTTTCGGGATTTGCAAAAATATCTTCCGCTTTTTCTTCCGGTTCCAGCCGGGTTATATCAACCGGCGATTTTCCGTCTGTATCGCTGTCATCCTGCACATCGTTTTTCGCACCGTCCCTGCCCGACTGCACAAAAGAGTCAGCCGTTGGGGTACTGTCCACCACAAATTCGACCGCACGCGCGATAGTTTCGGGGTCGGACGGAACTTCATCGGGTATTGAAGCAATAAATTCAAGCTGTTTTTTATAAAGGGTTACCAATTCCTTTTTAAAATCGGAAACTCCGACTTTTAATTTATCGAACATAACCTGCTGGCGCGCAACGCTGTCATGTGCTGCGCTTATCATACTTTCGGATTTTGATACGGCAACGCTCACAAGGTCATTTGACCTTCTGTCCGATTCGGCAATAACCGACTTTATTTTCTCTTGAGCCTCCTCAAGTTTAGCTGCCGTATTACGATCTGTTTCCTGCTTTTTTTGTTCGGCGTCGGCTAAAATTTCAGCCGCCTTTTTCTTAGCTTCGTTTACAATACTGTCAGCCATACGCTGAGCATTTATAAGCAGATTTTGCAGACTTTCACCCGACAATCCCGAAACATCCGAGCCGTCTTTTCGTGATGCGGCGGAGTTGCCCTCGGCGTCCATCTGCTCTTTAAGTTGGCGGTTTTTGGCAACGAGTTCGTCTATCTGTGTGGCAAGTTCATCCAAGAACTCTTCAACATCGCCCGGTTTATAGCCGTTTACCGACTTTTGAAACGTAAGATTTCTGATATCATCTGAAGTGTACATAATTTCATCCCCCTAAACGTATTTTACAACATATCGCGCTGCATATTTAATTACAAATTAATTACAGGTAAAGGTTGCTGCTTTCAAGTTCGTCAAGCACAAGATCACCCACTAAATCGACATTGAAAGGTGTTATTATAAAGGTGCTGGCTGCCACCCTTTTGATCTGCCCGTTATTTGCATAGGCGACGCCGCTTAAAAAGTCCACAAGGCGGCGCGTTGTTTCTTTGTTGGCAGATTCAAGATTAAGGACAACCGTACGCTTATTATTCAAATGATCCGCTATTGAAGGCGCGTCTTCATATCTTTCGGGTTTAACAAGGACAACCTGAAGTTGAGTCGTTGCACTTATATTAACGTACTTGTTGCGTTTTTCTTCGGGGAACGGAGTAGCCTGCGCGGATTCTTTCTTCGGCTTCTTTTCCTCCGTGTTATATACGACCTCTTCCTCGTTATTGTCAAACTCGTCATCATAATAATCCTCGCTTGAAGTTACCAGGTCTTTTATCTTATCCATAAATCCCATTTTAAAGTTCTCCCTTCAAATTTAAATGATATGCAAATTAAGATACACAAAATTATTTATACGCCCGTTTGCCGAAAAGCGCCGTTCCTATCCTGACGATATTTGCGCCCTCTTCTATTGCAACGGCGTAATCATCGGACATACCCATTGAAAGATAGTCCATAAAGATATTATCCGATTTTTTTGCCCCAATGTCAATAAACAGTTTGTACATTTCGGAAAAATATTTACGATTTTCCTCACTTTTTTCGCAAATCGGAGGTATTGCCATTAATCCGCGCACTCTTAAATTGCGCAATTTGGAAATTTCATACAGTTTAGATTCGATTTCGGTCTTGCCGAAACCCGACTTGCTTTCCTCGTTACCGATATTGATTTCAAGCAGCACATCGGTGATAATACCGTGTTTTTCGGACTGTTTTGATATTTCGGCGGCAAGTTTCAGCGAATGCACGGATTCTATCATTTCGGTTTTTCCTATTATATCCTTAACCTTGTTGGTTTGCAAGTGGCCGATAAAGTGCCTGTGAGCGTCGGAAGAAATCTCGTCATTTTTAGACAAAAACTCCTGCACGCGATTTTCGCCGATATATTTTATCCCGTTTGCGATTGCGAAATTTATAAGTTCCGCGGGAACGGTTTTTGTGGCGGCAAGCAGGGTTATATCGTTCGGTTTTCTTCCCGACGCGGCCGCCGATGCGGCGATATTTTCGGTTATCTCACTGTAATTATTTAAAAAATCATATTCTCTTTCGGTCATATTACAACGCCTCTTTTACATTTTTCAGTCTACCGATTTTCCGTCATAAAGATTTTTGCCTTTAACAATGGCTTCGTCATACAGTTTAAGGCGGTTTTTGCCCTCGGTCTGCTTTTCGCAGATTGAAAATGACGTGCCTGCGTAAAGGACTTTAACCTCCCTGAAACGGACTTCCTGCCCCACAAGGACATAAACACCTTTTTTACCGTCCTTCATTCTTATTGCCTTGCTGTTTACGCGCAGTCCGGAATAACTTTTACTTACTATCTTGAAGGACATTTTCCTTACCCCGGCAAGTTCGCTGTTCATATTTTCGCAGGAAAATATAACTGCCGCGTCGCCGCTCTCGCCGCGGTTTATTTTTTCAAGTTTAGCCGACATTGATGCGGCGGAGGACAATGCGGTATTAATCTTGTATGTTTTGCCCTCCTCCATGGAAATTGCTTTATCGAGCGGCAGTGCGGCGGCTATGTACCACTTATAGTCCGAAACCACCTTGCCTATATACTCTCCGTTTTCGGCTGACGGTTCAAGAGAATTTATTTTATCAGCGTCAAATTCCGAAAGATCGCTGAGGTCGGCGGCGTTTTCATAACCGTCGGTTCCGGCGATAAAGTATCCGCTTACGGGCGAAACTACGCTGCCGACAGTCTTGGCGGCGCCCGCCTCCAGCGACTGTTTCTCCGAAGTAAGCGAAGCAATAACGGCGGAATAATCGGACTCGTCCCCCAATACTATGTGCTTGCGGTTCATATTATCCGCAAGCGATGCGGCAGCGTCGCCCGCGTCACCCATATATCCGTTCTGCGTCGCTTTAAGCAGCGATATAAGATCCCTTGAAATAGTATCGTTAAGCAGGTCAAGATCGCTCGCATTGAAGGAATTGTAACTTTGTGATTTCTGAAGAACGGCTATTTGTTTGTTTATTTCCGCCAACCGCCTGTTTGCGTCCGCCGCAGACGGGTCGGCATAAATATCGGCTATGGCGCCGCCTTTTGCCACCCTTTCGCCCTGACCCACGCGGAATGCAAGCGTGCCGGACGACTCGCTTTTTATAAGCGTTTCGTTACGCAAAACTATCCCTGTGGTTTCAAAACCGTCGTCAAAAGAATACGCCATAACGTTTTCGGTGCTGAAGGGCGCAACTATGCTTGAATAAAACTGTGCGACAATGAATATTGCAAAGATTACAATAACTGCCCATTTAAAAAAGTTAGCAACCGAAAAATTGTGCAAAGTTCTCGCCCCCGTTTTGCGTTATTATTTCATATGCGGCGGCAGCCGTATTGCTGCACTTATCTGCCGCTATCCAGTTTATATCCTTATTTTTATTAAACCAGGTCATCTGCCTTTTGGAATACTGTCTTGTGCTGACAACAAGCCGCTCAAGGCATTCGTCAAGGGTTTTTTCGCCTTTAAAGTACGGGTATAATTCCTTATGTCCTATTGCCTGTGACGCGGTATCACCGAACGGTGACATATATGACCTTCGCGCCTCCTCAACCAAGCCGTTTTTTACCATATTTTTTACCCGCTGTTCTATTCTGTTCCATAAAATCAGCCTGTCATCAAACCGCAGACCTATAAATATCGGCGAGTACGGCGAAGTCGGGGGAACCGACCGAGCGTCAAGTTCCGATTTAGTGACGCCGTGAAGTTCAAATATCTCTATCGCTCTTATTATACGTTTGCGGTCGGACGGGGAGATCCGCTTTGCGGAGATCGGGTCTGTTTTGCAAAGGTAACCGTAAAGTTCGGCAAGACCTTTTTCGTCCGCCTTGCGTTCCAGTTTGCGTCTTACGTCGCCGGTATCGCTTTCGGAGGAAAAATCCGTGCCGCTTATAAGACTGTCAACATAAAGTCCGGTTCCGCCGGCTAAAACAGGCAATTTCCCCCTTTTATAAATATCGGCGATTATCCGCCCCGCCGCCTTAACATAATCCGCAACGGTGAACCGTGAAGTCGGCAAAACACAGCCGATCATATGATGCGGAATGTTACCGATCTCCTCGGCTGTCGGTGCGGCGGAGGCTATTTCCATACCTTTATATATCTGCATAGAATCGGCGGATACTACCTCTCCCCCGAATTTTTCGGCAATATGCAATGCAAGTTGGGTTTTTCCCGAAGCGGTAGGACCCACAACAACGACGACCGGTATTTTACACATCACTGTATTCTCCCGAACTGTTTTTCAATATCGCGGCGTGTAAGTTCAATTGCTACCGGTCTGCCGTGCGGACAGTACATAATGCTTTTATCCGAAAGAACCTGCTTTGCAAAGGCGGCAAGTTCCTGCGGCGAATTGATATTGCCGGCTTTAACGGCGGCACGGCATGCTACGCTGTGGTACACCCATTCGGTCTTTCGGTCGGTAATCGTGCGGCGTGACATTATGTTCCCGATTATTTCGCCCATAGTCATACCTATATCGGTATCGGCAAGAATTGACGGAACAGAACGTACTATAATGCTGCTTTCGCCGAACTCCTCAATTTCAAAGCCTGTTTTTTCAAGTTCGGGTTGCCATTCGCACACGGCGGCAAACTCCTCTTTTGTAAGCTGCATAGCATACGGCACAAGCAGCAGCTGCGGTTCCGGTTTTTGCATAACCATAAGGCGGTTGAATATCATTCTCTCGTGGGCGGCGTGCTTGTCTATAAGAAATAAACTGTCGCCCGAACGGACTATGAGATAGGTTCTGAAAGCCTCACCCAAATACTCGATGTCGATATCGCTGACGGTGCTTTTGCACAATGCATCACCGTTTTCGGATTTTTCCGCAGTTTCCGCAGCATCCGTATTTTCCGCTGCATCACGGGCAAAGGCGGCAGACGCTGTATCGCCGGAACATTCAGCCATTTTTGCCGTTAACACGTCATTTTTAAAGTTATCCGGTACGTCGCTTGCAACGTCTGCAATCTTTTTTCGTATTGCGTCGGAAATATGCGGCGCATGAACATAAATAGTATCGCCGATTTCGGCGCCGTCCGGGCAACAGTCGTCAAAACGGACTATATCCGCAACCTCGCGCGCATTTGCAAATCCTTCTTTTGCGGCAGCCATAACCTTGGTATACTCGGCTGCCCCCGCGGTTTCGCGGCGCGGCACATCTTTCGACGGTGCAGAGCGTTCGGCAGTTCCGTAATGTTCGGCAGACGGTTTAGGCGCTGCCTGCGCGGCTGCCGAAGCCGCCGCAAAAACATCGGAATGTTCCGGCGTACGGTCTGCCGTGTGCGCCGTTTCATTCATCTGCATCTGGCGGTATTCTTCCGCATTCATTCGGTTGGAAGAAATGCGGCTTATATCTGCTTTTTTCCTTATATCGCCGCTTGCTATCGCATTTTTGGCGGCAAAATAGACCGTTTCCCAAATCACCTTATCATCCGAAAATCGCACCTCGGTCTTGGCGGGATGAACATTAACATCCACCGCGCCGTAAGGCACGGTAAGAAACAGAACCGCGGCAGGAAATCTGCCCACCATAACCGAATTCTGGTAGGCTCTGTCAAGCGCGGCTATAACGGTTTTTGAAAAAACATACCTGCCGTTTAAAAATACAAATATACCGTTTTTGTTGTTTCTGCAGGCGGAAGGTCGACTTATGAAACCCGAAACCTTTATATTGCCTATTTCGCCCTCGGCAGGTATGAGCGACGACGCATAATCCTTTCCGCACACGGCATAAACCGTGTTTTTGAGGTCGCCGTCACCCGTTGTTTGCATAACGCATTTACCCTCTTTAATAAATCGGAAAGCAATTTCGGGGTGGGACAGCGCTATTTTATCAATAACCGCTGCAACGGTGGTTCCCTCCCAGGCGTCTTTTTTTAAAAATTTCATTCTTGCCGGAGTATTGTAAAAAAGGTCGCGTACAATTATAGTTGTACCCTTGGGGCAGCCTGCATCCTCTTTTAAAATGACTTCGCCGCCCTCGGCTTGATATCTTGTTCCGATATCCCTGCCCTCGGCGCAGGTAAGCATTTCAACGCGCGAAACGGCGCTGATTGAGGCAAGAGCCTCACCCCTGAAACCGAGCGTCATAATATTATTAAGGTCGTCCTCTGACGATATTTTACTTGTAGCGTGGCGCAAAAATGCCGTTTCAACATCTTCCGGCTGTATTCCGCATCCGTCATCGGTCACGCGCATAAAACTCACGCCGCCGCGCTTTATTTCAACAGTAATTCGTTTAGCGCCTGCATCTATTGAATTTTCAACAAGTTCCTTTATGGCAGAAGCAGGGCGTTCCACAACCTCGCCTGCGGCGATAAGTTCGGCAGTATGTTTATTAAGGACTTTGATTTTTGGCATTTTCTCACCACCGTTAAATTTTTTGCAGTTCGGATTTATTTTCGCTTGCCTAGTGTGGCAGGACTCGAACCTGCCGCGGTTTCGCTCGCCTAACCGTCTGCATTTTCACTGAAAGCCGTAAGGACGGCGTTTTTCATATCATCCTTTACGGTTTTAAAGGGTATTCCGTTATCCCCGAAGATTATATAAAGCAGCGAAAACGCCGCTACAGCGGCAGGCGCTATCCAAAAAAGTCCTGCCTTGAATGTGCTTGAAATAAGGCAAAACAGGGTAAGCAAAACGCCTGCAGCGAAGCATATAATCCCGGCGCAGCGCGCCGCCGCAATTCTTTTCAGGTCAAACGCAGTAAAGAATTCCAAGCGGCAGGTGTTTTGGTCAACACGCGGTTTAATCTGCGCCACAACCACCCTTTGAGCGTTGCCGCGCAACGGTACAAGCACCGTTTGTTTACCGCATTTAATCACGCGGTAACCTGAAAACCCGCCGAGTATCTCTGCCGCCGTATCTTTCGGGTAGGGGAGTATTATTTTTTCTTTTTTGCCGAATTTCAGATATCTGCCTGCCACTCTCATATTAATCCCTCTTTAAATTAAGACTCGCGCGCCTTGTTTACCAATTCATATAACTTTGACATTGCCTCGATCGGCGTTAAGGTGTTTACATCAATAGCCTTTATCTCCTCCGCCAACATATCGTTTGCACTGTTCACAAATGACAGCTGTGCAGAGCCCCGACCTTTGGCAGGGTGCGCTGCCTGACGTTCCGATATTGACCCGTCGCAGTTTTCCATACCCGAAAGTATGGTTTTTGCGCGCGCAATGACATCGTCCGGAATACCGGAAAGTTTTGCAACTTCAATACCGTAACTCTCGTCCGCGCCGCCGCGCACGATCCTGCGTAAAAACGTTATATCGTCACCGCGTTTTTTGACGGCGATATTGTAATTCTTAACGCCGTCAAGTTCGTCCTCAAGTGCGGTAAGTTCGTGGTAATGGGTTGCAAAGAGCGTCTTTGCGCCGATCTTTTCGGGCGAGCAGACATATTCAAGCACTGCACGCGCTATGCTCATACCGTCGTAGGTTGAAGTTCCGCGACCGATCTCATCCAGAATTATAAGGCTGTCACTTGTTGCATTGCAAAGTATATATGCAACCTCGCTCATTTCCACCATAAAGGTCGAGCGGCCTGTTGACAGGTCGTCGGACGCGCCGACGCGGGTAAAAATACTGTCAACTATCGGAAGTGAAGCGGATGAAGCGGGAACAAACGAGCCTATCTGAGCCAAAAGCGCTATAAGCGCCACCTGCCGCATATAGGTTGATTTACCCGCCATATTCGGTCCGGTTATTATTGCGCAGCGGTCGGCATTTTTATCAAGATATGTGTCATTCGGCACAAAAGGCGCCTTGGTCATAAGTTCAACAACGGGGTGCCTTCCGTCCTTTATATCGATAATGCCGCTGTCGTTCATAATCGGTCTGCAATATCCGTTAGATACCGCGACATTCGCCAACGAGCAAAGCACATCGCAAAGAGCCACAGCGCTTGCCGACTGCTTTATGCGGTTAAGTTGCTCGGATGTTCTTTTGCGAATATCGCAAAAAATTTCATATTCAAGGCGCACACGGCGTTCCTTGTTGCCGAGCATTCTTGATTCAAGGTCTTTAAGTTCTTCGGTAATATATCTTTCGCTGTTAGCAACCGTGCTTTTTCTTATGTACCTTTCCGGCACTTTATCCGAATTTGATTTAAGCACCTCAATATAATATCCGATTACTTTATTGTAACGGATTTTGAGGTTTTTAATACCGGTGAGTTCACGCTCGCGTTCTTCAAGTGCGGCAACGCCGCCCGCGCCGCTTGAATAATCGTTGCCCAGCAAGTCAAGTTCGCTGTTATATCCCTCTTTTATCATTCCGCCCTCGCGAACCGAAAAAGGCGGCGAGTCCACAATTGCCGCGTCTATCATTTCGGCAACGTCATAAAGCGGGTCAAGTTCTTCATATGTATTTGCAAGCAGTTCGCAGGACGCAGCCGCAAGCAGATTTTTAAGCGGCGGCAGGCGTCTGAGAGTATTACACAAATTACGAAGTTCCCTTGCGCCCGCAGTACCGAAAACTATTCGGGTCATAAGCCTTTCAATATCATTTATCCCCGTAAGCCCGTCGCGCAGTTCGGAGAGCAGAATATTGTTGAGCGTAAGTTCTTCAACCGCATCGTGGCGGCGGCAAATGCTCTCTTTATCGGTCAAAGGATGTTCGATCCAGCTGCGGATAAGTCTGCGCCCCGGCGCCGTTCTTGTTTTATCCAAAACCCACAGAAGCGATCCGCGTTTTCCGCCGTCGCGCATGGAAGCCACCAATTCCAGGTTTCTTACCGCACTGGAATCAAGCTGCATCTGACCGCTGTCTGCATATATATCTACCGAACGTATGCACTCAAGTCCGCCCATTTGGGTACGGCGCAAATATATAAGCGCGGCTGCAACGGCACGCTTTACGGGATACGGTGCGGAAAGAATCTCGGTTGCCGCATCACCCGCAAACTGTCTTTTTAAAATTGCGTCGGTTTCCGATTCGCCGCCCGCAAAACAATCCTCGGTATTTAAAGTAAGGCAACAGTTTATATCGTCGCAAAACGGCTTTACAAGTCCGGTATCAAGGTTGGTTATTAATTCGCTCGGTCGATAGCGAACGAATTCATTTTTAAGGGATTTTGCCGTATCGCCCTGCAAAAGCGACGCTTCGGCGGTTCCGGTGGAAACATCGACAAAGGCGACGCCGCAGCTTTCACCGTCCGAATAAACAGCCGCCAGATAGTTGTTTTTGGACTCGTCCAGCATACTGTCCTCAATAACCGTTCCGGGCGTTATTATACGGACGATATCACGGTTTACTATACCTTTGGCGGTTGCCGGGTCCTCCGTTTGTTCGCAAATCGCAACGCGATAACCTTTTTCTATAAGCCTTGCGATATACGCCTCGCAGCTGTGGTACGGGACGCCGCACATCGGCGCGCGTTCCTCTAATCCGCAGTCCCTGCCCGTCAGGGTAAGGTCAAGTTCAGCCGACGCGGTTTTAGCGTCGTCAAAAAACATTTCATAAAAATCACCGAGTCGGAAAAAAAGTATACAATCTTCATACTTTTCTTTTATTTGCATATATTGCCGCATCATCGGCGAAAGTCCTGCCATTTTAAAAACCCCTTTAGGAGAATAGATCGGTAATTGACCGAGTTTAATTCGGTTAAACGGTAAAATTGAAAATTAATAAATATCCGTAACCGCCGCAGCTGCGGCATTTCGGTTACGGATCCGCCGCGTCTGCGGTGTTATGATCAGTGGCAGCCGCCGCAGCTTCCGCAGTTTCCGCCGCAATTATGTTCTTCGTAATGTGCGGTTTGCGGATCCTCGCCGTTTAGGATAAGTTCAAGCAGACCGTAAACCTGTTTAACAACGTCGTCAAGCACGGTTTTTGCCTCGTTATAATCGGTCATTTCTTTTGACTGCATAATTTTAGCATAAAGGCCGCGCATCTTTTCGTTATCCGCTTTAAGCGCTTCTTCGTCTTTGTTCTCGGCGCTCAGCGCTTCATCCATTCTCATTCTGATAAGGTTAAATTCGCCTATCATTTTTTGAAGTTCGGCTGAATCATCGTTTGCCTTTTTGGCAGCGGTGTAATTCTTAAAAGCGTCGCTTTCCTGAATAGCGGCACCGAGTTCTCTTGTAAGTTTAATAATGTTTTCCATTTGTTTTTCTCCTTAAAAATAAATATATTTTATATTTTTAAATCACGTTATACGGTGACTTATTTTAGGCTGAAATCCGAACGGTCAAGCGTAAAATTCGGGTTGTAGTACGGGTCGCCTGCCGAAATAAGTTTACCCCATTTTGCCTTAAATGAATCGGCATCCCGACTTAAATAATCAAGTCTTTTTTCCGAATTCCGAGCATTGCGAGCCTTCGGCACATAGCGGTAAAGTTCGGCAAACGGCGTCCAGACTATCAGGTAGCCGGCTTCACGTACGCGCAGGCAGAAATCAATGTCATTGTACGCCGCCGCAAAAGATTCGTCAAATCCGCCTGTCTTTTCCCAAACATCGCGGCGCACAAGCATACAAGCCGCCGATACCGCCGATACGTCCTGCGTGTAGCAGAGCCTTCCCATATAGCCTATTTCATCTCTGCCGACCCCGTTAAAGGTATATCCTGCGATATGATCGGGACCTAAGCCAAGCGTTATACCCGCATGCCAAACGATATCGTCCGGGTAATATATTTTTGCACCGACAGCGCCTACATCCTCACGCTGAGCGTACATCACCATTTCTTCTATCCAGTTTGGGGTTATAATCTCGGTATTGTTGTTAAGCGTAATAAAATAGTCACCCGTTGCGTTTTGGGCGCCGAAGTTATTAAGTTTTGAAATGCCGGACGGGGTGTCGGCGGTAACTATTTTAATACGTGGATCGCCGCGTAATTGATCATAATATTCAAGAACATCGCCGTCCGAGCAGTTATCAACTATAATTATTTCATAATCGGGATAGGTTGTAAATGCAAATATTGAATTTATACACCTCTGCAAATTCTCTTTATGATTTTTATTCGGTATAATTATGCTTACCTTTTTGTAATTTTCAATTTCATAGTGTATTTCGTAAATCGTCGGAAACGCTCTTGAACTTTTCACTTCTGCGTTGTACCCGTGCTGCACGATACTGTTTTTAACCGCGTTTATGCCGGCATTTATAGCGTACTGCTTTGAATTTATATCAAGTGCAACCGAATTCGGGTGTGAGCGCCAAAAATACAGCACCTGCGGAATATGCACGATTTTTGAAGCATTGTCAGTCAGCCGCAAAATCATATCGTGATCCTGACTTCCGTCATATTCGTGGCGGAAAAGCCCGGATTTTTGAAGTATTCTTCTGTCGAATGCCGAAAAATGGCAGATATAGTTGTTCGCAAGCAGGTTTTCGCGCGCGTAATCCGGTTTATAATGCACCGTCAGTATCCGCGTGATGTCCGGACTTTCAAATGTAGCCTCATCGGTATAAATGAAATCCGCACCCTTTTCACATATTTCTTTCATCACGCTGTAAAGTGCCGACGGATGAAGAACATCATCGTGGTCAAACAGCGCTATATAGTCCCCTGTTGCCATTTTGATACAGGCATTGGTGTTTTCCGAAATTCCGAGATTTTTCTCAAGTTTTTTATAGACTATCCTTTTATCCGCTGCCGCATACTCACGGGCGCATTTTTCAACATCGGTATGTTCGGCATCGCTGCCGTCAGCCAAGCAAAGTTCCCAGTTCTTATAGGTTTGATTTTTAACCGAATCAATCATTTCCTTTAGGAAATTAATCGGCGTATTGTAAAGCGGCACCAGTATGCTGAATTTTATATTACGGTCAAACTCTGTGCTTTCCTCCGCCTGCCGCCTTTCGTTGCTTATTGTGTTGGGTATTTTAAACTGAGCATTTCCGTTTACCTTGCCCATAAGCCTTTTCGCCAATCCCACGGGACCGGAGGAAAACAATATCCCTAAAGCTTTTAAGATATTGCGTGTAAACGCAAACCTACCCATAACCTTTTTAATACCGCCGGTAATTGCGCGCAGCGGTTTTGTCAGGCGCCAATAGCGGGACGATAAAATTGCTTTATTTTGCAGCGAAAATTGTGTGACCTGATAATTTAACCTTTTACACCGTTCATTCAAAGCGCGTATTTTAGCGTCTTTAAGTTTAAGTGCGCTCTTGATTTTAACTACATCGTTTATTTCGTTTAATTTTTTTACCTCGGTTTTCAAATCATTATTTTCATTTATCAAGCTAACTAATTCGCGATGCAGCGATTCATCATCAAAAACTTTCCTCAGCAAATCGGGCGAAATGTTATAAATGTAATCCGCGTTATCACGTTCGCTTTTTTCGGCGGTTTCCGGTTGAGTTATAATGTTAAATATCCTGTCAAAATGCTCGTTTACCTCTTTCGTAACTGCGGCAACATTCGGATTAAAGTTATCGTCATTCAGCAATTCATCCGCTAACAGGTTCAACTGCCCGCCGTTTTCGGCAACATATTTTTCCACGCCGAACTGTTTGAATATTTCACGGTTTTTATATGGATGAATACAGTTATAACTCAACGCTTTTTTACCGTAAGCCATTGCCGTGATTGCCCCGTGAAAACTGCTTCCTATATACATTTCACAGTTAGCCAGCACCGACGCCATCTCAATTATCGTTAACTTTCTGCCGAATGTTTTGCACAGCCCGCCCGTCTTTCTGTTAAACTCGCTCATAAAGACATCGTCCCGATGAGTATAATCCAAGGGCAAAAGAACCGGCTGCAATCCCTTTGATATCAGATTTTTAATGATTTTTTCAAGATAAACGTCATCCTTTTCGGGCTTGGACGCGTTTATGTGTATAACCGCATACGGTTTTTTAATGTCAAAAATTTCGGCGGTTTTGGGAAGCTGCGATTCGGGTATAAGTTCCGATATACAGCAAACCGAATCGGGGTGCACCGAAATTTCCGGCACTTCTTCCCCGTTATAGGAATCGGCAATATGTTTTTCGGAAATTTTATCCCTTACCGAAATGTAATCGGTATTTCTTAGAAGGTAGTGTGTAAGTTCCGCAAACGCGCCGTCAATTTCATAAGGAACCTGCGGAAGATTATAAATAAGTTTAATATTATTTTTAATTGCAAATGCCGACGGATATATCCATGAATCGGGAATATGGTAATAAGAAATTTCGGTATCGCCGGGACGTTTTACCGGTATCTGATCGAACCGGATAAGTGCACCGCCGCCGATAACCACCGCGTCAAACGGATGCTCGGCGTGAATTTTTTCCATATCTTCGGGCGAATAAACCCTGCCGGTCAGTGAACCGGTCGTGTTTCCGTCACATTCAAACGGTGAAAAAAGGAACAGGTTAAAATTCAAGCCCCGTTTTTCCATTGCACGCTTAAATATTTCGGGAAACAGCAAATCGCCGTAATTTTCAACATCAAAAGTGCCCGAAAGGGCAATGTTATACTCCATCTTTCTCTCCTCAAATTATATAAGTTTACCCTTTAAAACGCCGTCATAATCGGTAATCAATACATTTGCAAAGGTACCCTCAAGTTCCGGGTCGCCCTCAAAATCCACCGTGGCGTAGCCGTTGCCCTTACCCGAAAGCATACCCTCGTTACGGTCGCTTTTTTCGGCAAGCACGCGAACGGTTTTACCCACAAGCGCACGGTTGATTTTATCCGAAATGTTTTCCTGCAGCCGCAAAAGTTCGCTGAACCGTTTTGATTTTTCGGCACGCGTTGTATCATCGGGCATAGTTGCGGCGGGCGTGCCCGTCCGCTTGGAATAGATAAATGTAAAAAGCGAATAATATCCCACTTTTTCAACAAGCCTTAAAGTATCCTCAAAATCTTTGTATGTTTCGCCCGGAAAACCTACTATTATGTCGCTTGTAAGTTCAATATCGGGCATAAGTTCGCGTGCGCGGTTTATAAGCGACAGATATTTTTCGGATGTATACCGTCTGTTCATTCGTTTCAGTATTTCGTCCGAACCCGACTGCACGGGCAGGTGCAAATGGTGGCACACCTTTTCACATTCCGACATCGCGATAAGCAATTCATCGGTACAATCCTTCGGGTGAGAGGTCATAAACCGTATCCTGAAGTCCCCGTCGATCGCGTTTATTCTTCGCAAAAGTTGGGGGAAACTTATTCCGCCGCCATTATACGAATTGACGTTTTGCCCAAGCAGGGTTATTTCTTTAACGCCGCTTGCAACAAGTTCCGCCGCCTCCGCCGCTACGGCGTCGGGTTCGCGTGAGATTTCGCGGCCGCGCACATACGGAACAATACAATAGGTGCAGAAATTGTTGCATCCGCTCATAATAGGCAGCCATGCCTTAAACTTTCCGTCACGCCTGATCGGTGCGCCTTCGGCAATAATGTTTTCCTCGTCCGATATATTAAATATCCTGCGCTTTTCGGTAAGTCTGCGGTAGACCAGTTCAGGTAATCGGTGGCGTATATGCGTACCCATAACAATATCAACATACGGGTAACTGTTTTTTATCTTTTCGGCAATTTGCGGTTGCTGAACCATACATCCGCAGATGCACAGCATCATCCCCGCGCGGTTTCTTTTAATGTTTTTATAACTGCCGACATTGCCGAACACACGCAGTTCCGCGTGTTCACGCACGGCGCAGGTATTAAACACCACAAAGTCAGCCGATTTGGGGTCGTCTGTAAGTCTGTACCCCATTTCGCACAAAAGCCCTTTTATGCGTTCCGAATCGCTCACGTTTTGCTGACAACCGTATGTCACAACAGCGGCGGACGGCGTATTTGTGTACTTTGCGGCGAGTATCGTCCGCACCCTTGCGGCATATGCGCGCTGCTCGTCTGCGGCAGCGGTATCCGGCGCGGTAACATTTTGCAAAAGCAAATATAAATCCCCCTACAAATACTGCATTAAGTGGGGCAGATTACCGGAAACGGATTCAACCCCACTTTCAATTTAATAAATATTTTACATTAAAATGCACTCATATTCAAGTATGAAATATTAACATACATATAGGTTTATTCGGCAGGAAAACTATCAATAATTTGTGCGTTATACTGTAACACCATTACCGCATCCTGCACATTGCATTTTCCGTCTGCGTCAACATCGCCCGCAACCTTCTGTTTCAGGGTTGCGTCATCGGATATTTCTGCGTTAAGCCGCAATATCCAAATAGCATCCGTTATACCGACACGGTTATCATTGTCTACATCCCCGTATTTAACGGTGAACTGTTCGCTTTTTAAAAGTGCGCCGCAGTCACGGCAGCGGGTTTCAATAATACCTGCCTCGCCCGATTTCGGACGCTTGGCAACCGTTTCCTCCGTTTCGGAATGTTCACATTCCGTAACCGTAATTATAAATTCGGTATTTACGGCAGGCAATGTGGTATACCTGCCGTTTCCGTCGTTCACGCTTAATGTAACCGACGCCGAAACCGTCAACTCATCGCCCAATGCCGCATCTTCCCCTGCCGTTACGGATATTTTAAGCAGATCGTTAACTCCCGAAACGGCACCCGATACGGGGGCGTTTACAATCACCTGCAATTTATCTTTTTCCGAAACTGCCGTTTCCCAGCCCTGCTGCAAACATTCAATTCCGTTAAGCGTAAGGCCTTCTGAAAGCGAAAATTTAACCTGTGCGCATTCAACCGCATCTGCATCAATATCCAGTATCACATCCTCCGTACCGCCTGCCGTTATCACACCCGAGCCCAAAAGTTCCGCGGATGCGGCCGCAGCCGCCGCAGGTAACGAAAACTGCACAGTCAAAGCCGTAAGCACTGCGATTACTGCCAATGCTATTGATTTTTTAAACATTTTCGGTCATCCCTTTAATATTTGATTTTACCGTCGGCTACATCTTTAAGATGTTTACCGTAGGGTGATTTTCCGTATCTGTCGGCTGATTCAAGCAATTTTTCTTTTGTTATCCAACCGTTTTTATATGCTATTTCCTCAATGGCTGAGATCTGTATTCCCTGCCTGTTTTCAATCACACGGACAAACTCCGCCGCTTCGCTGAGCGCGTCCATTGTGCCCGTATCAAGCCATGCATATCCCCTGCCGAGCGTTACTACATTAAGGCTGCCGTCCTCAAGATAGAGCCTGTTAAGATCGGTTATTTCAAGTTCGCCCCTTGCCGAAGGTTTAACTTTTTTAGCCATTTCGACAACGCGCTTATCGTAAAAATAAAGTCCCGTTACACAATAGTTTGATTTGGGGTTGGCAGGCTTTTCTTCAATTGAAACAGCCTTGCCGTTTTCGTCAAATTCAACAATTCCGAAACGCTCCGGGTCGTTTACATAATACCCGAATACGGTTGCACCGTTTTCACGGTTTGCCGCCTCTTTAAGCTGTTTTGAAATTCCGTTTCCGTAAAAGATATTGTCACCGAGAACCATAGCGCAACTGTCGCCCCCTATAAATTCTTCACCTATCAGGAACGCCTGCGCCAGCCCGTCGGGTGACGGCTGAACGGCATAGGAAAGGTTTATTCCGTAATCCGACCCGTCGCCGAGCAGTCTTTCAAAATTCGGCAGATCCGTCGGCGTGGAGATGATAAGTATGTCCTTAATTCCCGCCAGCATAAGTGTTGAAAGCGGATAATATATCATCGGCTTGTCGTAAACCGGTAAAAGTTGTTTTGATGTTACCATTGTTAACGGGTAAAGCCGTGTTCCCGAACCGCCTGCAAGTACAATACCTTTCATTTTTAAGTCCTCCGTTATTTTGAATATTTTATAAGTTCCGCCGATGTAATAACAACATCGGTTTTGGGCTTATTGCTGCTTTCGTCCGCGTCAACCTGACTTATGGCTTTAACAACATCCATGCCCTTATATACCTGTGCAAATACCGTATGTCCGCCCGTCGCCCTGTAAGCGCCGTCAAGATGCAGGTTTGCGCCGTTTTCGTAATAGAACTGCCACATTTCGTCCGGTATTTCGGAATACACGGGCGAGCCGTTTTGATTATACATATAATCGTTGAACATTGATTCAAGCTGCTTTTCGGTTGACGACTGACCGTAATACTGTTTGAACTGCGCCTTGGTGTTTTCAACCGTAGCGAGGTAATATTTTTTCATTTCTTCCCAGCTTGAATATTCGCTTTTGGGGTCGGACGGGCAGTTTATAAAGAACTGGCTGCCGTTGGTGTTTACACCCGAATTTGCCATTGCGACCGAACCCGTGATATTAACCAGTTTTTTATCAAACTCATCTTCAAAATTCTCGCCCCAGATACTCTCGCCGCCCGTTCCCGTTCCGTTAGGGTCGCCGCCCTGTATCATAAAATCTTTTATAACACGGTGGAAGATAAGCCCGTTATAATATCCGTCTTTTATATGCGTCTTGAAATTTTCAACCGCTTTGGGCGCAGCCTTTTCAAAAAAGCGCATATAAATATCACCCATATTGGTGTGCAAAACGGCTACCTCCTCGCCCTCCTGCGGCTCGGAAAGTTGAAAGCCGAGTTGTTCGCCCGAATATGCGTCGGTTGATTCGTTAAGCGTAATTTCAGCCGTATCGGACGATGATTTTGAAGATTTATCGGCAGACGAAGTATCGTCCGAATTGCCGCAGCCTGACAGCGGCAAAACCAAAACTATGGCGCAAAGCAGCGCGGAAATAAGTTTTTTCATTATTCAGCCACCTCGATATCTATACCCTCAATAGTTACGGGGGTAATGGGTTTGTCCGTACCGTCAACCTCTACGGCGGCTATTTTATGCACGGTGTCCATACCGTCATACACCTGACCGAAAACGCTGTGCCTGTAATCAAGCCAGGGCGTACCGCCGAGTTTTTCGTAACCCTCAACCGCTTGCGAGGGGAAACTGTCGGGCAGCTGCTTCATCTGCTCGGTCATATTTTGCGGAACCGACTGCGCCTCAACAATAAAGAACTGGCTGCCGTTGGTGCCGGGGCCCGCGTTCGCCATTGAAAGCGCGCCGCAGATATTGTGCAGTGACGGGTGGAATTCATCGGCAAACGGTTTGCCCCAGATACTCTCGCCGCCGCAGCCCGTAGCCGTCGGGTCACCGCCCTGTATCATAAAATCTTTTATAACACGGTGGAAAACGATACCGTTGTAATATCCGTTTTTAGCGTGGGTAACAAAATTTTCAACCGTCTTGGGCGCATATTCGCCGAAAAGGCGTATTTTAATATCGCCCATATTGGTATGCATAACGGCAACAGTTTCGCCGCTTACAGGTAAATCCAACTGATTAAAAGCCAAAACAAAAACCTCCGAAAAAATATTAGTTTATTATATTTTACATAAAACCGCCGACATAATCAACACAAAAATTATTAAATTTTCTTGACTTGCGGTTTTTTTCTGTGATATGATATAAAAAATTCAAACAAAAAAGGTGAAACGCATATGAAATGCCCCTACTGCGCATTTGAAGAAAGCAAGGTTATAGATTCGCGCCCGACCGATGAGGGCGAGCGTATCCGCCGCCGCCGCGAGTGCCTTAAATGCGGCAAACGCTTTACGACCTACGAAATAATCGAAAGCCTGCCGATAATTGTTATTAAAAAGGATAAAACGCGCGAAGTGTTTGACCGTGATAAGTTGATGACGGGGCTTTTGCGCGCCTGCCAAAAGCGCCCCGTATCGGTTGACGCGCTTGAAAGGCTTATTGACGAAATCGAAACTTCGCTGCACAACTCGCTTGACCGTGAAGTAACATCCGACCGAATAGGCGAACTTGTTATGGAAAAACTTAAGGCGCTTGACGAGGTGGCATATGTCCGCTTTGCCTCGGTTTACAGGCAGTTTAAGGATATAAACACCTTTATGGAAGAACTTAACAAACTGCTTTCGGGCAAATGATATACTTTTATACCGCATAAATTCAGAACCGCAAATCCGATATGATTTGCGGTTCTTTCTGTTTGCACAAAACGATTACA
>CAVKHV010000018.1:0-26687 GCA_963656085.1 Agathobacter sp.
ACAGGCGTTTACGATATGCGGAGATTTTCTCTTTCAATTCCAAGCGTTCCGCCTCATACTTGCCCGAAAACCGCATAAACATCTCATCGCTTAGTTTGCCCGATACATTGTCCTCATAGCACTTAATGCACAGCTCCGCTACCTGCTCACTGCGAACAATACACTTTTGCAGTTCGCGCGCAATGTGTTTTTTCTCTTTGAGAATATCTGCATTGGTTTTATCGGCAAGCAGCATAGCAAAACTCTCTTCGTCATCACACAGACATATCTCCGTTTGAAGAATAGTATCGGCTGACTGTTTCCGTGATACCCTGCATATCTAAAATAGCTTCGTTTGCAAGGTTACCGTTTTCGGTATACATTCTGCCTTTTTCGATAACAAACTTCGCCACATATCCGGTAGAGTAATCTCTGTGTGCAAGAATGTTGGAGAAAATTTCACGCAAAATGGCATCCCTTACACTGAAAGCCTTGACGTATTTAAAGGTGTATCTTTTGTGTGTTATATTAAAACCGCAAATTCGGCTCAAAATATCAAGTTTCGTGCCGATTGAATTGTTCTTTCTATCTTGACATTTACTTAGATTTTTGCTATGATATACTCATGATATAGTCGGAACGGAGGTACTTTTGTGGACTATATGGATGTCAAAGCTGCGGCTGACAAATGGAATCTGACAGAAAGAAGAATAACCGCACTTTGCCGCAACGGACGCATTAAAGGAACAAAAAAGGAAGGCGGTTTATGGTTAATTCCAATTAGGGCCGAAAAACCGACGGACGGCAGAAAAAACAAGTTTTCGCACATTGTGAATTCGACCGTCAAGTTGCCTTTGCCCATCGGCGTGTCCGATTTTAAGGATCTGGCAGCGGGATACTATTATGCGGACAAAACCATGATACTGCGGGATCTTATTGATTCCAGACCCAAGGTCACGCTTTTTACCCGTCCAAGACGGTTTGGGAAAACATTGACAATGGATATGCTGAAAACCTTTTTTGAGATCGGCAATGCAAACTCTGCAAAGTTTTTTAGGGATAAAAAGATTTGGAACTGCGGTGAAAAATACCGCAGTGAGCAAGGAAAATATCCGGTTATCTTTGTAACCTTTAAGGACATTAAATACCCGGCATGGGATCAATCACTCGAAGCTGTCCGCAATGTCATTGCCGCTGAGTACCGCAGACATATCTGCCTGCTTGAAAGCGATAAATGCGACGAATATGATAAAAAATATATCCGAAGCGTTATAGAGGGCAATGTTACCGAGGTCGGATTGGCGGGAGCCTTCCGCAATCTGTCCGATATGCTGAAAAAGCACTACGGCCAAGCTGCCGTTATTATAATTGACGAATACGATACGCCTATTATACAAGGCAGTAAGGGCGGATACTATGAGCAGATCACAGGCTTTATGCGCAATCTTTTGTGCGGTGCTTTCAAGGATAACTCAAGTCTATCCTACGGATTTCTTACCGGAATTCGTTGCGTGGCAAAGGAGAGCGTTTTCAGCGGGCTTAACAATCTGACTGTTCATTCCGTTACGGATGAAAAATACGGCGAATATTTCGGATTTACGGCAAGCGATGTCAAAGAAATGGCGGAATATTATGCCGCGTCGGATCGATACGGCGAGATTTGCAAATGGTACGACGGATACAAATTCGGCAAAGAGAACATTTTTAATCCGTGGTCGGTTATAAATTATTTTTATAACAACTGCTCTGCGAGAGCCTATTGGCAGTCGACAGAGGACAACAGTATCATCCGGAAAATCGTTGCGAAGGCGGATAGTGAAACGGCAGATGATCTGTGCCGGCTTATGCAGGGAAAAACGGTGTCTTCCTATGTTAATGTTTCCGCTGATTGTCCGGAAATAAAAAGCAATCGGACGGCACTCTACAGTTTTCTGCTTTCGACCGGATACCTAAGGGCAGCAAAAAAAGACGATCTGTGTGACGGTAGCACGGTATATGATATTGCCATACCGAACAAGGAGATTCTTTGTATTTACGAAAGAGAGATTCTTTCCGCTTTTTCCAACGACATATCGCAGTCGGTTTCCATTGCCGTTCAGCAGGCGGCTGCAAATCGTGATGTGCCGGCATTACAGGAAAATCTGCAAAATCTTTTGTTGAATGCGATCGGCGCTTTCGGCTATTCCGAAGAGAATATCCGTCACCGGCTTATTCTCGGCATTTGTGCTGTGATGAACGGAATGTATTGTGTACAGTTTGAAAGCAAACCCTGTGACGGCAGATATACGATTCGGCTTATGCCCGATGATGTAAAAATGCCGGGTGTTCTTATAGAGCTTACGGAGTTAAAGGGCGATATTGCCGATACCGACCTTGACGCCGAACTTGAGAAAGCTGCCGAGAAAGCCGTGGGACGGATCGAAGCATTGCAAAGCCTTGCGGTAATGGAGATGAAAGGCGTTGCCCATTTTATAAAGATCGGCATGTCGTTTTACAAAAATCAAGTCAGGCTGATGAGCAGTAACTATTAGTCGTTGCCGGCTGCAACTGAAAAAATCGGCAGGTTGGTATAACAAAAATGTGTTTTGATCGTATATACCGACAGAGGGAGGCATTATGAAAAGATTGAAAAGTTTATTTGAATATCAAAAATTCAAGCCCAATGCCGGACTTCAGGCGAAAATCAACGCAGTAACGGCAAAGTATATGTCGGGCGGTGCGGAACTGACGGACGACGAACTGAATGTGGCGGCGGCAGGCGAAATTCAGCCGAGCAAGTCTTTTCCGGAGATACAAGATGCAAACAGAAAATAGGGTTTCGGCCGATGTTTATACGATGTATCATGACAAGGTGTTTGGTTATGTGCTGAATCGGGTACGCAGCCGTTCGGATGCAGAGGATATAACGTCGGAGATATTTCTGAAGTTATATTCGATGGCTGACGGATTTGATCCGCAAAAGAAGGGCTCCGCCTCATACATATTTCGGGTAATGCAAACCACGCTGGCTGATTTTTACCGGAAAAATAAGTTTGTCTTTGTTTTGCAAGAGGATATTGCCGACCCGCCCGGCGAAGATCTTGACGATATACTGTTTGAGCTTGACAGGGCACTCGAAATTCTTGCGGAGCGTGAGCGTGAAATCGTGATATTGCATTACTATCACGGACTCAGCCACAGGGAAATTTCCGAAAAGATGCACCTGTCTTATACAAATGTGCGCCAGTTGTGCCATATTTCAATAAAGAAGCTTCGAAAGGTGATGAAGGATTTGTGTGAGTAACAGGTCAATTATCACTCTGAATAAAACGCAAACACTCAAAAACTACCGATAGGAGATTATTTTTATGGAGATCAAAAAGACAACAAACGGGAACGAACTCAACATCGCTGTGGAGGGGAGACTTGATACTACCACCGCCCCCTTGCTTGAAGCGGAGCTTAAGCAGAATATAGGAGGGATAGAAAAACTTGTGTTTGACTTTTCGTCTCTTGAATACCTTTCCTCTGCCGGACTTCGCGTTCTGCTTTCTGCGCAGAAGGTTATGAACAGGCAGGGCAAAATGATTGTGAAGAATGTAAACGAAACCATTGCGGAAATTTTTGAGGTAACCGGTTTTGCAGACATATTGACGATTGAATAAAACTGCGACGGAGGCTATATGGACATTCAGACACAACCGATAGAGCTGTCGCAAAAGGCTCAGCTTGAAAAAATCAGGAAAGAGTGCGGGAACGAGTTGTCTGCAAACACCTTCAATTCCCTGTATCTGTGGCAGCATCAGATGAAACTTTCCGTATACATAACAGACGGCTTTTTTGCCGTGAAATGCGGCGAGCGCGGCGAAAATGCTTGGTTTTTTCCTTGCGGAAATGAGCAAATGGTCGAAAAATTCATCCGAGACGGAATGAAAGCAAAAGATTTTTCTCTTTGCTACATCGGCGAAAAGGACGCAAATTGGCTGAACGAGAAATTTCCGTCGTGTTGGAAACTCAGCCGTGAGGAAGAATCTGATGAGTATATCTGCAACATATCGGAGCTTATAGCTCTTACCGGAGGAAAATATAAAGGCGTTCGTCACAAAATCAGCCGTATCGAACGGGAAAATATAATAAAAGCTCTTCCGATAACTGACGAGACGGCGGATGACGCACTTGCAGTTGTTTCCGAATGGAAACAACTGCCGCACCACATAGGCAACAATCATATTGAAGATATCGGAGTTTCCGACAGGGCGATTTCCGAGAGAAAACAACTTGGAATTGAGGGTACGGTCGTATATATTGACGATCAACCGGTGTCAGTATTCGCCGGATTTCCGATCGGAGAAAATATTGGCGACGCATTGGTGGGCAAATGCCGACACGACGCACCGAGAGGATTCGTGTATTATGCTATCCGCGAATACTTTAAACAGATCGCCGATAATTATACCTATTGCAATTTAGAAGAAGATCTCGGTATTCCGGGAATCCGACTGATAAAGGAAGAACTTCGTCCCGAAAGGAAAAACCTTATCTGGGCAGCGGTGCTTGTATGAAAAAAGATTACTTCGTATCAAAAATGTTTTATAAAATGCTGATCCCCTCGGTGATTTCATCGGTCGGATATGCCTTTTCCGATATGGCGGACGCACTGGTGGTCGGTCAGCGTATGGGCGAAACGGGACTTGCCGCCATCAGCCTCTGCCTTCCCATATATATGCTGATGAATGTAATTATGTATGCACTCGGTATGGGCGGTGCGGTCCGGTTTTCCGCCTTGCTCGGAGTGGGAAACGAAAAGGAAGCCAAAAACTGCTTTAACAACATCTTTAAGGTTTCGCTTCTTTCGGGTGTGGTATTTGCCTTGCTTGCAAATCTTTTCGCGTTGCAGATACTTGCTGCTCTCGGAGCAGGAAAAGAGGGGACAGCGCTCTACTCTGCCTGCGAAACATATATGAGAGTAATTTCTGCCGGTGCGCCGCTTTTAATTCTTAATATTGTCTTTTCATTTTTTCTCCGAAACGACAATAATGAAGTCATTGCGGCACGCGGATTTATTATCGGCAACATAACCGACCTTTCCTTGAATATCATTCTTGTGCTTGTTTTTAATCTCGGTACGGCGGGGGCTGCGGCTTCAACCGTGATTGGTTCGGCGGTCGCTATCGCCTGCTATATGCCGGCAATCGTCGGCAAGAAAAGAAATGTGATTGGGATATCCCGTACAGAGTTTGATTTCAGGCAGACATCCTCCTGCTTTTGGGTGGGCTTTTCGACTTCGGTACAGCACCTGTTTCAGTTTGTCTTTCTGTTGGTCGTAAACCGCGTAATGCTGACACTTGGTGGGGAAGCGTATGTGGCGGTTTTTGATGTTGTGTATAATATCTCGTTTTTGCTCGTCTATCTTTGCGAGGGTACATCGGAGGCGGCGCAGCCGCTTGTCAGCACCTTTGCCGGAGAGCGAAGTGAAGAAGACTGCCGTCAGGTAAAAAAATTGTCCGTTGCCGGTTCTGTGCTGCTCAGCGGTACGGCTGCTGTTCTGATATGTGCGTTTGCGGGATATATCGCACGGGTGTTCGGAATATCGGAGGAAGCACTTCCGACCGCCGCCTATGCAATGAGGATCTACTGTACGGGAACTGTTTTTATTGCGCTGAATATTATTCTCAGCAGATACTGCCAGTCAAGGGAGGACGGTAAAAGCGCTTTTGTCGGTGTTCTTCTGAAAAATCTCCTTGTCGCCGTGCCTTGTGTTATTTACTTTTCGGCACTCGGCAGCAGATGGATATGGCTTGCGTTTCCCGTGTCGGAAGCGGTTTCATTTGCTTTCTTCCTGCTGTATTACGGTATTGCGCAAAAAAAGAAAACGCAGTTTGATGAAAGCCGGATATGCCGCATTACCCTGTCCGGAAACGACGCGGAAATATCGGCGCTGCTTGACAGAAGCGAAGAACTTTGCGATAAATGGCAGGCACAGCCGAGCCAGAAGTATTATGTAACGCTGGTTATCGAGGAAATTGTAGCGTCTATCGTCCGCAATGCTTTGGGGCACTCTCCGGACGGAAAAATCCGAGTTACGCTTATTGCCGAGTCAAACGGAGATTTTACATTGCATATTCTGGATAACGCCATAGAATATAATCCGCTGTCAAGGCGTGTCAGAGGTAAAACAAACCGAACGGACTTTGATATAGACGAGGTAAGCGTTCTTCTGATAAAGAAAAAAACAAAAAAGTATTTGTACAGGCAGTTTACCGGATTCAATTCTCTGACTGTCCGAATATGATCGGAGGTATTTCATGCAAAAGCCAATACGGAAACGCAGATTTTCGCTTAAGGTCAGGGTAGCGGCCATTATGCTGATTTTCACAATTTTACTGTCTGTTGGGACGGTTCTTATCAGTTATACGACCTATACGGAGTCGTTTAACCGGCATTATGAGGATCTGGCAACGTCCATCACGAAAACCGCATCGTCCGTTATCAATGTAAAGGACGCTGCGAAAGTGACGGATGAGGTTAAAAAGGTATACCGCAAAATATGCTCCGAAAACGGAGAGATTCCTGATCTTGACAACTTCACCGAAACCGAGACGGAAGCGTATTACTCCGAATTCGCATATATACAGGAAATGCCCGAATACAAAAGCCTTTTGGAACTTTTGAAAAAACTCCGCGAGGATAACCACGTTGTATCTCTTTATCTCGGTTATACCGATGTCGATACGATGAGGGATCTGTATATCGTCGACGCAAGCGAAGAGGGGAAGGCGTGTCAGCCCGGCGATATGGACAGCGTAGAAGAGGGACATGTCTCCAAGGTGCTTAACGGCGACTATACCTTTCCCGCATATGTTACGAACTATGCAGAATACGGATGGCTCTGTTCGGCTTCCGCTCCGGTTTACGGCGACGACGGCAGCGTTGTCTGTATGGTTCTTGTAGATATCTCGATGAATGAAATACGCAGCGACAGGCAAAATTTCCTTATGCAGATTGCCGCCATCATAGCAATTGTTGCCGTAGTTATGCTAATCATCATAATGTTTATTACGGATAAAACTCTTTTAAAGCCCATAGGCAAGCTCAGCACCGCCGCAAAGAATTATATCGGTGACGAAAAATCGGAACAGTCGGTCTTTGAACCGCTGAAAATAAAAACCGGCGATGAAATCGAGGATCTCTACGATTCTCTCAAACAGATGGAAATTGATATCAATTCCTATATCAGTGAAGTTACTGCAATTACTGCGGAAAAGGAACGCATCGGTGCCGAACTGGATGTTGCAAGGCATATTCAGGCGTCCATGCTTCCGTGTATTTTTCCTGCCTTCCCTGAGCGCCACGAATTTGATATTTATGCGTCTATGACTCCCGCAAAGGAGGTCGGCGGCGACTTTTACGATTTCTTCCTCGTGGACGATGATCATCTTGCCATGGTTATGGCGGATGTTTCCGGCAAGGGTGTGCCTGCCGCTTTGTTTATGATGATTTCCAAAACACTGATTAAATCGGCGGCTCAAAACGGTTTGTCGCCCAAAGCGGTTTTGGAAAAGGTCAATAATCAGCTGTGCGAAAATAATGAGGCCGAAATGTTCGTTACCGTGTGGCTCGGTATTCTCGAAATTTCCACAGGGAAAATGAAATGTGCGAACGCCGGTCACGAATACCCCGCTGTTATGCGGAAAGGCGGCGATTTTGAACTGTTTAAGGATAAGCACGGCTTTGTGCTTGCGGGAATGGACGGTGCGCGTTACCGCGAATATGAGCTTGAACTTAATGTAGGAGACCGCATTTTCGTTTATACCGACGGAGTTCCCGAGGCGACCGACTCTTCCAATACGCTTTACGGTACCGACAGAATGCTTGCCGCCTTGAACCGTGCTAAGGACGGTTCGTGCCGTCGGCTGCTCGAATCACTCCACGGTGATGTAGATTCCTTTGTCGGCAATGCGGATCAGTTTGACGATATAACCATGCTTTGCCTTGAAATAAAATCCGGTGCACCCGAAATGCGTGAGATTAGCGTTACGCCGACCTCCGAAAAGGTTACCGAAATAACGGAATTTCTTGAAGGTGTTCTGACAGAAGCGAATATTCCGGCAAAAATCATATCTCAGACCGATATTGTTACGGACGAAATTTTTTCAAACATTGCACGGTACAGCGGAGCAACCTCGGCCACGGTAGGATGTATGCTTTCCGAAAACAGTCTGACCCTGCAATTTTCGGATAACGGTAAGCCCTACGATCCGACCGAAACTCCGGAACCGGATATAACGCTTTCCGCCGATGAACGGAAGATAGGCGGCTTGGGGATCTTTATGGTAAAGAAAATTATGGATACCGTTTCATATGAATATAAAGACGGCTTGAATATTCTGACAGCAGTCAAAAATTTATGAGGTGGGATATGAATAAAAATCTTTTCAGAAAATCAAGCATTGACCGTGTTAATTCGCCCGAACAGCTTAACGAATATATTCGGGTTGCAAATCCCGGTGTTTGGCTTTGCTGTCCTTTCCTCCTCTGAATGAAATATATATGTTTTCAAATTCTCGGAACAGAAAGTGAAAGCGTTCCTGTGCCGCTTCATAGACATCAATGTCCGGGCACCCTTTTTTCATCATTATATAGATCTTCTTTCCTTAAGCGATACGAAAAATGCTTATCTATGTACGTGCTTTCAGTCGAACAGATAACTCTGCAGATAATCGGCAACAGCTTCCGAAACCTGTTTAATATCTTTGCCGGTAGTGTTAATGAGCAGGTCGTAATTTGCCCTGTCTCCCCATGTTTGCTGACTGAAATAGCTGTAGTATCTTGCCCGTCCTTTGTCGATAGACCGCATATTTCTTTTTATTTTGGAATCGGACAGATTCTCGTCCTCCGGACTTCGTTCGCGGCAGCGTTTTAGCTTGCTGTCGGTATCGGCATATACGAAAATACGGAAGGGTTCTTTTTCTTTCAGAATATAATCGGCACATCGTCCGATGAAGACGCAATCGGATTTCTCTGACAGTTCCTTAATGATATTATGCTGCTCAGCGAATACCGTAAGGCTTCTGTCAAATTCCGTATAGGCAAAGTAAGCCGAATGAAAACTCATACCGG
Organism: Agathobacter sp.; assembly: GCA_963656085.1. Lineage (GTDB taxonomy): Bacteria > Bacillota > Clostridia > Oscillospirales > Acutalibacteraceae > CAVALG01. The sequence goes on from CAVKHV010000018.1 coordinate 9,079, forward strand.
CATGAATAGGGTAGGACATATACGGCCGATCCTCGGTTATTCGCTCCACATATTCTTCAGATAACTGTGTCCGCTTGGCAATCTCCGTTACGATCTCCTGATCGTAATAGGCGATCTGCAATTTTTCCGAAATTCTGCGGCCGAGCTCTCGTCCGCCGCTGCCGAATTCGCGTCCGATAGTGATGATTTTTTTCATGTAATCGCACCTCCTGTTAAAAATCCGAAAGGCACCGACCTTGCCAAGCAAAGCCGATGCCTCATTCTCTTTTCTTGGCTCGCGGGCTTCGCATATCTCTTTTGCCTACGGGTCTGTTAAGTTCCAGCACAACTGTTTCAGGTATGATCTTTTTCCTCTGCATGTTCTCCGATATATCTGCCGCTTTTGATGCGGGCGTCCGAAGGTTTCTCTGCGTTTTCGGGGATAATCCAATAGGATCCCGCTTTCTGTGATCCGCTGATGCGTCCTTTGTTGCAAAGAGCAATAACACGGCGTCTCGAAAGGTTCCAGCGTTCAGCTGCTTCAATAGCGGAAATGTATTTAACACTATACATCGCCAACATCTCCTCTCTGTTTATATTATATTCCCAACATGGAATAATGTCAAGATGTTTGAGAGAAACTACGGCTGATTCTTGTAGTCTTTTCAATATAAATTTCGAGTTTTCCCCACCTCAATTAGTAAACTTTTTTCGAAATCGGAATTTTACTTTTCCGAAAACTTGACAAAATTATCAAAAAGTGATATCATAAGCGTGTTTGAATAAGCGGTGGAGTCTGTCATAGAGCCTGATAATCGGCTCTATTTATTCGGAACGGAATTGATCTGCAAGAAGAAAGTGCAGGGGACAGGACTTCGTATGAAGTTTTGTTCCCTGTTTTTTTGCGTTTTTTTGCAGGGGGATTTCGATTTGGACGGACGAAAGAAATCGGATCCCTTGGAGGTATTTATATGGATGTTTCCTTTTCGGCATTTTTGAACGGAATGCTGGAAAGCCCGGCGTTGCTTATTACGGTATTGCTGACGCTGGGCGTTATTTTTGTCAATGGATGGACCGATGCACCTAATGCCATTGCCACCTGCGTTACAACTCGATGTATGGGGGTAAAAAGTGCCATCTTGATGAGTGCCGCTTTCAATTTTCTCGGCGTGCTTATCATGACGAAAATAAACAGTTCAGTCGCAAGCACCATCAGCAATATGGTTGATTTCGGAGGCGACACGCGCTCTGCAATGATTGCACTTTGTGCAGCACTTTTCTCCATTGTGGTTTACAGCGTCGGAGCTTCGTATTTTGGGATACCGACAAGCGAGAGTCACAGTCTGATCGCCGGACTTTCCGGAGCGGCGATTGCCATACATAACGGCATAGGCGGTATCAACATGAGGGAATGGGCAAAGGTCCTGTATGGACTGGTGCTCAGCCTGATTCTCGGTTTTGTTATCGGTTGGTTTGTATGCCGACTGGTGATACTGATCTGTTATCGGATGAGCCGGAGCAAAACCAACGGATTTTTCAGATATGCCCAAATATTCGGTGCGGCGGCGATGAGCTTTATGCACGGAGCTCAGGACGGGCAGAAATTCATCGGTGTTCTGTTTTTAGGGCTTGCTTTCTCACGAGGTCAGTCGAGTGTGGTCGGTGTTGCTATCCCTGTATGGCTGATGCTTTTGTGCAGCGTTGTTATGGGAGTCGGAACGAGCGTAGGTGGGGAGAAGATCATCAAATCCGTCGGCATGGATATGGTCAAGCTTGAAAAATATCAGGGCTTTTCCGCCGATATTGCCGCTGCTCTTTGCCTGCTGCTTTCCAGCCTGTTCGGTATACCGGTGTCGACAACCCACACCAAAACAACGGCGATTATGGGAGTGGGGGCAGTCCAGAGACTGTCTGCCATCGATTTCGGAGTCGTGAAGGAAATGATGCTGACCTGGGTGTTTACTTTCCCGGGCTGCGGGCTTATCAGTTTTGCTGTTGCGAAGCTGTTTCTGCTATTCTTTTGAATATAACGGAGGAATGAATTTATGTCAAAAAAACAAGACGCTTTTTATTTTGAAAACTTTATCGAGTGTGCGAACTATGCCTGCCGGGCATCCGAACTGCTTGAAAGTGTGCTGAGCGATTTCAAACCGGATGAAATATCGCAGAAGCTTGACGAAATGCACCGGATAGAGCATTCCGCCGATTTAAAGAAACATGAACTACAGGACGTTCTTGTGAAAGCGTTTATCACTCCGATAGACAGAGAAGACATTTCGCATATGAGTCAGAATATAGACGAGATTACCGACAAGCTTGAAGATGTTATGATCCGTCTTTACTATAATCAGGTGCAAACGGTCCGCCCGGACGCATTGGAGCTTGCACGGGTCGTCACGCTGTGCTGCAAAGAGGTAAAAGCATTGCTTGAAGAGTTTGCCGATTTCAAGCACGAGAAAAGTCTGCGGGAGCATATCATCAAGATTAATTCCCTTGAGGAACAGGCGGACAAACTGTATATCCGGTGTATGTATGATCTGCACGGTGCCGGAACGGACGCATTGGAAGTTATTGCGTGGCGGGAAATATATACATACCTTGAGAAGTGTGCCGACGCAACCGAGCACGCTGCAGATGTGGTTGAAACCGTTGTGATGAAGAACAGCTGAAAAAGAATCGGGCACTGTGCAAGAGAAACACAGTGCCTTTTCTTATCCCCGACTGCCGTAAACAACAAAACAAGCGTAGGGAGACAAAAGGGCTGTCGGGTCCCAATGCTATCGGCACATTACAAACAAACGGGAAAGTCACATCTTTACAAAAAGTTCTCAAACTTTACCATTAATTCACTATTGGCATTCTTAAAAAATTTTCCTACAAAAACTTGACACGAACCTCTGCTGCAAAACAATTGAAAAATTCATAAATTCATGATATAATTTTGTGTAAACACAGGCGATTGAAGGATACTGCACTTATTGATACAACAACTTGCGAGGCAGGAGTTTGGGCTTTTACGGGAGCCTTTTAGTCATTTGATTACATATTTTTCCGATAGATGCAGATCCCGGATATAACGAAAAGAAAAACGAGGAATATTTTGCTCAAATCCGAAAAGGGGATGCATATAGGTTACTTTGTTTTTGATCTGCCTGCGAGGACTGTCGCATGAAAAGCGCCGCCTGTTATTTTGATTTGAAAGCTATACCAGACAACAAGAAACTGACCGCATTGATTAGACATTTAGATGTAAGAAAGAGGTATGTTCATGGCAAAGCATCGCCGCATATTCACACAGGGACTGATCCGTGAAAAAATAACAGAATCGGCCAAAAGTGTGTTGCCGATTGTTGCAGTTGTGTTATTACTGTCGCTGACAGTTTCGCCGCTGCCGACAGATCTTATGCTGAGCTTTCTTATCGCAACCCTCTTTTTGGTTTTTGGTATGGGACTATTCTCATTGGGCGCCGAAACATCTATGACGCCGATAGGAAATAAAATAGGCACGGCACTTACGGCGACAAAAAACTTGCCGCTTATTCTCGGAGTAAGTTTCGCACTCGGCTTTGCAGTAACGATCGCAGAGCCGGATCTGCAGGTGCTTGCCGAAACGGTGCCGCATATATCCAATTATGTATTGCTGATAACGGTCGGTGCGGGAGTGGGGTTCTTTTTATCTGTCTGCATGCTGCGAATTTTAACCGGAACCAAACTCCGATATATTCTGCTTGGGTGCTATGCGGTCATATTCGCCCTTGCAGCAATCACGGATCTTGATTTCCTTGGCATAGCGTTTGATTCCGGCGGTGTTACCACCGGACCAATGACGGTTCCGTTTATCCTTGCGTTCGGCGTCGGTGTTGCCAACATCCGCAGTGATAAAAGCGCTGAATCGGACAGTTTTGGATTGGTCGCTCTATGTTCGGTCGGCCCGATTCTTGCCGTGCTGTTGCTTGGCTTATTCGGTTCCGATCAAAGCGGAGTGGCGGAGGTATCCTCCGCAGCCTATGCAAGCACGGCACAGATCGGGAAGGCGTATTTTACCGCCATCCCCTCATATATCGGAGAAGTCGCTCTTGCGTTGGCACCCGTTGTTGTGATTTTTTTACTGTTTCAGGTCTTTACTCTTCGTCTTGCCCGGCGAAATTTTGCGAAAATTTGCATAGGGCTGTTGTACACATATATCGGGTTGGTGCTGTTTCTTACAGGGGTAAATGTCGGCTTCTCGGCACTTGGTGCCGTTCTTGGTGCTGCACTCAGAGTCGGATGGACAAAACATCTGCTTATTCCTGTTTCGGCCTTGCTCGGGTGGTTTGTGATATCTGCCGAGCCGGCGGTTGCGGTTCTCGAACAACAGATAGAAGAGGTCAGCGCCGGAGCTATTTCAGGTAAAGCGATAAAATACAGTCTTTCGGTCGCAATTGCACTGGCTATGGCAATTTCGATGCTCAGGGTTGTAACAGGGATCGGTCTTATGTGGTTTCTTGTTCCGGGATATGCTATTGCTCTTGCACTTTCCTTTTTCGTTCCGGAAATATACACTGCCATTGCTTTTGACTCAGGCGGGGTAGCATCGGGACCTATGACGGCGACCTTTATGCTGCAGTTTGTTATCGGAGCCTGCTCCGCTTCCGCTCTCGGAGGCAATGTATTAAGAGAGGCCTTCGGATTGGTTGCGATGGTTGCTATGATGCCGCTTTTGTCTATTCAAACCATTGGTTTTATTTCCGAACGGAACAAAAAGACCGCTTTCGCACCGGAACCCGTTTACGACAATTTGGCAATTGTTGATTTTTGGGAGGAGGATGCCGCATGAATTATATCATCTCTATTGTTGCACCGCGGGATCTGGATGAACTTGCAGCGATTCACGAGAGCCTGTCGGTTCCTGTGTCCGTAACCATGCTGGGGAGGGGAACGGCGGTGCAGAGTATGTTGGATCTGCTCGGAATCGATTCCAACGAAAAACGCATTGTAATGGCGATTGCAAATACGGAAAAAGCAATAAAGTTAATCGCTGAAATCAAACAGAGACTTTATGTCGGAGTGCCGGGGCACGGAATTGTTGTATCGATACCGATAAGAAGTATAGGAGGAGGCAAAACTGTGAATGTATTGAGTGAAGGAGAAAAGCCCGTTAAGGAAATGCCGCAAACCAGCAATAAATATGAACTGATCGTAGTGATTGCAAACGAAGGACGAACCGACGCCGTTATGAATGCTGCACGGTCTGCCGGAGCAACCGGCGGCACGGTTCTTCACGGGAAAGGCACTGCAGCCGAAGAGGCGGCTCACTTTTTGAAGATTTCCATTGCCAGCGAGAAGGAAGTGATTCTCATGGTCACAAAGAAGGAACAGAAAATCGGCGTTATGCGTGCAATTCTGGAAAACGCCGGTCCCGGAACGGAAGCAGGAGCCATTCTCTTTTCTGTTCCGGTGGCAACGGTTGCCGGCTTTGGAATGATTGAAGAAGCGTAATTAAACCGAGAATTGTTTCACTTATATCTATTGTCACGATTCCTCGATTGAAAGGATGAAAAATAGTTGAAGAAACTTCCGTGACACTATGGGGAATATCTTTAAAAAAGTTGTACATAGCCAAAGTGGACAAACTAAGCCAAGGCAACAGAAACCGAAAGGAACCGCTGCCTTGGCTTTTTACCGAGTTACTAAAATCATATTTGGGATACTGCTCAACATCGCCTTGGGTGTTTCTGCCTTTGCTATTGCAGTTGTTTCCAAAGCGGCTCGGCTACATCAAGGTTGTCAGGAACAGAAACTCTGAGGATTAGGATTATTCGGGAGGATACCGGGAAAGAGAATGTTCTTTTTTAACTTGTGGTTCGTGGCAGTTGAAGCGGGCAGAAAATCAATTTAGGATTTTTCAAGAAGGTCTTGACAATACTGTCAGATGGGTGTATGCTGTAAACGCTCAAATGAGTGTAACAGGTGAAGATGAAATGAATTTTTATTTAGGCGGCTCACAATTGACGGAGATGGCAATGCATACTGTTCTTAAAGAAAAAAGGCTCATTTTGGATATGACTCAAAAGCAGGTTGCAGACAAAGCGAATCTTGTGCTGCAGCAATATCAGAAATTTGAAAGCGGCGAAAGGAGTATTATGAATTGATTCTTTTGGCTTGCCTGCCGCATTATTGAAGCTTTGGATATGGATATTTGCCGATTTTATCACGGCGATTATGTTGAGAAAGAAATTTAAGACATTCAGGAAAAGGTCTTTCGTTATCAATTGTTTTTCCGAAGGGGTTATTTGACAAAAGGAGAAAAATAAAATGGGGAATCGTGAAGCAACGATGCCGACTGTACAGGTGAAAACCATTTCCGTGGGAAAAACGGAAATGGACTATGCTATATTCGGCAGAGGAGAAAAGAATTTTGTAATACTCCCCGGATTATCCGTACACAGCGTTATGGGGGCAGCGGATGCAATCGCAAATGCCTATAAGATGTTTTGTGAAGAATTTACCGTATATGTTTTTGACAGAGTCCAAAACATCCGGGACGGCTACACCGTCCGGGATATGGCAGAAGACACTGCTGCGGCAATGAAAGCACTGAATATCGGGCGTGCCGATGTTTTTGGAGCCTCTCAAGGCGGGATGATCGCCATGTGCCTCGCCGCATCTTATCCGGATATGGTTCATAAGCTGATCCTCGGTTCAACGCTTGCGGAGGCGAACGCAACATTCAGCAGTGTACTCGAAGAATGGATACGACTTGCGGAGAACAGGGATGAGACAGGGCTTATCAATAATTTTGTTTCTTCTGTTTATTCCGAAAAAACATTGGCAGCCTACCGCAAAGAATTGATTGCTTCTAATTCGGGCATCTGTGATGAGGAATTTCATCGCTTCTTGCTTTTGGCAAAAGCATGCCGGCACTTTGATTGCCGCAGAGAATTATCAGCCATACGGTGCCCGGTATTGGTTTTAGGGGCTGAAGGTGACCGGGTCGCAACCGGAGAAGGGTCAAGACAAATCGCAGAAACTCTTGATTGTGAAATTTATCTTTACGGCAAAGATTACGGTCACGGAGTATATGATGAAGCTCCCGATTACCGCCGACGATGCTTGAATTTTCTTGCGGAGAAGGATGATTGCTGACCGCAATGTAATGTTTTAATTAATTATTATCAACGGAAATTGATTTCGATTTATCCGTTGCTTGACATATGCGAATCCAATGCCGATAGTCTTATATTTTTTAACAAAATAATTTTGGAGGTATTTGTATGAAAAAAATGATGTCACTGTTACTTGCCGCTTTGCTTGTAGTTTTCCTGCCGTCCTGCGGTACGCAGAAACAGAAGAATTCGACAAAAACTGAAAGCGGTTCAAAAAACGCAAAGCTTCAATTTGCGCTCGGCACTTCATTAACAAAGGAAGATAGTTTTAAAGGCGACGGCGATGTGGTGCTGTTGACTGAAAAATACGAACTTCCGCAGCTTGAACTGCACAATGCGGACGGAACGGTTTGCGACCTTGATTCCGAATTTAAAGAGGACGCTGATAAACAGATGGCGAAAATCTGCCGTACTTTCAACGACGAGATGAAAAGCGTGGCGGAAAAGTTCGAAACCTCTGTTTCAAAGCAGTTAAATACCGCTGCCAACGCTTATAATGACCTTGATGAAAACAGCAAGTCCGGATGGGTAAATTATGCCGAAGAACTGACAATTGAAAATTCATATTTAACCGACGGAATCCTCAGTGTTCTTTGTAAAAGTTATTCCGCCGCAGGCGGCGTGCATCCGAACAGCGGCAGCAGCACCTGGAATTTTGACCTGAAATCCGGCGAATTCATTGATTTTGATTCTCTTGCCGGTGATGACAATTCATTCGGCGACTCTTTAACAACGGCGCTCACTGCTTCTATTTATGATCAAATCAACACTAAAGGCTTGGCAGCGAGTTATTTTGATAATTACTCATCAACTTTACAGGACCTTAAAAACAATGCTGTTTTTTATTTTGACAAAGACGGTATGAATGTAAGGTTTGACACATATGTTTTGGCACCTTATGCCGCCGGCCCGCAAACCTTTGCTATACCTTACAACAGATTCTTTTATGCGCTCAGCACCCATATTCAATCACTGTTTGAATTGTCACAGAACGACGGTGTTGTTTCGGATTATTATGCGGCACAGACGCTTTGGCAGTGGTTCAATATGTCAATGCCTCCGATTGACAGAAGTGCAAAAGCCACGGTCGAAGGCGTTGAACGGTATAAAGCAGCACTCGGAAACATTAAAACAATGAATGACCTTCGTGAACTTTTGTGCCGTTATGTAAGCGAAGAAATTGCCGACAAATGGCTGGATAGCGGCAAATTTGCGGAATCGGACGGCGCGCTTTATGTTTCGGAAGGTGAGCGCGGCGGAGATATTACCGTCGGAACGATGGATTTCAGCGTCAAGATTGACGGCGAGAGCGGAACTCTGACACAAACCGTCCATCGTCAGAAGTATGATGAGTCTAAGAAGATATCTTCAGACACAGGCAAAACGGACACCTACGAGTATCCGTTTACTCTGAAAGACGGTCATGCTGTATTTTCCTCATTTCCGTGTCCGCTTTGATAAATTCGAAGAAAAAATCCTGTATTGAATCAATGATTTTGCGCAGGAGAAATGCATAAATGCCGGATTCGGGACAATGTTGATGGTTACAGCCCTTTTTTCTGAATAAGGTCGATTTTGTAAGTGTTTTGTGATATACTCAATATAAGCCAAAAGGGAAGTAGGTGACGCATCGTGGACAATGGTTGCAGTTGTATTTGGAACAGTAAACGACGGAAAACTTATTGTTACGGATGCGTGATCCCGTGACAAAATTTTGGCATATTCCTTTTTCCGCCGTTTGCGATCGTGCAGACGGCGGATTTTGTTTTTTATGCAAAAACGTCTGTCTCCGGAGGAACCCCTCAGGCGGCAGACGTTTTTCATTTGTTTATTGACCTTAATTAAAAAATGAGTTAAAATATCCGTATATGAATTTTAAAGAGGTGCAGTCAATGGCTAAAGGCTTACCGGTGCTTTATCTGGTAGTACCCTGTTATAATGAACAGGAAGTATTGCCGATAACGGCGCCCGAATTTTCCCGTGAGATCAAGCGCCTTTCGGGGTGCGGACTTATATCCGAAAGCAGCCGTATATTATTTGTTGACGACGGCAGCCGTGACGGCACATGGCAGACAATAAGGAATCTTTGCGTGAATGACCCGACCTTTATCGGCATAAAGCAGAGCCGAAACAGAGGGCATCAGAGCGCGCTTCTTGCCGGACTTATGGAGGTAAAAGACAGGTGCGACATAACCGTTTCAATTGATTGCGACGGGCAGGATGATATATCTGCGCTTGAAGAAATGGTGAAGGCGTATTATGCCGGTAACGATGTGGTCTACGGGGTGAGGGATCAGCGGAACGTTGACTCTGCTTTTAAACGAACTACGGCGCGCGGATTTTACAAATTTTTAAATCTTATGGGCGCGGAAGTGGTGTATGATCACGCCGATTACCGTCTTATATCGTCACGCGTACTTTCCGAACTTGCAAAATTCGGGGAGGTCAATCTTTTTTTGCGGGGAATGATTCCGCTTGTCGGGTTCAGCAGCACTTCGGTCTTTTATACGCGCAAAAAAAGGGAAGCGGGCAAGACGCATTATACAGTCGGCAAAATGGCGGCGCTTGCGCTCGACGGAATAACAAGTCTGAGCGTGCGCCCTTTGCGGCTTATTTCATTTGTCGGCGCAGTGGTTTCGGGGATAAGTTTCATAGGTATATTGTGGGCGCTTATATCGTGGCTTTGCGGCAGCACCGTTACCGGTTGGGTGAGCACGGTATGTATAATATGTTTTATCGGTGGAATACAGCTGCTTTCTTTAGGCGTGATAGGCGAATATATAGGTAAAATATATCTTGAGGTAAAGCACCGTCCGCGTTATATTATAAGCGAGCGGACAGAGGATGAAAAGTTGTAGTTTAAGCCGCACTCTCCGAACGGTTTTCGCGGCAGCACGCCCACGGCGCCCAAGCGTTTGCTTGGGCGCCGTGCCGCAATGTGATCGTTTGAAAAGCACCGCAGCAACGCATTTGCGGCACGGCTGAAAATGTAAGTTTTCAGCCATGGGCGTGCTGCCGCGAAAATCGGCTTAACCTGTAATAAATTCTATTTGCCTTTTATCATCTTTAAAAACCTTAGCGCCGCGTCAACGTCGTTTTCGCTGTTGAATGCCGAAAAACATACCCTAACCGTACCCGAATCGAGTGTGCCTATTCGTTTGTGCGCGAACGGCGCGCAATGAAGCCCTGCGCGAACCGCAACACCGTATTTGCCCAGTTCCGCCGCCGTCTTTTCGGACGGTATGCCCCTTAAATTGAAAGAAACGGTAGGTACATGCCTGCCGTTCTCCGGGTAGGCGGAATAGGTTTCCGTTCCTTTAAGGTCGATAAGACCCTTGTAAAAACGTCTCGCAAGCTGCATTTCGTGACTGTATATTTTACTCATACCGCGCGTGTTTATAAAATCTATCCCTGCCGATATACCGGCTATACCCGGCACATTCACCGTTCCGCTTTCAAGGCGTTCGGGCAGATCCTGCGGCTGGCGTTGGTCGGCTGACGCGCTGCCTGTGCCGCCCTCAATAACGGTGTACGGTATAGGCTTCAGGGCAATCAGAATTCCGGTTCCCATAGGCGCGTAAAGCCCTTTGTGCGGTGCTATGCATAGGTAATCAATGTTGTCAAATTGCATTTTGATAGGCAAAACGCCGGCTGTTTGCGCTGCGTCAACCGCAAAAAGAATACCGTTTTCACGGCACATATCACCTATTTTTTTAATTGGGAAAACATCCCCGGTCACATTCGAGGCATGGGTGCATACTATTAATTTCGTGTTATATTTTATAAGGCGTCTAAACGACCTAACCGCCGCGTCGTCATCACCCGGAACAATTTCCGCCGTGTCAACGGATATTCCTTTCCGCGCAAGCGCCGCCGCCGGGCGCGTCACCGCATTGTGTTCAAACGATGATATGATAATATGATCGCCCGGCTGCAAAACGCCCTTTAAAACAAAATTAAGCGACTCGGTGCAGTTTGCCGTAAAAACCACAGCGCCGGCGTCGTTTGCACCGAAAAAATCCGATACTTTTTTGCGGCAATCGTACACCGCCTCGGCGCATTTACGCGAGGTTTCATAGCCCCCTCTGCCCGGGTTGGCGGATAGTTCTTTAAGCGCTGCGGCAACGGCTGTGCGAACCGACTGCGGCTTTGTGCCGGTGGTTGCTGCGTTGTCAAGATATATCAACGATCTGTCAACTCCTCTGTACGCCGGATCTTTACCCCTGCGTCGAGAAGCAGTTTTTTTATCTTTGAAATATCGCCGCTGACAACCAATCCGTAACCGCAGCCGTCCGTGCCGCCTGAGACGGTTCGTTCGACAGCAGCGCTTATTCCGCGTTGACGCAGGTAATCACGGCCCCTCATAGCATATGTGACGGTGCCGGTCACTATAAGATATTTCATAAGAGTTACCCCTTTGGATTTTAATTTTGATAGTCCCCATTATCATAATATGCCGAATTTGATTTTCGCTTACTTCCCCGACGGCATATTTTAAACGGGCGCGTCGTAAAAAAATATATTTAGTTTAAAGAAAAGTGTTGAATTGACAGGAATATATGTTAAAATAATAGTGTGTATGATGATATAACAGATTAAAACAGGTAATATATCACCGTGAACGGAGTGTGAAATATGGCAGCCTTTTTCTCAAACGTGTATGCGTTTTTTTATACATTATTTAATCAGATAATTGCGGCATTCGGCAGTATGCGTATTGCGGATTATCTGGATATCATAATTATGACATTCATAATTTATAAAGCTATAGAACTTTTCAGGGATACAAGAGCCAAGCAATTGTTCAAGGGAATATTCCTGCTTTTTGCCGTTTACCTCGTTTCGGTGTGGTTTGACCTTGTAACCCTTAAATGGCTTATGATAAAAGTGGTGGATTACGGAATAATCGCGCTGGCTATAATTTTTCAGCCGGAACTTCGCCGTATGCTTGAAAAAATGGGCAGAAGCGGATTCGGTATTTTCCGTTTCGGTTCAGGTCCTAAAATAAGCAATGATGAAATGCTTAAATGTATCGACGCTGTCTGCCGCGCCTCGCTTAAAATGCAGGAACAGAAATGCGGCGCGCTTATGGTGCTTGAACGGGCGACCCTGCTTGGTGAAATTTCAAGCACGGGCGTTATCTTGGACGCCGAAACCTCAAGCGACCTTATATGCAATGTGTTTTACCCTAAATCCCCGTTGCATGACGGCGGAATGATACTGCGTGACGGAAGGATATACGCCGCCGGCTGTATCCTGCCGCTTGCACAAAATAACAATACTATCGCAAAAGAACTCGGGACAAGGCACCGCGCGGCAATCGGTATGTCCGAAAATTCCGACGCTGTCGTTGTGGTCGTATCGGAAGAAACAGGCACAATATCGGTAGCCGTTAACGGGGTTATCAAGCGCGATTATACCTCCATAAATCTAAGGGAAGAACTTATTAACCTTATGGTACATTCGGATACTAAGGAAAAACACAGACCGCTTGATACCGTAAAGAAATTTTTTAAGATTAATAAAGATAAATAAACCGATTTGAATTCGGGGTGACCGTATATGAAAGACAAAAAACTGAAAATAAGCAAACTGCTTCATAACCATAAATTGATAGGCGTTGTTTCATTTGTTGCGGCTGTTGTTATCTGGCTTGTTATCAGCATCACGCAAAACCCCACACGCGAACAGATCATAAGCGGCGTACCCATAACGATAAATACCGAAAATACCGCCGTACAGCAGTTGGGACTTGACGTGGTTGACGATTTAAGCCTTACTTCGGTAAACGTTAGGGTCAGCGGCCCGAGTTACATTGTAACATCATTGACTTCATCCGATATTTCGGTGGGTGCTTCGCTTTCGGATGTGAACGCCGCCGGAACGTATGAGCTGCAATTGTCCGCCGTCCGCAACAGTAATAAAATAGGTTATGATATTATTGAGGTTTCACCTTCGACCATAACCGTTACCTTCGATAATATAGATACCAAGACGTTTGATTTAGTCGCGGTTGCCAACGGTGTAAAGGCTGAAGACGGGCTTATTGCCTACCAGCCTACCGTAACCGAAGGAACGGACAGTAAAATAGAAATAACCGGCCCCAGAAAACAAATGGAAAAGGTTACGCAGGTCTGCGCGGTGTCGGATGCGGTTAAAACCATCGGCTCGACCGAAAGTTTTGACGCTAAAATCGTACTGCTTGACGAAAACGGCGGGGAGATAGATAAAACCAATTTTAAAATAGGCAAGGACAATGTCAAAATTTCGGTTCCGATATACAAAAAAGCCGAATTCAATATTAAACCGGTGTTTATAAACGCCCCGGTGGTTTACGGCAACGACGTTCCTTGTACACTGAGCGAAACTACCGTTACGGTTATAGGCCCGCCCGATGTTATCGGGGATATGACCGAAGTTAAGCTCAAACCTATTGACTTTGCAACCATTAATTCGCAAAATCTTGAATTTGATGTTGAACTTGATCTGCCCACTTCGGTAAAGACTGCCGACAATGCCGATACGGTTCATATCAAACTTAATATACCGCGTGTTTCCGAAAAGAATTTTGCGGTAAGCGATATACGCTTTACCGGACTTTCAAACGGACTTGCGGCAAAAGCCGGAAACGTTATAAAAAGCGTTAAAATATGCGGCCCCGCCTCCGATGTATACAAACTGTCGGGCAGCGACCTTTTTGCAACGGTTGACCTTACGGGGAAAGCGGCAGGCGAATACACCGTGAACGCTGTTATCGGGTGCAGTTCCGCAGATACGGTATGGGCATACGGAACTTACACGATCATAGTAACCGTGGGCAAATAGCCGATAAACCGTCAAAACAGGCAGCAAAGGGACACTTTGCCGCCCTCCCTCATAAAATGATAGCAGAGAAGACGCACGCGGCAGATCCGCTGTATATTCCCTACATATCATTATTTTAACGGAGTGAGAGAGATGGGCGTTGTAATTTTGCGTGTCATCGTCGGGCTGCTTACCGTTATCGGTGTTGCCGGCGTTATACGTTTCGTTTCGCTTGTTGCGGTATCGTCAGGCTTGCCAAGCGCTTCCTATGTCGTAAGACTCGGCGGAAAAAATGCAGACCTTCAACTTATTTCCGCTATCGAAACGGCAAGGTTCGGATGGCTTGAACGCAGATGCCCGGTTGTCGCGTTGATGGATGACGTGGCTGAAGAGGAAAAGGAAAAGTGTAAAATAGTTGCAAAGGGCGCAAACGTAGTCTTTTGCAACAGTTCGGAAATTTCGGAACTGATGTAGCACCGTAGCCGACGGTCGTGTTGCGGAAATGCAGCCGTAAAGTATGCTGCTGTCCCGAAATTACCTTGCAGTAGGGGAAACATAATGGAAACGGATAACTTGGAAACTTATCGTGGAACTGTTAAAAGAATAATATACAGAAATCAGAGCAACGGGTATACGGTTGCTCTGATTTTGTGCGATTCCGGCAGGGAAATAACCGCAGTCGGCACTATGCCCGATGCCGAAAACGGTGATGAACTTGAGTTTGACGGTTTATACACAACGCATAAAAATTACGGCGAACAGTTTAAAGTAAATAATTATAAAAAAATGCTGCCTGTCGGCGCGGCAGCTATTCTAAGGTATCTTTCCGCAGGTGCGGTCAGTGGGGTGGGCCCCGCAACCGCCAAAAGAATTGTTGCAAAATTCGGCGATAAATCACTTGAAATAATGGAAAACGACCCGCGCAGCCTTTCCCTTATCAAGGGAATTTCATTCGAAAAGGCGGAACGCATATCCTCCGAAATGGGTGAGCTCAAGTCTTTCCGCGAAGCAAATATTGAACTTTGTTCGCTTGGATTCAGTCAAAACGAATCGCTCAGAATTATAGGGAAACTCGGCACGGACCTTTCGGATAAATTGCGCCGAAATCCTTATATACTGTGTGAAAAAGATGTGGGAATCGGGTTTGAAAGGGTGGATGAGATTGCCCTTAATATGGAGATACCGCCCGATTTTCCGCAGCGACTCGGCTGCGGAACCGCCCATATTTTAAAACACAATCTTATAAACGGTCATACCTGCCTGCCGCGCGAAAAACTTTTGCCGCTTGCCGCAAAAATGCTCGATACCGATACGGCGCATATATCGGACGCCTGTGACGAATTTGTATTCAACGGCACACTGTGCGAAACACAGGTTGACGGTACATCCTTTATATCACTTAAAAAGTATTGCACTGCCGAAAGGCGTATTGCAGGCAGACTGTTGCTTATAGACCGTGCCGCCGCCCCGGTGAAACCGGTAACTTCCGCCGAAATAGCCGCAACCGAGAGGATGGTCGGCGTGCAGCTGGATGAATTGCAGCGTGAGGCGGTTATTAAAAGCACAAAACACGGTATGCTTGTTTTAACTGGCGGTCCCGGCACGGGAAAAACAACCACGCTTAAAGCGATAATCGAACTTATGAAAAAAAGGAATTTGAAAATTTCTCTCGCCGCGCCGACGGGTCGCGCCGCAAAGCGAATGACCGAACTTACCGGGCTGGAGTCAAAAACCATACACCGCCTTCTTGAGGTTGAATGGTCGGAGGATGAGGACGAGCATATTTTTTCAAAAAACGACCGTTCTCCGCTTGATTGCGATCTGCTTATAATAGATGAATTTTCAATGGTTGATACGCTGCTGTTTCAGGCGGTGCTTGACGCTGTGCCGCTCGGGTGCCGGCTTATACTTGTGGGAGATCCCGACCAGTTGCCGAGCGTGGGAGCGGGCGATCTGCTTGCCGACATAATATCGGCGGAGACCTTCCGCTGCGTGCGTCTTGACAAGGTGTTCAGACAGGGCGCTCAAAGCCTTATAGTTACAAATGCACACCGTATAGTTAAGGGTGAAGAACCGGAACTTGATAAAAAGGACGCAGACTTTTTTATGCTTGACGGTACATCGCCGGACGGCGCTCTGCGCCTTGTGCGCTCACTGTATTCCGAGCGGCTGCCTGCGGCTTACGGGTTTGAGCCGATGACCGATATCCAGGTTATCTGCCCGTCAAAAATAATGCAGCTCGGCGCCGTGTCGGTCAACAATGTGTTGCAGGAGTCGGTGAACCCGCACCGTCAGGGACGGGCGGAAATAACCATGCAGGGATTCTGCCTGCGCGTCGGCGATAAGGTTATGCAGACCAAAAATAATTATGATATCGTATGGACGGACAATAAAGGCAAAGAGGGAATAGGGGTCTATAACGGAGATATCGGCGAACTTATCGATATCGACTTTCAAAAAAGTTGCTTAACCGTTAAATTTGACGACCACAAGGCGATTTACGGAATGGAAGAGGCGGAACAGCTTGAACTTGCATACGCCGTAACCGTACATAAAAGCCAGGGCAGCGAATTCGAATGTGTTATATTACCGCTGCTTGATGTACCGCAAAAGCTGTTGTACCGAAATTTGCTGTATACGGCTGTTACCCGCGCAAAAAAACTTATAATTATCATAGGTGCCCGCCGCCTTGTGACAGCTATGGTGAAAAATGACCGTAAGACCCAAAGATATACCTTACTCGGTCACTTTTTGACGGAGGTAAAATGAGTTTTAAAATTAAACTTGTGCGTTTGTGCGGAAAGATATCCGACCTGATGTTTGCCAAGCGCTGCCCCTGCTGCGGCAGGGTAATATCGCCGGATGCGGATATTTGTAAATATTGCTTTGGTTATATCAGGCGGGCAAACGATATTTGCTCGGTTTGCGGCGAGCCGAAAAAGAAATGCCTCTGCTCAAAACGAAAATTTCTGTACAGCGGTTTTGTCGCACCGTTTTATAACGAGGGGGCTGCAAAGCAGGCAATATATGCCTTAAAGTTCCGCAGTCGAAAATATGCCGCGCGGATGTTTGCTTCGGAAATGGCAAAAAGATTTCAAAGTGCATTTCCGAATATTAAACCCGATTTTATTGTAAGCGTTCCGTCTAACGGAAATTATAAGGATAAAATGAGGTACGATCAAGCCGGCTTTATTGCGGGGCGGCTTGCCGTTCAGACGGGTCTTCCGTTTAAGAAAAATATTTTAATTAAGATTGCCGCCAATAAAACTCAGCACGAACTTTCGGGATATGAGCAAAGGGTAAAGAATGTTGAGGGTGCGTATGCCGTAAACCGCGACCTGTCGGGTGCCGTTGTTTTACTCGTAGATGATATTAAAACTACCGGCGCAACCTTTAACGAGTGTGCAAAACAACTTTTGCTTGCCGGTGCGGACAGCGTCTATTGCATAGCGGCTGTTATAACCGAAAAGAAACACCCGAGCGGGAAAAATAAACAGCAAAGCCGGTAATAAATCGGCTTGTAAAACAACCGGTATTGTGATACACTTATTTTAATAGTACGAATGTAAAATCGTCTGTTTGACAGACAACCCGAATTTAAGGAGTGATGAACTATGGCTGCGGAGATCGCCATTGATTTCGGTACAAGTAAAACAATTCTGCTGTCAGGTTCTAAAATAT
>CAVKHV010000019.1:0-26675 GCA_963656085.1 Agathobacter sp.
CTTGCCTCCCACTGACGGGGGAGGTGTCGAGGCAAAGCCTCGACGGAGGGGGAGATAACTAAAACTCCCGTCAACCTATCGGCGGCGCTGCTGCCACATCCGCCCCAAGGGTGAACAAAACACCGCTTAGATCAACGATTTAAAGCGGGTTTAAAGAGTGTGCCAAAAGGTATACTTTTTGGCACGGTTATAAATTACCAATCTGGAATTTTAAAAGTCCCGCCGTTTATATTTTTTTCATAAATTTTTATAAAAAAAGCAAAAAATCGTTGACATTTTTATTATAATGTGGTAACATATAGACAAATATAAGCAAAAGTCAAAAAGTATACTTTTTGGCACAAACGGCATCTGTTTCCCGATTCGTAACTTGGGGTTTGATAATGACTTTTAAGCTTGTTTTTCCGTTTTAACATACGGCGCACAAGCGTCGGTTTGCACACCGGCAGAAAGCAACCGTGAATTCCCAAAGTAAATTCCACTGTGGAATTTACTTTGGGAATTCACTTTTTTTTCCGAAACAGGGTGTTTTTTGCAAAAAAACGCTTGACACTTGACTTCCGGTGTAATATAATTGTAAATTGCCTAATGATGTGATATTGTACCCTACTGTTCCTATATTCGGGGTAAATGCCGCTTTTTAAGGGGCGGCGCAGGCGTGCCGCGTTGCCGAAACGCCGATATCATATACCGTTAATAATTTAAGGAGTGATGCAGGCTTATGGTGAATTCCGTAAATGTCAAACCGGTTAAATTCGGTCGCAACGAAAGAATGAGCTTTTCCAAAATCAATGAGGTCATTGATATCCCGAACCTTATTGAAATACAGAAGGACTCATACCGTTGGTTCCTTGAAGAAGGGATGGATGAAGTTTTCCGCGATATGTCGTCCATTACCG
Organism: Agathobacter sp.; assembly: GCA_963656085.1. GTDB lineage: Bacteria > Bacillota > Clostridia > Oscillospirales > Acutalibacteraceae > CAVALG01. The sequence goes on from CAVKHV010000019.1 coordinate 900, forward strand.
ATTATTCCGGCAACCTGATTCTTGACTTCATCAGTTACCGCCTTGACGACAAACCAAAATATACCATAGCCGAATGTAAGGAGAGGGACGCAACATATGCCGCGCCGCTCAGAGTTCTTGCACGCCTTCAGAATACCGAAACCGGGGAGATAAAGGAAAACGAAGTATTTATGGGCGATTTCCCCATAATGACCGATTCCGGTACGTTTGTAATCAACGGCGCGGAACGCGTCGTCGTATCACAGCTTGTGCGTTCGCCCGGCGTTTACTACGGCTCGGAACAGGATAAGACCGGCCGCTACCTCTTTAATGCCACCATTATACCTAACCGCGGCGCGTGGCTTGAATACGAAACCGACCTTAACGGTATACTTTATGTAAGAATAGATAAAAACCGCAAACTCCCTTTAAGCACCTTTGTGCGTGCGTTGGGCGTTCAGTCCAACCTTGAAATCAACGAGCTGCTCGGCGAAGACGAACGTATGGACAATACCTTCGCCAAGGACGCCACCACCGATACCGATTCCGCACTTATAGAAGTCTATAAAAAGGTTCGCCCCGGCGAACCCGCAACGGTTGACGGCGCGCAGGCTCATCTTTCGCAGCTGTTTTTCGACCCGAGAAGATACGACCTCTCCCGCGTCGGACGTTATAAATACAACCTTAAACTTGCGCTTTCACCGCGTATAGTCGGCAGGGTGCTTTCCCGCCCGGTAGGCGACCCGATGACGGGCGAAATCCTTGCAGAGGTCGACTCTAAACCTATCACCAAAGAAACCGCCGCCGAGTTTGAACGCAGGGGCGTAAGCGAGGTTTATCTCGACGTTCTTGAAAACGAGGGCGACCGTGTTGAGGTCAAGGTTCTTACAAATAATATGGTTGATATCAAGGACTTTATAACCTTCGATATATCCGAACTTAATATTAAGGAAAAGGTCAGCTTCGGCGTTTTAAGAAACATTCTTGAAACCAATGACAGCGAAGACGAGATAAAAGAAGCGCTTGCCGCCAATATGGACAAACTTGTGCCAAACCACATAACGGTTGACGATATTTTTGCGTCGGTCAACTATTTCCTCGGCCTTGCACACGGCGTCGGAAATGTTGACGATATCGACCACCTCGGCAACCGCCGTATCCGTTCGGTAGGCGAACTCCTGCAAAATCAGTTCAGGATCGGCTTTTCAAGAATGGAACGCGTCGTCCGCGAAAAAATGACCCTTCAGGCGCAGGATGTCGATACCATAACTCCGCAATCCCTTATCAATATAAGACCCGTTGTCGCGGCGATTAAGGAGTTCTTCGGTTCCTCCCCGCTTTCACAGTTTATGGACCAGACCAATCCGCTTTCGGAACTTACCCATAAACGCCGTCTTTCGGCGCTGGGTCCCGGCGGTCTGTCGCGTGACCGTGCCGGATTTGAGGTCCGCGACGTTCACTATACCCATTACGGACGTATGTGCCCGATAGAAACCCCGGAAGGCCCCAATATCGGACTTATTTCCTACCTTGCCACGTTTGCGAAGATTAACGAGTACGGATTTATCGAGGCGCCTTACCGTAAAATAAATAAGAAAACCGGCAAAGTGCTTGACGAAGTCGTGTACCTTTCGGCGGATAAAGAGGACGAGTATGTCATCGCTCAGGCGAATGAACCGCTTGACGAAAAAGGCCATTTCGTCCGCTCGAAGGTAAACGCGCGTTACCGTGACGAGTTCCTTGAAATCGAAGCCGAAAAAGCCGACCTTATGGACGTTTCGCCTAAAATGGTCGTTTCGGTCGCCACGGCTATGATACCGTTCCTTGAAAACGACGATACCAACCGTGCGCTGATGGGTTCCAACATGCAGAAGCAGGCGGTTCCCCTGCTTAAAACCGAGAACCCGATAGTCGGCACGGGTATGGAATACAAAGCCGCTGTCGATTCGGGCGTTGTCGTGCTCGCAAAACGCGCCGGTAAGGTCGTTGCCGCAAGCGCCTCAAAAATTAAAATCAAAGCCGAAAACGGCGAAATTGATGAGTATGAACTTATCAAATTCCTCCGTTCGAACCATACTACCTGTATAAATCAGAAACCCATTGTCGATGTAGGTCAGACCGTGAAAGAAGGCGAAGTAATTGCCGACGGTCCCGCCACCTGCAACGGCGAAGTTTCGCTCGGTAAAAATGCCCTTATCGGATTTATGACCTGGGAAGGCTATAACTATGAGGACGCCGTCCTTATCAACCAGCGCCTTGTCCGCGAGGACGTTTATACCTCTATCCATATCGAGGAATATGAAACAGAATCCCGCGATACCAAGTTGGGACCGGAAGAAATTACAAGAGATATCCCCAATGTCGGCGACGACGCGCTTAAAAACCTTGACGAAAGAGGTATTATCCGCATCGGTGCCGAGGTTCGCACGGGCGATATCCTTGTCGGTAAAGTAACCCCTAAAGGCGAAACCGAACTGACGGCAGAGGAAAGACTCCTGCGCGCCATATTCGGCGAAAAAGCACGCGAAGTCAGGGATACTTCCCTGCGTGTTCCGCACGGAGAGTACGGCACGGTTATTGACGTTAAGGTGTTTGACCGTACCAATTCTTCCGAACTCAACCCCGGCGTAAACCTTGTTGTGCGCTGCTATATCGCACAGAAACGTAAGATTTCGGTCGGCGATAAGATGGCGGGCCGCCACGGTAATAAGGGCGTTGTTTCAAGAATACTCCCAAGCGAGGATATGCCGTTCCTTGAGGACGGTACGCCGCTTGATATCGTGCTTAACCCCCTCGGCGTTCCTTCACGTATGAACATCGGTCAGGTGCTGGAGGTTCACCTCGGCTACGCCGCTAAGGCTCTCGGCTGGAAGGTCTGCACCCCGGTATTTGACGGTGCGCACGAAAAAGATATCTACGATGCGTTTATTTCGGCGGGCATCTGCCGCGATATTAAATATAACCCCGAAAACCGCGAGTTCCTTGAACCGCTTGAGGGTAAAACTTTCGTTACGTCGCGCCCCGACCCCGAAACGGGAAAACCCGTTCTTGAGCGCATATCGGACGAAACACGCAGCGATATCGAAAAACTTAAAGAACTTACAGAGCAGGGCGTCCTTAAGGTTGTTGACGGTAAAACTCAGCTCTATGACGGACGTACCGGCGAACCCTTCGATAACCCCGTTACCGTAGGTTATATGTACTACCTTAAACTGCATCACCTTGTTGACGATAAGATCCACGCCCGTTCAACCGGACCGTATTCGCTCGTTACTCAGCAGCCGCTCGGCGGTAAAGCTCAGTTCGGCGGTCAGCGTTTCGGTGAAATGGAAGTCTGGGCGCTTGAAGCGTACGGCGCCGCCTATACCTTGCAGGAAATACTCACCGTCAAGTCGGATGACGTTGTCGGCCGTGTTAAAACCTATGAGGCTATCGTTAAAGGCAAAAACGTTCCGCAGCCCGGCGTGCCCGAATCCTTTAAGGTTCTTATTAAAGAACTTCAGTCGCTCGGCCTTGATATTAAAGTGCTTGACCGTAACGGCGAAGAGATAGACCTTAAACAGGAATTTGAGGATGAGGAGTACGGACTCTCCCCGCACCGTGAAAGAGCCCCCGAATCCGAAGATGAAACCTTAAAAGAAGATGTGGTTGCCGACGATCTTTCGGGTTACGGCTTGCAGGATGACGAAGGTAACGATATAACCGACGACGATGCTTATTCGGACGATTCCGACGCGGAATTCACCGATGACGATGCCGACTCGTATGATTCCGATATGGAATTTACCGATGACAGCGACGAAATGTGAGAAAGGAGACATTGATCAATGGAACATATCGAATTTGAATCAATTAAAATAGGTCTTGCGTCTCCCGAACAGATCAGAAGTTGGTCGCACGGTGAGGTTAAAAAACCCGAAACCATTAACTACCGTACCCTTAAACCGGAACGGGACGGCCTTTTCTGCGAGCGCGTTTTCGGTCCCCAAAAGGACTGGGAATGTCACTGCGGTAAGTATAAAAGAATTCGCTATAAAGGCAAAATATGCGATAAATGCGGCGTTGAAGTCACAAGTTCCAAGGTTCGCCGCGAGCGTATGGGCTCTATCGAACTCGCAGCCCCCGTTTCGCATATCTGGTACTACAAGACCATCCCTTCAAGAATGGGTCTTGTCCTTGACGTTACACCCCGCGTCCTTGAACAGGTGCTCTATTTTTCAAAATATATAGTAACCGACCCGGGCGATACTCCGCTTCTAAAGAAACAACTCCTTTCGGAAGCGGAATATAACGATATGCGCGAAAAATATGAGGACGATTTTGACGCCGGTATGGGCGCAGAGGCTATCAAAAAACTCCTCTGCGAGATCGACCTTGAAAAAGAATGTGCCGACCTTAAAGAAGAGCTTGAAGAAGCAACGGGTCAAAAACGCACAAGACTCCTTAAACGCCTTGAGGTTATGGAGGCGTTCCGCCTTTCGGGCAACCGCCCCGAATGGATGATACTGGACGTTCTCCCGGTAATTCCGCCCGATCTCCGTCCTATGGTTCAGCTTGACGGCGGCCGTTTCGCAACCAGCGATCTGAACGACCTCTATCGCCGCGTTATCAACCGCAATAACCGCCTTAAAAGACTTCTTGAACTTGATGCGCCGGATATCATCGTCCGTAACGAGAAAAGAATGCTGCAGGAAGCGGTTGACGCACTCATTGATAACGGCAGACGCGGTAAACCCGTAACCGGACCCAATAACCGCGCCCTTAAATCCCTGTCCGATATGCTTAAAGGTAAACAGGGGCGTTTCCGTCAGAACCTGCTCGGTAAACGTGTCGACTATTCGGGTCGTTCGGTTATCGTCGTAGGTCCGGAACTGAAAATGTATCAGTGCGGATTGCCGAAAGAAATGGCTCTTGAACTGTTCAAACCCTTCGTTATGAAACGTCTGGTTGAAACAGGCGCAGTTAAAAATATCAAAAAAGCCAGAAAAATGGTCGAACGTGCCGACAGTGCCGTGTGGGACGCGCTCGAAATAGTCATTAAGGATCACCCCGTGTTCCTTAACCGCGCACCGACGCTTCACCGCCTCGGTATACAGGCGTTTGAGCCGGTAATGGTCGAAGGCCGCGCAATAAAACTCCACCCCCTGACCTGTACCGCATTCAACGCCGACTTTGACGGCGACCAGATGGCGGTTCACGTTCCCCTGTCGGCTGAAGCACAGGCTGAGGCTCGTTTCCTTATGCTCGCAGCCAATAACCTGCTTAAACCGTCAGACGGTAAACCGGTCACCGTTCCTACGCAGGATATGGTTCTCGGTTCCTATTACCTTACTATCGTCCAAACAAGCGAAAAAGGCACAAACCACGTCTTCCGCGATGTTGACGAAGCTATTATGGCTTATAATGACGGTCTTGTCGGACTCCACGCGCCTATCCGCGTCCGCGTTACCCGCGGCGGCGTTTCGGAACTCGTTTGGTGTACCGTCGGCGTTATAATATTCAACAAATCCATTCCGCAGGACCTCGGCTTTGTCGACAGAAGCGTTCCCGGCAATGAATTTAAGTTTGAAATTTCTTTCAGCCTTAAAGACCCGTCCGCAAAACAGGTTAATTCGCTTGACGATATCATTCAGTATAAAGTCGGCAAAAAGCAGCTCGGTAAAATAATCGACGCCTGCATCGAAAAACACGGAACTTCCGAAACCGCCGTCGTGCTTGATAATATCAAGTCAACAGGCTATAAATATTCAACCAAGGGCGCAATCACCGTCGCAGTTGCCGACGCCGTTATACCGCCCATAAAGGCTGAACTTATAAGTCAGGCGGAAAAGAAGATCGATAAAGTCACCCGCGACTACAGGCGCGGCTTTATGAGCAACGATGAAAGGCTCGGTCAGGTCGTCAAGATCTGGAACCAGGCTACCAATGATATCGGTGACGCGCTGAAGGATAACCTTGACGAATTCAACCCGATATTTATGATGGCGGATTCCGGCGCGCGTGGTTCCATGAGCCAGATAAGACAGCTTGCAGGTATGCGCGGACTTATTTCAAATACCGCCGGTAAGGTCATCGAAGTTCCTATCCGTGCCAACTACCGTGAAGGACTTAATGTTTTGGAATACTTTATTTCTTCGCGCGGCGCGCGTAAAGGACTTGCCGATACCGCTCTCCGTACAGCCGACTCGGGTTACCTTACCCGCCGTTTGGTCGACGTTGCACAGGATGTCATAATCCGTGAGGATGACTGCGGAACCGAGGAAGGTCTTAAAGTCTACGCGATCAAAGAGGGTAACCAGGTGATCGAACCGCTGGAAGAACGTCTTGTAGGGCGCTTCCTGCTGCACGACTTTATTGACGAAAAAACAGGCGAAGTCGTTGTTGACTGTAACCATATGATGACAAACGAGGACGCTAAAAAGATTGTTGACGCAGGTGTTGAAGAAATAGAAATACGCTCTATCCTCTCCTGCCATACGCACCACGGCGTCTGCAAAAAATGTTACGGTATGAACCTTGCAACCGCACGCCCCGTAACCAAGGGCGAGGCTGTCGGTATCATCGCCGCACAGTCTATCGGCGAACCCGGTACACAGCTTACAATGCGTACTTTCCATACGGGCGGTATCGCCTCAGCCGAAGATATTACTCAGGGTCTTCCCCGTGTCGAAGAACTGTTTGAAGCACGCAGACCCAAAAGAAGCGGTATAATCGCCGAAATCTCCGGTGCCGTTTCAATAACCGAGGAAAAGAAGAACCGCGTTGTCGTAATAACCGATTCCGAAAATGCGGACGAACGCAAGTACGTGATTCCTTACGGTTACAGAATTACGGTAGCAGAGGGCGATAATATCACCGCCGGCGAACAGATCACCGAAGGCGCAGTCTGCCCCGGCGATATCCTTGCCGTCAACGGCCCCGACGCCGTCGAAAGATATATTATCAAAGAGGTTCAAAGCGTTTACCGCCTGCAGGGCGTTGATATCAACGATAAGCATATCGAGGTTATTGTCCGCCAGATGATGCATAAACTCCGCATCAAAGACGGCGGCAGCACAAACCTTATAGATAACGCTATCTATGATAAAGAGGATGTCTGGAAGGCTAATGACGCCGTCCGCGCACGTATCGAAAACGGCGAGGAAGGCTTGCACTACGCCGAAACCGAACCCACCCTGCTCGGTATCACTAAGGCTTCGCTGGCTACCGAGTCATTCCTCTCGGCTGCTTCTTTCCAGGAAACTACCAGAGTCCTGACCGACGCCGCAATCAAAGGTAAGGTCGACCCGCTGTTCGGTCTTAAAGAAAATGTTATCATCGGTAAACTTGTGCCTGCCGGAACCGGTATCTGCACCGCTACCGACGACCTCAGCGACCTTGAGGAGGACGTTATAACCGAGGATGAGGAAACCGATATTATGCTCGACGATATCCTTTCCGGTGACGACTCCGACGGCGACGATATAATTGTTGAGGGTGAAATGAATAACCCGGATTTTATCTCGGATAACCTTTAATTCATCCCCTCCGAACGCCCGCCGCGGCAAACAGGTTCGATTTTTTAGAATTTTAGCACCAAAACTCTTGACAAAACGGGGGTTTTGGTGCTATTATAATATAGTGTGCGGTTATGTGCGAAAAAATCACATCCCGCCGCAGATAATTTATGTGAGGAGGTGCTGTATGCCTACGTTTAACCAGTTGGTACGTTCAGGAAGGGAAACAATCGGTAAAAAAGCCAAGGCTCCTGCGCTTTTAAAGGGTTATAACTCTATGAAACGCAAAATGACCGATAACGATTCTCCGCAGAAGCGCGGCGTTTGTACCGCAGTTAAGACTTCAACTCCCAAGAAGCCTAACTCCGCTCTCCGTAAGATTGCCCGTGTACGTTTGTCAAACGGAATAGAAGTTTCGGCTTATATTCCCGGTATAGGTCACAATCTTCAAGAGCATAGCGTCGTTCTTATCCGTGGCGGCCGTGTTAAGGATCTCCCCGGTGTGCGTTACCACATCGTAAGAGGAACCCTTGATGCACAGGGCGTTGCAAAGAGAATGCAATCCCGTTCCAAGTACGGTGCAAAGCGTCCGAAAGCCGGCGCAAAATAATAGCTTTTGACGAATTCTATATCGCATAAGATCAAGCGATGTTTTATATATATTCAATCCGTGACCTGCGGGTCGCGGCGGGTATACAGCCTCGCTTGGTGCTGACGGGATTTGTCGCTCGAGTACCTATGATATCATTATTATGAAGGAGGGAATGCAAGTGCCGAGAAGAGGTTTTGTCGCAAAACGCGATGTTTTACCCGATCCGCTTTATAATTCCAAAACCGTTACACGCCTTATCAACAACATTATGCTTGACGGTAAAAAGGGTGTAGCACAGAAAATTGTTTACGGTGCGTTTGACATTATTTCCGAAAAAACCGGCAAAAACCCGCTTGAGGTTTTTGAACAGGCTATGGAAAATGTAATGCCGCAGCTTGAGGTTAAGGCTGTCCGTAAGGGCGGTGCAACCTACCAGGTTCCGTTTGAAGTACGTGCCGAAAGAAAGCAAACTTTGGGTCTCCGCTGGCTCACGGCTTACAGCCGTACCCGTTCGGAAAGAACGATGAGAGAAAGACTCGCTAACGAGATTATCGACGCTACGAACGGTATGGGCAACGCCGTTAAAAAGCGTGAGGATACCCATAAAATGGCTGAGGCTAATAAGGCCTTCGCACATTACGGTTGGTAAATCACAGACTTTGAAATGTGCCGCGTAAGCGGTCACGATGGAGGATAGTATGCCAAGAAAAGTATCTCTTGAAATGACAAGAAATATTGGTATCATGGCACATATTGACGCAGGTAAAACCACCACGACCGAGCGTATCCTTTTCTACACGGGTATCAACCGTAAGATGGGCGAAACGCATGACGGTGCGTCAACTATGGACTGGATGGAACAGGAGAAAGAAAGAGGTATAACAATTACCTCCGCCGCTACCACCTGCTTCTGGAAAGACCATCGTATCAATATTATCGACACTCCCGGACACGTTGACTTTACTGTTGAAGTTCAGCGTTCACTCCGCGTGCTGGACGGTTCGGTTACCGTTCTTTGCGCTAAGGGCGGTGTTGAACCCCAGTCTGAAACCGTTTGGAGACAGGCTGACGAATATCATGTACCCCGAATGATCTATGTAAATAAAATGGATATAATGGGTGCTGATTTCTATAATGTTTTAAATATGATCAAGGATCGTTTCAACTGCAACGCAGTCCCGATCCAGCTTCCCATCGGTTCCGAAGATACCTTTAAAGGTATTGTCGACCTTATTAATAACGACGCCGAGATTTATTATGACGACCTCGGTAAAGACGTAAGGCGCGAGCCGATTCCGGACGATATGAAGGAACTTGCCGAAAAATACAGAACCGAACTCATCGAAGCTGTCGTTGAACAGGACGATGAACTTATGGAGAAGTATTTTGAAGGCGAAGAACCCTCGGTCGAACAAATCAAAAAGGTTATCCGCAAGGCTACAATAGCTAACGATATGGTTCCGATCACCTGCGGTACTTCTTACCGCAATAAGGGTGTTCAGCCGCTGCTTGACGCTATTGTTGACTTTATGCCGGCTCCTACCGATATTCCTTCAATCAAGGGCGTAAACCCCGATACAGAGGAAGAGGAGTTCCGTCATTCTTCGGATACCGAGCCGTTTGCTGCCCTTGCGTTTAAAATCGCAACCGACCCGTATGTAGGTAAGATATGCTTCTTCCGCGTATATTCCGGTAAGGTTGACGCAGGCTCAAACGTTTATAACTCGGTTAAGGATAACAGGGAAAGAATAGGCCGTATTCTTCAGATGCACGCAAACCACAGGGAAGATATCGAAACCTGCTACGCAGGTGATATCGCCGCCGCCGTCGGTCTTAAAAATACCACCACGGGCGACACCCTCTGCGACCCCGAGCATCCGATCATACTTGAATCTATGCACTTCCCCGAACCCGTTATCCGTGTCGCTATCGAACCGAAAACCAAAGCCGGTCAGGAAAAACTCGGCATAGGCCTTGCCAAACTTGCCGAAGAAGACCCGACCTTTAAGTGCTATACCGATGAAGAAACAGGCCAGACCATTATCGCGGGTATGGGCGAACTCCACCTTGAGATAATTGTTGACCGTCTTCTCCGTGAATTTAAGGTTGAGGCTAACGTCGGCGCTCCGCAGGTTGCTTATAAAGAAAGTATCCGCAAGAAGGTCGACCACGAAACCAAATATAAAAGACAGTCGGGCGGTTCCGGTCAGTACGGTCACGTTAAAATCATTCTTGAACCTAACGAAACAGGTAAGGGTTACGAATTTATCAACGCCGTTACCGGCGGTTCTATCCCGAAAGAGTTTATCGGCCCGGTTGACGCCGGTATCCAGAGCGCACTCAAGAGCGGCGTTCTTGCAGGTTACCCGGTTGTTGACGTTAAGGTAACTCTTTACGACGGTTCGTATCACGAGGTTGACTCGTCCGAAATGGCATTTAAAATTGCCGGTTCAATGGCATTTAAAGAGGCTGCCAGAAAGGCAGATCCGGTGCTGCTTGAACCTATTATGAAAGTTACCGTTATCGTCCCCGAAGAATATATGGGCGACGTTATCGGCGACCTTAACTCTCGCCGCGGCGAGATACAGGGCTTTGAAGACAGGAACGGCGGCGTTAAACAGATTAACGCAAGAGTTCCGCTCGGCGATATGTTCGGCTACGCTACCGACCTCCGTTCCAAAACACAGGGCCGCGGCCAGTATGTTATGGAACCGGACGGCTATAAAGAGGTTCCGAAGTCAATCGCAGAGAAAATTATTTCTTCAAGAACCAAATAAATTGACAAATATCTCTTGCATTAGCGAAGAAAATTTGTTAAACTAAGTATTAATAAGCGTACTGCTTAAAATCAATGAAAATTTAAGGAGGAAATTCCAATGGCAAAGGCAAAATTTGAAAGAACCAAACCCCATGTAAACATTGGTACCATCGGTCACGTTGACCATGGTAAAACCACTTTGACCGCCGCTATCACAAAATATCTTTCTCTTAAAGGACAGGCTCAGTTCGAAGATTATGCAAATATCGATAAAGCCCCCGAAGAAAGAGAACGCGGTATCACAATCAACACAGCTCACGTTGAGTACGAAACCGACAAACGTCACTACGCTCACGTTGACTGCCCCGGACACGCTGACTATGTTAAAAACATGATCACCGGTGCTGCTCAGATGGACGGCGCTATCCTCGTTATCGCTGCAACCGACGGTCCTATGGCTCAGACCAAAGAACACCTTCTTCTTGCTCGTCAGGTTGGCGTTCCCTACATCGTTGTATTCATGAACAAGGTTGACCAGGTTGACGATCCGGAACTTCTCGAACTCGTTGAAATGGAAATCCGTGAGACTCTTGATAAGTATGACTTCCCCGGCGATGATACTCCTATCATCAAAGGTTCTGCTTTGAAAGCTCTCGAAGCTCCGAACGATCCGAGCGATGCCGCTTACGAACCCATCAAAGAACTTATGGACGCTGTTGACGATTATATCCCGACACCGGACCGTAAGGCTGACCAGCCGTTCCTTATGCCTGTTGAAGATGTATTCACCATCACAGGCCGCGGTACCGTTGCTACAGGTAGAGTTGAGCGCGGACAGCTCAAAACAGGTGAAGAAGTTGAAATCGTCGGTATCAAAGAAACCAACAAAACTGTTGTTACCGGTATCGAAATGTTCCGTAAGATTCTTGACTACGCTGAGGCAGGCGATAACATCGGTGCTCTTCTCCGTGGTATCCAGAGAACGGATATCGAGCGCGGACAGGTTCTTTGCAAACCCGGCTCAATAAATCCGCACACAAAATTCCACGGTCAGGTTTATATCCTTACCAAAGATGAAGGCGGACGTCATACACCGTTCTTTAACAACTATCGTCCTCAGTTCTATTTCAGAACAACCGACGTTACCGGCGTTATCCATCTTCCGGAAGGAACCGAAATGTGCATGCCCGGCGATAACGTAGAAATGGATGTTGAACTTATCACTCCTATCGCTATCGAAGAAGGTCTCCGTTTCGCTATCCGTGAAGGCGGCCGTACAGTTGGTTCGGGCGTTGTTACTGCTATCAACGGCTAATCGTAACCGATTAAAATTTGAAACTGCCACAGGATTGCGGCAGTTGTGGGCGGCGGCTTTTTGCCGCCGCTCTTTTTTGCGTGTTATATAACCCCGTTCAGCAGACACACCGCCGCATTCGGCAAACCCCGAGCACCGAATCAAATTTTTTCAAAATAGTTTTTAAAACAATAAAAAAGTTGTTGACAAACGGGTAATAATATATTATAATAACAACGCTGCTTGACTTTGCAGGCAGCCGAAAATCCTAAATTTGGCGGTATAGCTCAGCTGGCTAGAGCATTCGGTTCATACCCGAAGTGTCGTAGGTTCAAGTCCCACTACCGCTACCAATATGGCCCGGTGGTCAAGCGGTTAAGACACCGCCCTTTCACGGCGGTAACACGGGTTCGATTCCCGTCCGGGTCACCAAAATCCCGTTCACTTTAGTGGACGGGATTTTACTTTTTACTTCTTACCTCTTCACTCTTACTTCAAATAAAGTTTGATACGGGATTTTTGGGAAGTAAAAGTGAAGAAGTAATAGGTAATAAGTTAGGTGTGCCTACGGCACGAATTATAAATGCAAGGTTTATACCTTGCTCAGACTGTAGACATTAGATGTGGTGAATGGCAACTTACCGTCAGCGCTCAAACTGCAGCCACCCACATCTAATGTCTACAGTCTAACGTCTAACATCCAGAACGGGCGGCAAGGGCGGTAAACCGCTGAAAGGCTTGCGGCAGTCAGAGGAAGGCGGGGTTGACACTGCCGTGCCGGTCTTTACAATAGTTACAAAATATTTTCACTCCTGCAAAAATATTTGTGAATAACGGAAAAAAAGGCGGATTGCCCTTGAAAATCGGGGGAAGATGTGGTATATTGCTCTTTGTACAAAAACAACTGTGTTTGGAGGGCGGACAAAGTGGACGATAATTTTTACATTGTAAAAGCGGACGCATTGCCCGACGTATTCAAAAAAGTGCTAAAGGCGAAAGAGTTATTGTCCGCCGGCAAGGTAAAAAGCACAAGCGAAGCGGCGGCTGCCGCCGGCATATCGCGCAGCGCTTTTTACAAATACCGCGACTCGGTATTTCGGCAATCGTCCGACGGGACGCAGGCAATAGCGACCATACAGGCGACGCTGACGGACAAGCCGGGCGTGCTCTCGCGGCTGCTATCGGGGCTTCACAGATACGGTGCGAACATTCTGACGGTTAATCAGAATATACCCTCTATGGGGACGGCGCTTGTAACCGTGTCCTTTAAAACCGACGCTCTGAGCGCAGATGTCAGCGTTGTTCTTGCCTCGCTTGCGGAAGAAAACGGGATAGTTGATGTCAGACGAATACTTGAAAGATAAAACGGGAGTGAAACCAATGATAAATGTTGCAATATTAGGTCACGGCGTTGTGGGTTCGGGCGCTGCGGAAATACTTATAAACAAAAAAGAACTGCTTAAGAAGGCTGTGGGAGATGAGTTAAATCTTAAATACATTTTGGATTTAAGGGAATTCCCCGACCTGCCTTATGCCGATAAATTCACTAAAGATTTTAATGTTATTTTAAACGACCCGACAATCAAAATAGTTGCCGAAATGATGGGCGGCGTTGAGCCTGCATACAGTTTTGCGCGCGCCTGCCTTGAGGCGGGAAAAAGCGTTGTAACCTCCAACAAAGAACTTGTTGCGGCGCGCGGTGCGGAACTTATCGCAATAGCCGAAAAAGCCAATGCGAACTTTATGTTTGAGGCGAGCGTCGGGGGCGGAATACCCATTCTGCGGCCGCTTATGCAGTGCCTTTGCGCGAACGATATTGTTAAGATTCGCGGAATTTTAAACGGTACGAGCAATTATATACTGACCGAAATGATTGAAAAGCACGTTTCGCTTGAAACCGCGCTTGCAGAGGCGCAGCGCCTCGGGTATGCCGAGCGTGACCCGTCCGCCGACATCGACGGCAAGGACGCCTGCCGCAAAATATGCATACTTGCTACGCTGGCGTACGGCAAACATATTTATCCGCAGTTTGTAAAGACCGAAGGCATCAGAAACATCACGCTTGACGACGTGGCGTATGCGGCGGACTTCGGCTGCGTTATAAAACTTATCGGGCGCGCCGAAAAGAATGCCGACGGTAAGGTTGCGATAGGGGTAAGTCCGGCGCTTATTAAAAAGAGCGATCCGCTTGCCTGCGCGGGCGGCGTGTTTAACGCCATTACGGTAAACGGCGACGCAACGGGCGACGTTATGTTCTACGGTGCCGGAGCCGGCAAAATGCCGACGGCAAGCGCCGTTTGCGCCGATATAGCCGACTGTGCAAAACACCTTGAAAAACGCAAATATATTTCCTGGCAGGACGGCAGCGAAGACGATGTTGCCGACCCGAACAGCGAGGTTTCGGCATATTATATTATGGTAGGGACTGCAAACGCGGCTGCCGCCGAAGACGAAATACTTGCCCTTTTCCCGGGGGCGCAATTTCTTAAACGCCAAAACAGACCGCAGAACGAATTAGCGTTCATCACGGCGGCTGACACCGAGAAAGCGATTTGCAGCAAGACCGAACAGTTTAAAAACTGCCTGTTGAAAACCCGTATTCGGGTGCTTGACTGAAAATATTTGCGGAGGCTTTGAGTATGAGTTTAATTGTTAAAAAATTCGGCGGTTCTTCGGTTGCCGACGCCGAGCGCGTGTTTAACGTTGCAAATATAATTATTGAAGATTACAAAAAGGGCAACAACGTTATAGTTGTTGTTTCGGCGCAGGGCGACACGACCGACGACCTTATTGACAAGGCGAAGGAGATCGACCCCGAAAAGCGTTCGGGACGCGAGATGGATATGCTGCTTGCGGCAGGCGAGCAGATATCGGTTGCGCTGCTTGCAATGGCGATTGAAAAGTTGGGCTACCCCGCCGTTTCGCTGCTTGGGTGGCAGGCGGGATTCAACACCGACGCCAATCACACCCGTGCACGGATAAAACGCGTGGACACCGAGCGCATATCGGGCGAGATTGAAAAAAACCGCATCGTGATCGTCGCGGGATTTCAGGGGGTTGACCGTTACGGCGATTTAACCACCCTCGGCAGAGGCGGCTCGGACACCAGCGCGGTTGCGATTGCGGCGGCTATGCGCGCCGACATCTGCCAGATATACACCGATGTTTCGGGCGTGTTTACGACCGATCCGCGCATAGTTCCCACGGCGCGGAAGATGAGCGAGATAACCTATGACGAGATGCTGGAACTTGCCACTCTCGGCGCGCAGGTGCTTAATAACCGCTCGGTTGAGATGGCTAAAAAATATAACGTTGAACTTGAGGTGCTTTCGAGCCTTGAAAGGGCGTCGGGCACTATAGTTAAGGAGGTTGCAAATATGGAAAAAATGCTTATCAGGGGCGTTGCAAAGGACGACGATATAATTAAATTCTGCATAGTCGGGCTTAACGACAGTCCGGGAATTGCCTTTAAGGTTTTAAATCAACTTTCAAAGCGCAATGTGAATGTTGACCTTATTGTTCAGTCGGTCGGCAGGAACAACACCAAAGATATGACTTTTACCGCCTCGCGCGACCAGTTGAACGAAGCGGTTGCCGCCATAAACGAGCTGCACGAACTGACACCGTTTGAAAACTTTTTCTACGACGAGGATGTTACAAAGGTTTCGATAGTCGGCGCGGGAATGGAATCCCACCCCGGCGTTGCTACCAAGATGTTTGAGGCACTGTATGATTCCGGCATAAATATTCAGGTTATCGCAACAAGCGAGATTAAAATTTCGGTACTGATAGATATTAAGGACGGCAAGCGCGCCGTTGAGTCAATACACAAAAAATTCTTTGACTGATATTCAGCCGTAATTTTCACGGGCACTCCGTTTTCGGGCGGGGTGCCCGGTTTTTATTCCCGCCGACGTCGCTCGGGCGCACAAATTTCGGGCAAAAAATTTGCAAATAATATTGACCGACGTGGGTTTATGATGTATAATTTTAAAAATATTATATTGGGGGAATTGCAAAATGGCAAAATATATTACCGAACCGGCACGCACTTTTAACGAGTATCTACTCATTCCCGGCTATTCATCAAAGGATTGTATTCCTGCCAATGTAAGCCTTAAAACTCCGGTTGTAAAATTCAAAAAGGGTGAAGAACCGTCCCTGACTATGAACATTCCGCTTGTTTCTGCAATAATGCAGTCGGTTTCGGGCGATCGCCTTGCCGTTGCACTTGCGAAAGAGGGCGGCATTTCTTTTATATACGGCGCACAAACGGTTGAGCAGGAGGCTGCCATGGTTGCCCGCGCAAAGAATTTTAAAGCGGGATTTGTCGTAAGCGATTCCAACATAAGCCCCGAAGCAACCCTTGCCGATGTCCTTACTTTAAAGGAAGAAACGGGGCACTCTACCGTTGCCGTAACCGATGACGGCACGGCGGAAGGTAAACTTGTGGGCATTGTAACGGGCAGAGATTACCGCGTAAGCCGTATGTCGCCCGATATAAAGGTTGCCGATTTTATGACGCCGTTTGACAAACTTGTTTGCGCAAAACTCGGCACAACGCTTAAAGAGGCAAATGACATTATTTGGGATAATAAACTTAACTCTTTACCGATAATTGACGAAAACGGCAGGCTGTGCTACTTTGTTTTCCGCAAAGACTATGAACAGCACAAGGAAAACCCCAATGAGCTGCTCGATAAAGACAAGCGCTATGTTGTGGGCGCGGGCATAAACACGCGCGACTATGCCGAGCGTGTACCGGCGCTGGTTGAGGCAGGCGCCGATGTACTGTGCATTGACTCCTCCGAGGGGTTTTCGGAGTGGCAGAAAATGACAATTGACTGGATACGCGAGCACTACGGCGACAGCGTAAAGGTAGGCGCAGGCAATGTGGTTGACGCGGACGGTTTCCGTTTCCTTGCCGAAAGCGGCGCCGATTTTGTAAAGGTCGGTATCGGCGGCGGCTCGATCTGCATAACCCGTGAAACAAAGGGTATCGGGCGCGGACAGGCGACCGCACTTATAGAGGTTTGCGCCGAAAGGGACAAATATTTTGAAGAAACGGGAATTTACGTTCCCGTCTGCTCGGACGGCGGAATAGTCCACGATTATCATATGACGCTGGCGCTTGCAATGGGCGCCGACTTCCTTATGCTCGGCAGATATTTTGCAAGATTTGAAGAAAGTCCCACGGCTAAATTCAGCATAAACGGGAATTTTGTTAAAGAGTACTGGGGCGAGGGCTCAAACCGCGCAAGAAACTGGCAGAGGTATGACCTCGGCGGGGCGAGCAAACTCTCGTTTGAAGAGGGCGTTGACTCGTATGTTCCGTACGCCGGATATTTAAAGGATAACGTCCGCCTGTCACTCAGTAAAGTTAAATCGACAATGTGCAACTGCGGCGCGCTTACAATACCCGAACTTCAGAAAAAAGCGAAACTTACGCTTGTTTCTTCAACCAGCATTGTTGAGGGCGGCGCGCACGATGTAATTCAAAAAGATGCCGCAAAAAATGTGCATAGGAATTAGACGTTAGACTGTAGACTTTAGACATTAGATGTGGTGAATGGCAGCTTGCGGGCTGACGGTACGCACTTACCACTTGCCTCCACCTGACGGGGGAGGTGTCTTTGCCGCAGGCAAAGACGGAGGGAGAGAAAAAGCTAATTGCAAGAAGCATTTACTGTCCATTATCAAAACTACCCCCACCACATCTAACCTCTAATGTCTGCAAAACGTCAAAACAAAAGTAAAACAATATCAATCGAACGGAGATAATGCAAAATGTCAGAAGAAAGAGAATGCGAAAACACAACCTGTTCGGGCGATTGCTCGCACTGCGCGTCGGCACATTCGGAAAACGCCGCGCCGCAGAAAGAACCGCTCGGAAAGGGCAGCAACATCAAGCGCGTAATAGCGGTAATGAGCGGAAAGGGCGGCGTAGGCAAGTCAATGATAACCGCTTCGCTCGCCGTGCTGCTTTCGCGGAAAGGGTACAACGTCGGCATATTGGACGGGGATATAACAGGTCCGTCAATCCCTAAAATGTTCGGCATAAACAGCCGCGCAAAGGGGAATGAGGACGGTATTTTCCCCGAAATTACGGCAGGCGGAATAAAAATTATGTCGGTAAACCTGCTGCTTGAGGACCCGGAAATGCCCGTTGCGTGGCGCGGTCCGGTAATCGGCGGAGTTATCAAGCAATTCTGGAGTGAAGTAATCTGGGGCGAACTTGACTACCTGCTTATAGATATGCCGCCCGGAACGGGCGACGTTCCGCTGACGGTATTTCAGTCCATCCCGGTTGACGCGGCAATTACCGTTACTTCACCGCAGGAACTTGTGGGGATGATAGTTAAAAAGGCATACAACCTTGCCTCAATGATGGGGATAAGGACCCTCGGCGCAATTGAAAATATGAGTTTTGCCGTCTGCCCCGATTGCGGCAAGCACATAAACATTTTCGGCGAGAGCAGGCTGGAAGAAACCTGCGACCAATTGGGTATTGCGGCGTTGGGCAGAATGCCTATCGACCCGAAACTTGCCGAACTGGCGGACAGCGGCAAATTTGAAAAGAATGTTATAATAACCGAGCATCTTTCGGGTGCGGTCGACGCTGCCGTAAGAGTTTTACCGGTATGACAAAGCGGAATTCGGTCGGGGGCGCGGTTGCCGCCCTCGCCGCCAACATAATATTCGGGTTCAGTTTTCTGTTCCTGTCCGTTGCGCTCGGCACGGGCGCACCGCCTATGGTTATAGTTTCGGTGCGGTTTACTGCGGCGCTTGCAATACTTATAGTATTGCGCGTTTTGGGCGTTATAAAAATAAATATTAAAGGAAAACGGCTGCTGCCCGTCATAATAATGGGACTGTGTCAGCCGTTTTTGTACTTTATTTGCGAAACATACGGCGTTAAGCGTGTTTCAACCTCAATCGCAGGGGTAATCATAGCCCTTGTTCCGGTTGCGGTGATACTGATAAATTCACTGTTCTTCGGCTCGCGCCCGACCGCCGTACAGACCGTTTGCTCGGTTATATCGGTGGGCGGAGTTATCGCAATAAGCATTATTTCTTCGGGCGGAAGGGCGGAATTTTCCGCAGTCGGGGTTGTGCTGCTTATTGCCGCAGTGATAACCGCCGCATTATTTAATGTGTTAAGCGCCCGGTTAAGCGGCGAGTTCACGGCGGCGGAACGCACCTACATAATGTTTTTTATAGCCGCAATAGGGTTTAACGCCCTGTCGCTTTGTATGTACGGGGGAAGATTTTTCACCCTTACGGCGCAGGCGCTCGGCAATTTTAAATTCACCCTGTCCGTTGTCGGGTATCTGGCGGCGGCATCGTCGGTTGCGGCATTTTTGCTTATGAATTATGCAGCCGAAAACATCGGCGCGGTACGGTCGGCGTCCTTTTCAAACATAATAAGCGTGTGCTCGGTCTTCGCCGGAGTCGTGATACTGAAAGAAAAAGTGAACATATGGCAGTTGTTGTGCTGCGCGGTTATAATTATAGGAGTTTTCGGCGCAAATAAAGGTAAAAACAGCCGCCGAACGGACACTTAAAGCAATAAGTAAAGCCGCCCCGCTTCCCTCAAACTTCCGTCCGTTATTCGGCGGCAGAGCCGCCCTTGCCTTCCGTTCTAGACGTTAGACTGTAGACAGTAGACAAGTGTGGCTGTAATTTGGGTGCTGACGGTACGAACAAACCCTTGCCTCCACCTGACGGGGGGAGGTGGCGCGGCGTAGCCGTGACGGAGGGAGAGATAACGAAGACTGCCGCCCTCCACATCTAATGTCTAAAGTCTAACGTCTAACGTCTAGAATGGGCGGCAAGAGCCTGTGCGTACCGTCAGCCCGAAAACTACCGTCACCCTCATCTAACGTCTAAAACAAGAAAAACTACAGCAAGAACAATTCACCGTCTATTACTAAAACCCCCGCCCTCCACATCTAATGTCTAAAGTCTAACGTCTAACGTCTAAAATTCACACATTCTTAACCAATTCGGTGCTGCCGATGCCGTATTATGATGAAGGAGGAGTGAGTTTATGCTCGGCTATGTTAAAGCGTATAAACCGGAACTGACCTTCAGGGAGTTTGACACATACAAAGCGGTTTACTGCGCGCTTTGCCGCACTATCGGGAAAGAGTACGGCGCACCTATGCGCGCGCTGCTGAGTTATGATTTCACTTTTTTAAGCCTTGTTTTTATGTCGCTGAATGATGAGGCGGCAGGGTACGAAAAAAAGCGCTGCACCTGCAATCCGCTCAAAAAATGCAATTACTGCACAAGCGGCGGGAACGAACTGCGGCTCGCCGCTGCGGTTACCGTTGCGCTTTGCGAATATAAAGCCGAAGATAACATTGAAGATGAAGGCTTTTTTAAATCACTGCCATATCGGGTAAGCCTGCCGTTTCTGAAACGCGCGGCGAAAAAGGCATACCGCAATTATCCGCAGCTTTCGGATATAATAGAAATGTACAAACGGCGGCAAAGGCAGGCACAGGAAAGCGGCACAGGCATTGACCGAGCCGCCGAACCCTCAGCCGCCGCGCTTGCCGAAATATTTGTCATACCGGCGAAGCGGGAGGGCGAAAAACGGATACTCAAACATCTGGGCTACTGCCTCGGTAAATGGATATACCTGCTTGACGCAGGCGAAGATTTTGCCGACGACCTGAAAAAAGGTCGGTTCAATCCGCTTAAAGAGCCTTTTAAAGCCTCAAAAGAAACCTCGCCAAAGGCGTTTGCCAAGGAATATCTTGAACCTAACCTTATGGTATGCGAAGTTGAATGCGAAAAGGCGTTTGAACTGCTTGATGTAAAAAAATATCGGTCAATATTGCAAAATATATTGTACCTCGGGATAAAAAACTCTCGCCGTCAAATCATAGACGACGGCGGGGATAAGGAGCATTTGATATGAACGACCCCTATGTGACTTTGGGCATCGACCGCAGCGCGACCGACGAACAGGTTAAAGACGCTTACAGGAAGATGGCGCGCAAGTACCATCCGGATAATTATGCGGATAATCCGCTTTCCGACCTTGCAAAACAAAAAATGCAGGAAATAAACGACGCATATGACAGCATAATGAACGAACGGCGCGGCGGCACGGCAGGCAGTTCTTCCTCCGCATATTACGGCGCGGCAGGTTCCGCCTCGGGCAATTACGCCGATGTTCGCCGACTTATAAATTCCGGTCGTCTTGACGATGCACGCGCCCTGATTGACGGTACGCCTTTAAATTCACGGGGCGCCGAATGGTATTACCTTAACGGACTGCTGCTTGACCGAAAAGGCTGGTACCAGGAAGCCTTCACTTCGTATTCCAACGCCTGTCGGCTTGACCCTTCCAACAAAGAATACGCAGCGGCGCTTAACAACCTGCAGCACCGCCGAGGCGGCGGTTTCGGGGGGTATTACGGTAACTCAAACCCCTACGGCAGCGGAGGCTGCACACCCTGCGATGTCTGCCAGGGACTTATATGCGCCGACTGTTGCTGCGAATGTATGGGCGGCGACCTTATCCGCTGCTGCTGACGCTATGAAAAAGTCAAGAAAAGCAGCGGTGTGCGGCATAATTGCCGCGTTGTCGACCGTTTTAATGCTGATTTCATACTTCCCGTACCTGACATATGCCGTGCCCGCGTTTGCCGGTGCGCTTTCCGCCGTTTTGCTTATAGAGTACGGCGTCGGTTCGGCGTTTCTGTCATACGGCGTTTCCGCCCTGCTTACAGCCGTTCTGGCAGAGCCGGAAAGCAAAATTCTTTATATTCTGTTCTTCGGGTATTACCCGATACTTAAAGGGCTGCTTGAAAAACATACCCCCAAAGCGGTCGCCTTTTTGCTGAAATTTTTAAGTTTCAACGCCGCTATACTGCTTTCGTATTATCTTATGATAAGCATTTTGGGACTGCCGCTGCCCGATTACGGCGAACTGACCGGCAAATTCAAGTGGCTGCTGCTTGCCGTGGGAAACGTGACCTTTTTTATTTACGATATTGCCCTTTCGCGGGCTGCGGCGCTCTATTTCTGCCGCCTTCGCCCCAAAATTTCAAAATATCTGTGACACGAAATGTCCGAAAAAATTTTAAAAAAATTAAAAACAGCCCTTGACAAACGTCGGGGGCTGTGTTATTATGATTTAAGTAATAGTAATGATTACTGTTACTGTTAAGAAACGAGGTAGGTTATGAAACGCAATTCAAAGCAGCGCGAGGCGGTTTTGTCGGCGGTAAAGGCGGTGCGTACCCACCCGACGGCGGCGCAGATATATGACGATGTCCGCCGCGTGATACCCAACATCAGCCTCGGCACGGTGTACCGCAATCTTGCCGAACTGAAGGCAAGCGGCGATATTATCGGCTTTGAGTCGCCTGACGGCGCCGAACATTTTGACGGCAACACCGACGGGCACTGGCATTTTTGCTGTATCGGCTGCAAAAAAATATTCGATTTGAAAAAATATGAGCTTTTCGGCAATTCCGAACTTTTATCGGAACTTGACAGGCTTAAACTGGATGTAAAATTTGCCGAAGTAATGCTTTACGGTTACTGCGACCCTTGCAAACAGCAGGGTCTGTAATAAATAAAAAACAAAAAATCTCGGAGGTATTAATATGAAAAAGTATGTATGTTCGGTATGCGGATATGTTCACGAGGGTGATTTGCCGGAGGGATTTGTATGTCCCGTATGTAAGGCTGCGGCGGACAAGTTTAAACTTGCAGACGGCGATAAATGCTGGGCGGCAGAGCACGAAGTCGGGGTTGCAAAAGGTGTTGACCCGAGAATTACCGAGGGGCTTAAAGCGAATTTTGAGGGTGAATGCTGCGAAGTAGGTATGTACCTTGCAATGGCTCGTGCGGCACACCGTGAAGGCTACCCCGAAATCGGTCTTTATTGGGAAAAAGCCGCTTACGAGGAAGCGGAGCACGCGGCAAAATTCGCCGAACTGCTCGGTGATGTTGTATCTCCGTCGACCAAAAAGAACCTCGAACTGCGCGTTGAGGCTGAAAACGGCGCAACCGCAGGCAAGACCGAACTTGCAAAACTTGCAAAAGAACTGGGGCTTGACGCAATACACGACACCGTGCACGAAATGGCGCGCGATGAGGCAAGACACGGAAAAGCATTTGAGGGACTTTTAAAGAGATATTTTGCTTAAAAATAAATACAGTCAGTTCCGATTAAATATAATCCGGGAACGGCTTGAAATAAGGTTTTTTAGCTACTTGGTCTTGAAACACGATTAACAAATTTGCGTTAATCGTGTTTTTCTGTATTTATTTGTACTTAATTCTTACGCGGGAAATAAGCCAATGAAAAATTTTTTGTCATTTGCTAAGTTTTTATGCCTAAATTTCATTGATTCTTGTTCAAAAGTTACAAAAAATAATCATATTCACCGAAACCCCTTGAAACAATCAATTAACTGTGCTATTATATCTAACAGGAATATGTAGTATTTTGTTTTTTCGTCTGCAACATTAAGAGCAAAGTTTATAATATATGGAAATTCATGACAATGTGTGCAGGTGCCGAAAAAACAGGTTCCGGAGTATATTTCGGTAAGAATGACACTCGTATAACCCGCGTCGGTAAATTTTTAAGGAATACAAGTTTAGACGGGATAACACAACTTTTTAATGTGTTGTCGGGATCTATGAGTATCGCGGGGGAAAGAGGTATAATAGAGGCAACCAAGAAAAACGTACATTTTTCAAGGGTTGCCGCGGCTAATTCAGTTTCGCTATAAGGTTTTGTGCGGGGCATGAAAAGGCGGATAACAGCCTTTGAAACAATCAAAATGGCTTCTTGACAGCGTATTTTGACCCAATCAATAAGCACACAAAATTTTATAGGGGGGTTGAATTAGCCGGGGATGAGTAATCATCGTCGGCTGATTGTCGTGCTAAAAAAATACGGTTGTATAAACATAAGTTACAAAACACCAACAAATTTTTCGGGGGGGGGGTAAAGCCTTACTTCTCTCAAAAAACATAAATTGGTTTTATGAGGGGAAGAAACATGCGAAAAAAATATGACATTCAAAAAATCAGAAAGTTTGGTTGGAAGATGGAAAGATGGGAAGTAAAGGAAACAAAAGAATTACTGCTTTCCGCAAGACCGGATGATTCTGAGATGGGTTCGCTAAATGGCAAAGAGCCCTTTAAAAATAGTGGCGATACTGATTTTTCGACTTGGTATAGCGCCCTTGATGCTTGTGTCATGTGTGGCAGGTATATGCCGGAAGGAACGGGAATGGTTTTCAGTGCCTGCAGGAGTGCTATTGGCGGAAGCAAAAGGGTGTAAGGAGTTGAAAAGAAAGATGGATAAAAATATAAGACACGATGTCTCGATTCTTGTTGTAAAGACAATTAATGTCCTCTGTATGACAATAATATTTGGATTTCTGTGGAATAAGTGCTATGCACCGGATGCGGCAATCGCATATTCAAATGGTCGTGGAAATATTCTTCTAATGTTTTTATTCGCTTTACTGTATGTTTTTTTTGGATGTACATATGATGCACTGCAGATCTCAACATTAAGAAGAGCGGAAATGGTATATAGTCAAACGCTGGCATTGCTGTTTTCGGATGCGGTTATGTACATAGAGGTTTTGTTGCTGACAAAACATCTTCCGAGGGTGATACCTATTTTGGTTGCAATAGCCGCGCAGGAAGTCGTTGCGGTGGCTTGGGTTTTCATTGCCCAGGCTTGGTACTTTCGTACCTTCAGCGCAAAGCCAACGGTTGTCGTTTATGACGAGAGGGAGGGAATCTCGGATCTTATCAACGACTATGGTTTTGACAGAAAATATGAAGTTATCCGCACTGTGGATTCCATGTCCTGTATAGACGGACTTTCCGTTCTAGATGATGCAGAGGTCGTGTTCCTCACCGGTGTCCATAGCCATGACAGGAATGTGATTTTGAAATACTGTGTGGCGAATGGCAAGCGGATGTTTGTGATACCACGTATCGGCGATGTTATCATGAGCGGCGCAAGGCGAATGCATATGTTCTATCTGCCAATGCTCCGCGCCGAACGTTATCATCCCTCGGTGATGTATCTTTTCATTAAAAGAGTGTTCGATGTTCTCTTGTCCCTTTGTGCCCTGATCATCTTTTCTCCCTTGCTTCTCATTACCTCTATAGCCATTAAGGCTACGGATGGAGGCCCTGTGATCTACAAACAGGTGCGCCTCACCAAAGACGGGAAGAAGTTCAAAGTATTGAAATTTCGATCCATGCGAGTGGATGCGGAGAAAGACGGAGTGCCCCGGCTCTCCACCGGCGATGCCGATGATCGGATCACTCCTGTAGGCAGAGTGATCCGAAAGACCAGGATCGACGAGCTGCCCCAGCTCATCAACATTTTGGCAGGAGATCTCACCATTGTGGGACCACGGCCAGAACGACCGGAAATCGCAGAGGAATATGAAAAGGAAATGCCGGAATTTCGCCTGCGGCTTCAAGCCAAGGCGGGTCTTACAGGGTTGGCTCAGGTCCATGGCAAGTACAACACCACCCCTTATGACAAGCTCCAGATGGATCTGATGTACATTTCCAAGCCAAGCCTAGTGGAAGATTTGCGAATTATCTTGGCTACGGTAAAAGTCCTCTTTTTGCCTGAAAGCACCGA
>CAVKHV010000020.1:0-25395 GCA_963656085.1 Agathobacter sp.
GAGGTGTAAAATGGCTGAATATAAAATGACGGCGCCCTGCCTTTTCGGCGTAGAGGGTATACTTTCAAATGAACTGAAAAGGCTTGAAGCAAAAAACGTATCGGCGGAAAACGGGCGTGTTTGTTTCACGGGGGACGAATATATGCTGGCGCGCGCCAACATCTGCTCGCGCTTTGCCGAAAGAATACTTATCGACCTTGCCGAGTTTAATGCCGAAACTTTTACAGAACTTTTTGACGGGGTTCGCGCGATACCCTTTGAAAATTATATCGGTATGCGCGACTCTTTCCCTGTAAAGGGGTGGAGTATCAATTCGGCTCTGCACAGCGTACCCGACTGCCAGTCCATAATCAAAAAAGCGATTGTCGAGCGCCTTAAAACGGTCTATCGAACCGACTGGTTTGAAGAAAGCGGGCCGCAGGTTGCGATTCGTTTCTCGATAATGAAAAACAAGGTTAGTATTATGATAGATACAAGCGGCGCCGGATTGCATAAGCGCGGCTACCGCGCCCGGTCAAACGACGCCCCGATCAAGGAAACGCTTGCCGCCGCAATGTGCGACTGTGCAAGGATATTCCCCGACACGCAGCTGGTCGACCCGTTCTGCGGTTCGGGCACCATACTTATAGAAGCGGCGCTTATGGCGAAAAAACAAGCGCCGGGTCTGCGTAAATTTTTTGCAGCCGAAAAGTTCGGCTTTTTAAAACCCGAACACTGGAGCCGCGAGCGTGAGCGTGCGGTCGGCGCAATACTTAATAACATAGAATTTCACGCCGTCGGTTATGATAACGACCCTGCCGCCGTGGAACTTACAAAGCAAAACGCAAAAAAAGCCGGCGTTGAAAAATACATAACCGCCGAAGTGAGGGATATAAAGGATTTTACCGTGCCGGACGGCTACGCAAAAATCATAACCAACCCGCCCTACGGCGAAAGGCTGCTTGATATCCGCGGCGCCGAAAAACTGTATACCGAAATGGGCGACGTTTTCCGTCTCGGCGGCGGAAAAAAGTATTTTGTCATAAGTCCGCACGAGGAGTTTGAAAAATTCTTCGGCGTAACCGCCGACAAACGCCGCAAACTTTACAACGGTATGATAAAATGCCAGTTGTATATGTATTTAAAATGATTTATATGTCGGTTCGCACTGTGATTTTTCCGCAGCGCGAACCGTATTTTTTCGCCGTTATAAAAATATAGTAAAAATGTTTGAAAAATCCGTATGGATGTGTTATAGTTAATAAATAATGGGCAAATTGTACAATCGGGGTGAAATGCCCCACGGCTATTGCCCGTATATCCTATGCAATTGTCAAAAGACGGTGAAAATATGAAGTTTGACCGTATAACAGCCAAGGATAACGCTGTTATTAAAAAGACCGCAAAACTTGTCAATTCGGCAAAGCGGCGGCGGGAGGAGTCCCTCTTTGTTATCGAGGGGCTGCGCCTGTGTGCCGAGATTGCAAATTCCGATATTAAGGCGGAATATGTAATAGTTTCGGACAGTTGCCTCACGCAAAAGCAAAACGATATTCTCAAAATTGCCGGGCAGGCAAAGCGTTGCATAGTTGTGCCTGACGGACTGTTTTCGCACATTTCCGATACGAGTTCGCCGCAGGGCGTGCTTTGCGTTTGCAAAATGCCCGAACATAACCCCGAAAAGCGGGTGGGCAGCGGCGTGTACATAGCGCTTGAAAATATGCAGGACCCGTCAAATTTAGGCGCCGTCGCACGAACGGCGGAGGCTCTCGGAATTGCCGGACTGATAGTTTCGGGCAGCGGCTGCGACCCGTATTCGCCCAAGGCTCAGCGCGCCGGTATGGGCTCTTTGTTAAGAATGCCCGTTACCGTTACGCCCGATTTTATATCCGAAATGCGGAACATTTCGGCGGACGGGTGGCGTTTATACGGTGCCGTTGTATCCGATAAGGCGCATAATGCGCAAAAAGTGTGTTTCGCCCCGAAAAGCGTCATACTTATCGGGAATGAGGCGCGCGGCCTTACCGACAGTGCGGCAGCCGTCTGCGACGAGCTTATAACCATCCCTATGTCGGGCAGAACCGAGTCGCTTAACGCATCGGCTGCGGCGGCGATTCTTATGTGGGAGGCGCTGAGACATAACAATGAAGAACGATAATCTTTACTGGCTTTGGCTGCAGGCGGTTCTCGGCTACAGCAGCGAATTTATACATACGGTCCTGCGCGAATACGGTACCGCCGAAAAATTTTACCGTGCGCCCGACCCCGAAAAAATGAAAAGGTGCGGTCTGCGCTCAATTCATAAAAAACGTATGAACGATTATCGTCCCGAAGATTTTGCGGACGTGATCAAAGAATGCGAGAATACGGGCATCAAAATTTACAACATAAATGATGACAGTTATCCCGAAAGACTTTATAATATCGGCAATCCGCCTACCGTGATATTTGTGTCGGGCGAACTGCCGCACATTGATGATGAACCGGCAATTACCATAGTCGGGCCGCGCGCCAAAAAATTAAGTTTTTACGGCCGCCGCGCGGCATATTCCCTTGCAAGGCGGCTGGCAAAGGCGGGCTGTCTTGTGGTAAGCGGCGGTGCAACAGGCGCCGATTCGTACGCGCACTACGGGGCAATGTCGGCAGGCGGCAAAACGGTTGCGGTTCTGGGCTGCGGAATAAATAACAATTATCTTAAAGTCAACGCCGCATTGCGAAAAGAAATATCGCAAAACGGTTGCCTGATATCGGAATACCCTCCGCAAATGTCAGCGTCGCGCGGCAGTTTTCCCGTCAGGAACAGAATACTGTCGGCGCTTTCGGTCTGCACCCTGGTTGTTGAGGGCGGAACGGGCAGCGGCGCTATTATAACCGCAAACCATGCAATTGAACAAGGCAGGGATGTTTTCGTCATTCCGGGCGAACCGTCAAACGACTGCTATAAAGGAACAAATCAATTGATTGACGACGGTGTCCGCCCGCTGCTTTCGGTTAAAAATGTTTTGAATCAGTATTATCCGCTGTTCCCGGACAAGATAGATATTGATAAAGCGTATGCCAATGAAGAAAGACCGCATTATCCCAAATTTAAGTATTCGTACGAGAGTGATTTAGCGGAGGTAATAAAACCTCAAACAGCCGAAAAACACGTTAAACGGCAGCCCGACGGCGAAATGTTCTCGGAAAATGCGGCAAAAATATACGAACTTCTGGGAACCGAACCCGAATATGTGGACAGTTTGATTGTAAAAACCGGACTCTCGCCGGGTGATGTCATCTCGGCAGTTACGGAATTGGAACTGTACGGTTACGTGAGTTCGGTAGGCGGCGGACGCATACAAACAGTTTAGCACCGCCCGAAAATATGAAATGGAGTTATATATGTCAAAATTAGTTATTGTGGAGTCACCCGCAAAAGCCAAAACCATAAAGAAATATTTAGGAACAGGTTATGACGTCGTGGCGTCGGTAGGACATGTGCGCGACCTGCCGAAGTCCACGCTCGGTATAGATGTAGAAAACGATTTTAAGGTAAAATACATCAATATGGCTGATAAAAAAGAGGTCATCGCAAAACTTAAAGCCGCGGCAAAAAAAGCCGATGCCGTTTACCTCGCAACCGACCCGGATAGGGAAGGGGAGGCAATATCCTGGCATCTGGCGCACATCTTGGGTCTTGATACAGCCGACCTGAACCGCGTAACATTTAACGAAATAACCAAAACAGGCGTTAAAAACGGAATGGCGTCACCCCGCAGCATAGACCTCAATCTGGTGGATGCACAGCAGGCGCGCCGTGTGCTTGACAGGTTGGTAGGCTATAAATTAAGCCCGTTTCTTTGGAAAAAGGTGCGCCGCGGACTTTCCGCGGGCCGTGTACAATCCGTTGCGCTTAAACTGATAGTCGACCGTGAAAAGGAGATCCGTGATTTTGTTGCGGAAGAATACTGGACTGTGGAGGCTGAACTGTTAAAGGATAAACGCGGCTTTGTCGCTAAACTTTACGGAACAGCCGACGGTAAAAAAATAGATACGATCAAAACAGGCGCCGAAGCCGACAGTATACTCAAAATGCTCGGCGGCGCAGAATATACCGTAAGCCGTGTTAAAAAAGGCGTTAAAACACGCCAGCCGGCACCCCCTTTCAATACCTCAACATTACAGCAGGAAGCGTCGCGCAAGCTGGGCTTTACCGGCAGACGTACTATGAGTACCGCGCAGACTTTGTACGAGGGTGTTGAAATACCGGGCATCGGCACAACCGGTCTTATAACATATATGAGAACCGATTCATTACGCATTTCCGAGGAGGCGCGCGCGGCTGCCACCGCATTTATAGAAAATACTTACGGCAGCGAGTACCTTCCTAAAAAACCCCGGTATTTTAAAACCAAAAACAATGCACAGGACGCGCACGAGGCAATACGCCCCACAATCGCCGACCTGACCCCCGATAAGGTCAAATCGGCGCTCACGCCTGACCAGTATAAACTGTATAAATTAATATGGGACCGCTTTACCGCGTCGCTTATGGCTGCCTGCATACACGATACGGTGTCGGTCGATATAACCGCCGCCGATTACATCTTCCGCGCCAGCGGGTATTCGGTCAAATTTGACGGATATACAAAAATATACGTGGAAGGCGTCGACGAGGAGGAGAAGGAAAACGGAAAACTCCCCAAACTGTGCGAGGGGGACAAACTTGACCTTAAAAAACTTATTCCGTCACAGCATTTCACCCAGCCGCCGGCACGGTATACCGAGCCGACCCTTATAAAAACATTGGACGAAAACGGCGTCGGGCGCCCTTCAACCTATGTTCCGATAATTTCAAACATTATTACAAGGGAATATATAGAACGCGAGAAAAAGTCGCTTAAACCTACCCAACTCGGCGAAACCGTCTCCGACCTTATAACCGAGTATTTCAATAAAATAATCAATGTGAAATTCACCGCCAATATGGAAACCTCCTTCGATAAGATTGAAGAGGGGGACCTGCAGTGGGTCGATGCAATAAAGAAATTTTACAGCGACTTTGACGCGTTGCTGCAAAAAGCCGAAAAATCACTTGACGGTCAGCGCATAAAGGTTCCGGAAGAAGAAACCGACGTCATATGCGAAAACTGCGGCCGCCATATGGTAATAAAAAGCGGCAGATTCGGCAAATTCCTTGCCTGCCCCGGGTATCCCGAATGTAAAAACACTAAACCGATCGTCAACGAAATGCCCGGCGTTTGCCCCAAATGCGGCGGCAAGATACTCCAAAGAAGTTCAAAAAAAGGGTATAAGTATTACAGTTGCGAAAACGGCGCAAAATGCGGATTTATGACATGGGATACTCCGCTTAAAGATACTTGCCCCAAATGCGGAAAAACTTTGTTTAAACAGCGCGGCGGCATAATCCATTGCCTGAATGAAGGCTGCGATTACGAAACACAGGCAAAAAAACGCGCCAAAAAAGAGGATAAACAATGAAAGTCGCCGTAATCGGCGCAGGACTTGCCGGGTGCGAGGCCGCCTATTACCTTGCAGACCACGGCGTGGCAACCACGCTTTATGAAATGAAACCCAAGCGGTTTTCTCCTGCACATAAATCCGAAAAATTTGCCGAATTGGTATGTTCCAATTCACTTAAAGCGGAACGCGTCGCCTCCGCAGCCGGACTCCTTAAAAGGGAAATGGAACTGATGGGCTCGCTGCTTGTGCCTGTTGCAAAACAGTGCCGCGTCCCGGCGGGCGGCGCCCTTGCGGTTGACAGGGAGATGTTCTCTGCAAACGTTACCCAAAAAATTCTTTCAAACGATAATATAACCGTGCTGCGCCGGGAAGTAACGTCACTGCCCGATTGCGATTACCTTATTATAGCCTCCGGTCCGCTTACGGACGGCGGCTTGGGCGAGAGTATAAAATCCCTTACGGGCGAAGAATATCTTAATTTTTATGACGCCGCAGCGCCTATCGTAACGGCTGAAAGTATAGATATGTCGGTCGCTTTCCCGGCGTCGCGGTATGAACGCGGCGGCGAGGATGATTATATCAACTGCCCGTTCAGTAAAGCGCAGTATGAGGAATTTTATTCGGCGCTTACAAGCGCGGAAAAGGCGGTCATCCACGAGTTTGACCGTCCCTTAAAAGTCTATGAGGGATGTATGCCGATCGAGGAACTGGCTGCAAGAGGAACCGACGCGCCGCGTTTCGGACCCATGAAACCGGTCGGACTTGTAGACCCTGCTACGGGTCACCGTCCGTGGGCTGCCGTTCAGTTGCGTAAGGAAAATACCGCCTCGACCCTCTATAACCTCGTCGGATTCCAGACCAATCTCAAATTTTCCGAGCAAAAAAGGGTGTTTTCAATGATACCGGGTCTGCAAAACGCCGAGTTTATGCGCTACGGCGTTATGCACCGCAATTCATTTATTAATTCTCCGCAGTTGCTGAATTCGGATTTCTCCCTCAGGAAAATGCCGTCCGTCTTTTTCGCCGGTCAGATAAGCGGCGTAGAAGGCTATATGGAGTCGGCAATGTCGGGACTTGTGTGCGGTATAAATGTGCTGCGGCGCATAAAAGGTCATCCGCCGATTCGTTTGCCCGAATACACAATGTCGGGTGCGTTGGCAAATTATATATCAAACAGCGAAGTAAAACATTTTCAGCCTATGGGCGCAAATTTCGGCGTACTGCCGCCGCTCGGCGAGAAAATTCGCGATAAATCCGAGAGGTATGCCGCCCTTGCGGCACGTTCGGAAGAATGGTTCAAAAATAATTATACGGATGGGGTGTAAACTATGAAAATAGCATTAGATGCCTTCGGCGGCGATAACGCACCGAAAGCCGCCGTCGCCGGTGCAGCGCTTGCCGTTCGCGAGTACGGCGTCAATATCGTCCTTACGGGGGATGAAACCGCAATCAAAAAATGCGCCGCCGATAACGGCATTTCGCTTGACGGCATCGAGATAAGACATACCCCCGAAGTCTTTTCAATGCACGATAAACCTACCGATATACTTAAAGCAAAACGCAATACTTCAATGGGACTGGCATTCGACCTTGTAGCAAACGGCGAGTGTGACGCGTTTTTGTCCGCAGGAAGTACCGGCGCGGTAGTAGTGGGCGGAACACTTATAGTTAAACGTATTAAGGGTGTTAAACGTCCCGCTCTCGGTACGGTTGTACCCGCGCGTGACCGTAAGTTTATTTTAATGGATATAGGCGCAAATGCCGATTGCCGCCCCGAAACCGTCGCGCAGTTCGGCGTTATGGCGTCCGCTTATATGGAAAAGGTTATGGGTATAGAAAATCCCTCCGTAGGACTTTTGAATATAGGAACAGAGGAAACCAAAGGCGGCGAATTGCAGTTGGCGTCCTACGCCCTGCTTAAAAAAATGCCGATTAATTTCATCGGCAACGTGGAGTCAAGGGATCTCCCCGTCGGCGTTTGCGACGCCGTGGTTACGGACGGCTTTACGGGTAATATCGCCTTAAAATTATACGAGGGAGTTGCAGGCACTCTTTTGGGTATGATAAAAAAGATAATATATTCAAAATTAAGGTTTAAAATTGCGGGCGCCCTGCTTAAACCGGGGCTTCGCCCCCTTAAATCCAAAACCGATTATTCCGCCGTCGGCGGCGCACCGCTGCTCGGCGTAAAAAAACCGGTCATAAAAGCGCACGGCTCGTCCGACGCCGTGGCAATCAAAAATGCAGTGCATCAGGCAATTGTGTATTATAACAACGGCGTTGCCGACCTCATAGCCGAGGGGCTGCAAAAATTTGCGGATAATTCAGATAAAGAAGTGAAAACCAATGAAACAGCTTGAAGAAAATATAGGTTATATCTTTAAAAACAAAGGCTTGCTTACAAACGCCCTGACCCATTCTTCGTATGCAAACGAAATGCGGCACGGCGGACATTCAAACGAGCGGCTTGAGTTTTTGGGCGACTCTGTCCTTTCTATAATCGTGTCGGATTATATCTATAAAAGATATCCCGACCTGCCGGAGGGGGAACTGACAAAAATACGCGCCTCCCTTGTGTGCGAAAAATCGTTGGCGCAGTTTTCAGCCGAACTGCAAATGGGCGATTTTCTGCTGCTCGGCAAGGGCGAACAGGCTAACGGCGGCGCCCACCGCCCCTCAATATTGGCAGACGCGTTCGAGGCTGTCCTTGCCGCAATTTACCTTGACGGCGGTATGGAGGTTGCCCGTAAACACGTTATGCGCTTCGTTAAAGCGGAACTTGACAGCAATAATGAATACGAGGCTTTCCACGATTATAAAACCGCTTTGCAGGAAATTATACAGAAAAACCCCGAAGAAAGCCTGTCTTACGTCCTTGTAAATGAAAGCGGGCCCGAACACGATAAATCCTTTACGTTTGAAGTACGCATAAATTCCAATACCATCGGTACAGGCACCGGGAAAAGCAAAAAGCAGGCGGAACAACTTGCAGCAAAACAGGCGCTTGAACTGATGGGACAGCGGTTATGAAAAAACACGCAAACATCTCTTTGTTCGTGCCGCACCGCGGCTGTAAATTCAAGTGTACTTTCTGTAATCAGGTCGGCATTACAAGCCATAGCGACGTCCCGCATGCAGATGATGTAAAAAAAGCGGTTAAAACGGCTGTTTCTTCACCGAATTATGATGCCGGCAATACCGAACTTGCCTTTTTCGGCGGCAGTTTTACGGCGATAGAGCCGGGGTATATGCTTGAACTCTTAAACGCCGCCGCACCGTTTGTAAAAAACGGAACGGTCAAAGGAATAAGACTTTCAACCCGCCCCGACGCTATTGATGATAATATACTTACGCTCTTAAAAAAATACGGCGTTACCGCAATTGAACTGGGCGCCCAAAGCATGGATAACAACGTCCTCCGACTCAACCGCAGGGGGCATACCGCAGAAGATGTAGAGCACGCGTCGGCACTTATCAAACAGTACGGCTTTGAATTGGGCTTGCAGATGATGACGGGGCTGTACGGCAGCAATAATGAAAAAGATACGCAAACGGCGGACAGGCTTATACGGCTTAAACCCCAAACCGCCAGAATATATCCGACCGTTGTTATAAAAAATACGGCGCTTGCCGAACTTTACCGCAAGGGTGAGTATGTACCGCAGACCCTGCAAAGTGCGGTGGAACTCTGTGCGCGGCTGCTCGATAAGTTTGAAAACGGCGGCGTGCGCGTAATAAGGGTGGGGCTTCATTCGGTTTCGCCCGATTCATACATAGCAGGACCTTTTCACCCCTCATTCGGCGAATTATGCGAAGGGGAGAGATTTTATAATGTAATATCGCAGTCCGTAAAAAGCAAAGGCGACTATGTCATTTTTGCCAATCCGCGCGATATTTCTAAGGTTACGGGTCAAAGAAAGAATAATATCACAAGGTTAAAAATGCAGGGGCTTAACTGTGCGGTTTCGGGTGACGGTGCGTTGCCCAAAGGTACAATAAAAATCCAAAGGGTGGATAACAGTTGATTTTAAAAACTATCGAAATTCAGGGATTTAAATCATTTGCCGATAAAACTGTCCTGCAGTTCGGCAAGGGCGTTACCGCCGTTGTCGGTCCCAACGGCAGCGGGAAAAGTAATATTTCGGACGCGGTGCGTTGGGTGCTCGGCGAGCAGTCAACAAAAAATCTCCGCGGACAAAGTATGGAAGATGTTATATTCGGCGGCACGGTAACGCGCCGCCCCCAAGGCTTTGCCGAAGTTACCCTGACTATAGATAATTCCGACCGTTCGCTGAATTTTGACAGTGATACGGTCGCCGTTACAAGGCGGTATTACCGCTCGCACGAGAGCGAGTATCTCATCAACAAGGCGGTAGTGCGCCTTAAAGACGTAAATGAACTGTTTATGGATACGGGCGTCGGGCGCGACGGTTATTCGATGATAGGGCAGGGCAAGATAGACAGTATCGTAAGTTCCCGTTCGGACGAACGGCGCGAAATGTTTGAGGAAGCCGCAGGCATATCAAAATACCGTTACCGCAAGACCGAGGCGCAGCGCAAACTTTCCCAGGCAGACGATAACCTCGTCCGCCTTAACGATATCGCCGATGAACTTAAAAACAGGGTGGGACCCC
Source organism: Agathobacter sp. (assembly GCA_963656085.1). Taxonomy (GTDB): domain Bacteria; phylum Bacillota; class Clostridia; order Oscillospirales; family Acutalibacteraceae; genus CAVALG01. Next base: position 10,077 of record CAVKHV010000020.1, read on the forward strand.
TTAAATCGCAAAGCGAAAAAGCCGCAAAATTTTTAGAATTGTCAGAGCAGAAAAAAGAACTTGATATAGGTATATGGCTCTATAATCTTGACAGGCATAACGAACTGCTGCGTGAGCAGGAACATAAAATAATGCTTGCCAAAAATCAGTATGCGGAACTTGAAAATCAGTTGAGTTCCATGGCGGAAAATATCGAAAAAAGTTCTGCGGACTCAACTAAAATTACGGAAAATATCGAGCAGATACGCTTAAAACACGCATCGCTTGAAGAAAGTATTACAAGAATTAAGGGCGAGATTGCCCTTCTCAAAAACTCCGCCGAGCATAACCGCGAGTCGGCTGAAAATATGACTGCGGAGATTGCCGATATCGAAAATTCAGGCGCCGCCGCAGAGGGGGAAATTAAAAAATATCAGGAATCGGCGGAGATGAAAAATGCCGCCGCCGCACGGATAGATGATGAAATCAAAGGCCTCGAAACCTCTTTTAACGAACTTTTACTAAGCAGCGAGGACATTTCAAACGAGATTGAAAACCGTATGAAAAAACTGTCCGAAATTTCTGCCGCGTTGTCGGAAAATGAGGTCGCAACCGTTACCGCGCGTTCCTCAGCCGCAGAAATTGAGCAGCGCCGTAAAAATATAACCTCCGCCGCGTCGGCAGGTGAAAATGAACGCAGCCGCCTTGAAAAGGAAATGACGGAACTTGACAAAGCGCTTAAATCGGCGGACGAAATAATATCCGATTGCAAAAATTCGCTTGACGGATACAAAAAACTGCGCGATATAAAAGCGGCAGCCTTGGAAGAAAAGAAAAATGCCGCGGAAACCGCGCGCCTGGATACGGAGGCAAAACGCCGCCGTATTGCAATACTGTCCGACCTGCAAAAGAATATGGACGGTTTTAACCATTCGGTAAAGGCTGTTATAAAAGACGCCGAAAAAGGACTTTTGCGCGGCGTGATAGGCACCGTGAATACGGTAATAACAGTAAAAAAAGAACATATCGGCGCAATCGAAGTCGCCCTCGGGAATGCATTGCAGGATATCGTGGTCGAAACCGAGGAGGATGCAAAGCGCGCCATAAATTATCTTAAAAAAGGCAGCCGCGGCCGCGCCACGTTCCTGCCCGTTTCCTCCATAATCGGCAAAACTCTTGACGAGTACGATATCAAGGAAACCTACGGGTACATAGCCCCTGCCTGCGATTTGGTGGAGTGCGACAAAAAATATCGCGAAATTATAAAATCCCTGCTCGGCAGAATAGCCGTGACCGAGGACCTCGACTCCGCCGTTGCTATGGCAAAGAAAAACAAGTATAAATTTAAAGTCGTCACGCTGGACGGGCAGGTGGTAAATGCCGGCGGTTCCCTTACCGGCGGCTCGCTTGTCAAAAATGCGGGTATACTGGGGCGTGAGGGTGAGATTAAACGCCTTACCGACGAACTTTCAAAGGACGAAAAAAAGTATAACGAGTTGACTTCGGCGCTTGAATTCGCAAAGTCGGATCTTGCCAAACTTGACGCCGCCATTACCGCGGCAAACGCCGAACTGGCAAATTCTCAAGAGGATAAAATCCGCGTTTTGGGTGAAATTAAACGCGTAGGCGAGCAACAGAAATTTAACGAAAAATCATTGTCCGAACTTGAAAATGAGGACGCTGCGCTCGGCACCAGACTTTCCGCATTGCAGCAGAAAATATCGGATAACAGCGGCGTCGCCCAAAAACTTTTATCGGATAAAAACAGCGTGCAGACCGAGATTGAAAAAATGACGGCAGGGCGCGACGATATTACCGCCAAGCGTGAGGAACTCAATAAAAAAGTTACCGAATTGCGCCTGCAATCGGTCGCCGCCAAAAAAGACGCCGAAGCGATAGCCTTAACCGTCAAAAATATAAGGGCAGCCGCCGACGGCAGAGCAGAACGCATAGAGTCCCTCAAGTCGGCAATCGCCGAACTTGAAACCAAAAATACCGAACTGGATGCAGCTATCGCCGCCAAGAACGGGGATATAGACCTTAACCGTCAAAATGCGGAATTATTAGAGCGCGATGTTGAAGAAATGCAAAAGCACCGCGAGGAACTGGAAGTGAACGCGCGAAAACTGCGCGACGGCGAGCGTGAAAAGGCGCTCGACCGTGAAAAACTCAGCAAGGAGGTCGCACGACTTGAAGAACGCCGCGAAAATATGCTCCGCGATTATGACGAAATAATTAAAAAATTATTTGATGAATACGAACTTACAAGGGCGGAAGCCGAAAAAACAGGAATAAAAATCGACGGTATAAGCGAAGCGCGACGCTCCCTTGCCGAAATAAAGGGTAAAATAAAGGCGCTCGGCACCGTTAACGTGGCGGCTATTGAGGAATATAAAGAGGTAAGCGAACGCTACGGCTTTATGAAAGACCAGATAGACGATATTGAAAAATCACGCCGTGAGCTTTCAAAACTTATAAACGGACTTACCGAGCAGATGAAGCAAAAATTTGCCGACGGTTTCGCAAAGATCAGCGCCGATTTTTCAAAAACATTTTCAGAACTTTTCGGCGGCGGTAAAGGCGAACTTACCCTGACCGACCCCGAAAATATACTTGAAAGCGGAATAGATATAAATGTAAAACTTCCGGGTAAAAACGTCCCGAGTATCGACGCGCTGTCGGGCGGCGAAAAGGCGCTTATAGCAATTGCGATTTATTTTTCGATTATGCGTGTTTCTCCTCCGCCGTTCTGCTTTTTGGACGAGGTTGATACCGCGCTTGACGACATAAATGTTGAGCGTTTTGCGGATTATATGCACCGTTCCGAATTCGGCACGCAGTTTATCTGCGTTACCCACCGCCGCGGAACAATGGAAGCCGCCGATATGCTTTACGGCGTAACAATGCAGGAAAAGGGTGTTACCAAATTGCTGCAACTGAATGTTGAGGAACTTGTAAGAACGCTTAATTTAAGTAATAACTGATAAGGCAGGTATAATATAAATGGGAATTTTCAGCAAAATATCCGAGGGACTTAAAAAGACCCGAACCTCAATTTCCGGTGCGCTTACCGGCTTTTTAAACAGTTTTACAAAAATCGACGAAGAACTGTTTGAAGAACTTGAAGAGATACTTGTAACCTGCGATATAGGCGTTGCCACATCACAGTATATATGCGAACAACTGCGCCAAAAGGTTAAGGAAAACGGCGTTAAAGACCCGTCGCTTATCAAGCAGATGCTGCGCGACGTTATATCCGAAATTCTTGAGGGCGACCATTCCCTTAAACTTGATACCACACCGTCGGTCGTGCTTGTAATAGGGGTCAACGGCGTCGGTAAAACCACCACTATAGGCAAACTTGCAAATAATCTTAAAAACAGCGGCAAAAGCGTTATCCTCGGCGCAGCCGATACGTTCCGCGCCGCCGCCATAGACCAGTTGCAGGTCTGGGCGGACAGAGTGGGCGCGGATATTATTAAAAGTAAAGAGGGCGCCGACCCGGCGTCGGTCATATTCGATACCGTTACAGCCGCAAAGGCAAGGAAAAAAGACGTCGTTATCTGCGATACCGCAGGCAGGCTTCACAATAAAAAGAATTTGATGGACGAACTCGGCAAAATAAACCGCGTAATTCGCCGCGAACTGCCCGAAGCACGCGTGGAAACGCTTCTGGTGCTTGACGCAACTACGGGTCAGAACGCTGTTAATCAGACCAGGGAATTTATGAACGTCTGCGATATAACCGGTATCGTGCTTACTAAACTTGACGGTACCGCGCGCGGCGGAATAGTTATCGCAATAAATCACGAGCTCGGCATCCCGGTTAAATATATCGGCGTGGGCGAGGGGATTGACGACCTCCAGCCGTTTGACGCCCGCGAATTTACCGACTCGCTTTTTGAAAATACCAACGATGGGGGAAAAGACTGATGCTTACAAGCAAACAAAGGGCGCAGCTGCGCTCAATGGCTAATGACCTGCCTGCCGTTTTTCAGGTCGGCAAGGGCGGAATTAACGACCAACTCATCCGTCAGACCGACGAGTTGCTGGATCTTCGCGAACTTATAAAACTAAGCGTCCTTGAAACCAGCGGAATGACCGCAAGACAGGCGGCTGACGAAATAGGCAGGGTGACCTCCGCAAATGTCGTGCAGGTAATCGGCAGAAAATTTGTGCTTTACAGAAAAAGCCGCAAAAAGGAAAATGTTAAAATAGTTTTGGTGAAATAATGAAAAAAACTGTTATTTTCGGCGGAACATTCAATCCTATACATTTGGGTCACGAGACTATGCTGCGCGCCGCCGCCGCCTTGCCGGATGCTGATGAGGTCTGGCTTATGCCCGATAATAAACCTCCGCATAAGGATACCGGCAACGAACTGGCTTCGGGCAGCGACCGATATAATATGTGTATGCTGGCGGCAGAGGGTATCGAAAACGTCTCGGTTTCCGACCACGAACTTAAAAAAAGCGGAAAAAGTTATACGGTGGATACCCTTTTCGAGTTAAAGTCGGCTTACCTCGATAAAGAATTTGCCATAGTCGTCGGCGGCGATATGCTTATCGGCTTTGATGTCTGCTGGTACAGATATGAGGATATATTAAAATGTGCGTCGGTCATTGCCTTTGAAAGGCAGGACGAAAACTCCGCCGAGTTCGGACGTAAACTTAAAAAATTCAGGCAGATGGGCGCGGATATAACGGTGCTCGGTAACGATATTCCGGCTGTTTCTTCAAGCGAGATACGCCGTCGCCTGCGTCGGGGCGAGAGTACCAAAGGGCTTTTAAACCCTAAAGTCGCCGAATATATAAATATGCACGGGCTGTACCGTGACGGGAGATGACAACGGTGGAATTTGAAAAATATATACAACTTGCCCAAAAACTTGAAACCCCGAAAAGATTTCATCATTCAATGTGCGTCGCCGATAAGGCGCGCAGCCTTGCCGAAAAATACGGCGGCTGCGACCCCGATAAAGCGTACCTTGCCGGAATATTGCACGATATAATGAAAAATAGAAGTAAAGATTATCTGTTGAGTTTGTTTGCAAAATTTGATATAATACTTGACGATGTGGAACAGCGCGCCGAAAAACTGTGGCACGCAATAGCAGGCGCCGCTTATATAAAAGGCGAATTGGGGATAGACGATCCCGAATTGATCGACGCCGTGCGTTACCATACAACCGCCAAACCGGAAATGAGCGCCCTTTGCAAAATTCTCTATGTTGCCGATTTTACGTCCGAAGACCGTGACTATGAAGGCGTGGAGGAAGTAAGGCGCGCCGCGGACAAGAATATCGACATGGCGGTTTATATCGGCTTGCAATTTACGGTGATAGACCTTGCCGAAAGAGATCTGCCTATCCATAAGGACACGTTTTTTGCATATAATAAATACACCTGTTTTGCAGGCGCGAAGGAGAATGTTGAATGAAAGCCAACGAAATTTTAAAAACAGCAGTAAAAGAGCTTGACGAACGCAAGGCGTTTGATATAAAGGCAATAAAAATTGACAGCATTACCGAGTTGGCTGACTACTTCGTCATCGCAACGGCAACTTCGTCAACGCATGTCAGGGCACTGTCGGATTATGTTGAGGATAAACTCTCCGCCGCCGGGACAGAGCCGCACCATAAAGAAACACGTGCGAACGATTGGATACTTTTGGATTACGGCGACGTTGTCGTTCATATTTTTGACCGTAAGGCGCGCGAGTTTTACGACCTTGACCGTATGTGGGCGGACGGCGAAACGGTAGATATAAATGTGTTGCCCCGAATCGGCACGGAGGACTGAGCAAATGAAATACGATTTTAAAAAGACGGAAGAAAAATGGCAAAAAATCTGGGAAGAAAACAGCACTTTTCGCGCTGAGGACGGGGGCGACAAAAAGAAGTTCTACGCTTTGGTCGAATTCCCTTACCCAAGCGGCGCGGGTATGCACGTCGGGCATATAAAGGCGTATTCGGGTCTGGAGGTAGTTTCAAGAAAACGCCGCCTGCAAGGGTATAACGTCCTGTTCCCGATAGGGTTTGACGCTTTCGGTCTGCCCACCGAAAACTATGCCATAAAAACAGGTATACACCCAAGGCAGGTTACCGATAATAATATAAAAAGATTTACGCAGCAGCTTAAAAAAGTAGGCTTTTCTTTCGATTGGAACCGCGTTATCGACACTACCGACGAAAATTATTATAAATGGACGCAGTGGATATTCCTTAAAATGTTTGAGGCAGGATTGGTTTTCAGGGATAAGACCCTTGTAAACTATTGCCCAAGCTGTAAGGTTATCCTCTCAAACGAGGATTCACAGGGCGGTAAGTGCGATATCTGCCATACCGATATCGTCCAGCGCTCAAAGGAAGTTTGGTATTTAAGAATAACCGAATATGCCGATAAACTGCTTGAAGGATTAAAAGAGGTCGATTATCTGCCCAATGTAAGACTTCAGCAGGAAAACTGGATAGGTAAATCGACAGGTGCGTTTGTCAATTTCGGAATAGACGGAACCGACGATAAATTAGAGGTCTACACAACCCGCCCCGATACTCTGTTCGGCGTTACATTTATGGTAATCGCCCCCGAACACCCCTACATAGAAAAGTATGCCGATAAAATCGGAAACAAAGCCGACCTTGACGCTTACAAAGCGGAGTGCGCAAAAAAATCCGAATTTGAAAGAACGCAGCTTGTTAAGGATAAAACCGGCGTTCGCATAGACGGTATTGAGGCGGTAAATCCCGTAAACGGTAAAAAAATCCCGATATATATTTCGGACTATGTTATGATGGGTTACGGAACGGGCGCCATAATGGCTGTTCCGGCTCACGATGAGCGCGACTATGACTTTGCCAAAAAATTCGGCATTGATATAATCGAAGTAATAAAGGGCGGCGATATTTCCAAAGCGGCTTATACAGGTTCGGGCGAAATGGTCAATTCCGGCTTTATGAACGGTATGAATAATAAAAAAGACTCCATAGCCGCTATGACAGAGTACCTCGAAAAGAACGGTATAGGCAAAAAAGGCGTGCAGTATAAAATGAAGGACTGGGCGTTCAACCGCCAGAGATATTGGGGCGAACCGATACCCATTGTCCATTGCCCGAAATGCGGTATGGTTCCCGTACCGTACGACGAACTGCCGCTTAAACTCCCGAAAATCGAAAATTTTGAACCGGGAACGGACGGCGAAAGCCCCCTCGCCAAAATTGACGGTTTTGTGAACTGCAAATGCCCCAAATGCGGCGGTGACGCTCACCGCGAAACCGACACTATGCCGCAGTGGGCAGGTTCCTCCTGGTATTTTTTGAGATATATCGACCCGAACAATCACAACTGCTTTGCCGATAAGGATAAACTTAAATATTGGCTGCCTGTCGATTGGTATAACGGCGGTATGGAACACGTTACCCGACATATGATCTATTCAAGATTTTGGCATAAATTCCTTTACGATATCGGCGAAGTTCCAACCTCGGAACCCTATGCAAAAAGAACCGCACAGGGGCTTATTCTGGGTCCCGACGGCGATAAAATGAGTAAATCAAAGGGCAATGTTGTCGACCCTAATGATGTTGTTGACGAATACGGCGCAGATGTGCTCAGAACCTATATACTCTTTATGGGCGATTATGAAAAGGCGGCGCCGTGGTCCGAAAACGGCGTTAAAGGCTCAAAGCGTTTCCTTGACCGTGTTTGGGGGCTTAACGATATAGTCACAGAGGGCGACGGATATTCCGAAAAATTAGAGTCGGCTTTCCATAAGGCAATTAAAAAAGTGTCAGGTGACTACGAAACCCTCAAATTCAACACCGCAATAGCCGTTATGATGTCGCTTATTAACGATATCTATGCCGCAGGCAGCATAACTCGCGGCGAACTTAAAACATTTATAACATTGCTTAATCCCGTCGCGCCGCATATCACCGAGGAAATGTGGCAGATAAACAACTTCGGCGGAATGTTGAACGAGGGCGGCTGGCCGCAGTATGATGAGGCTAAGTGCGTCGATAAAACGGTTGAGATCGTGGCGCAGGTCAACGGCAAGATCAAGTGCAAACTTAATGTGGACGCCGATATCTCATCAGCCGACGCAATCGCTGCGGCTAAGGCGCAGGATGAAGTAAAAAACGTGATCGGCGGTAAAAACATCGTCAAAGAAATATATGTGCCGCGTAAACTCGTTAATATTGTTGCGAAATAACTATTGACAAGCGGCGTATACCTGTTGTATAATGAAGTGAAATTGATGCCCCTGCATTGCGGAGGGAGGGAATTTAAGTGAGCCAGGTAAAAGTAAAAGAAAATGAATCATTGGATAACGCTCTCAGACGTTTTAAAAGGCAAACCGCAAAAGACGGTGTAATTCAGGAAGTTCGTAAAAGAGAACATTATGAAAAACCTTCTGTAAAGCGTAAAAAGAAATCAGATGCTGCACGTAAGCGCAAATTCCGCTGATTTATCGGTTCTTGTTTTAAATTTATACCCGTCCGACTTTTAGAAGTCGGACGGGTATTTTATGCTCAGAAACATCGCACTGCTGCAATGGTAGCAACGGGCAGTAACGGTAGTTCGAGCGCTGACAGTACGCAAGCTGCCATTCACCACATCTAATGTCTACAGTCTAGCGTCTAATGTCTAGAACGGGTGCGGGTGTCCGGTGGACACCTGACGCGAAGCAGAAGCACCGACCGAGGCGGCAGCCGAGACGGTGGCACGGCAAAGCCGCACCGGAGGGGGAGAGACCACAAACTGACGGCACGCACAGACTCTTACTTCCGGTTACTCTTACTTCCGGTTCTAGATGTTAGACGCTAGACAGTAGATGTTAAACCGTGGTAACGGTAGTTTTAATAACAGACAGTAAATAGTTTTTACAGTTAGCTTTTTCTCTCCCTCTGTCAAAACTTCGTTTTGACATCTCCCTCGTCAGAGGGCGACAAGGGTCTGTGCGTACCGTCAGCCCGCAAGCTGCCATTCACCACATCTAATGTCTACAGTCTAGCGCCTAATGTCTAGAACGGGAGAAAAAGGCTAATCGCAAGAAGCATTCACTGTCTATTATCAAACTCCTGCCTGCCGCATCTAAAATCTAATGTCTAACATCTAACATCTAATTCGGTTTAATCCCGCTTTTTTCCGAAAAATATTTTTTCGTTTCGGCGGCCACCACACCGTTTAGAAGCAGCAGCGCCACAAGGTTCGGGAACGCCATAAGCCCGTTGAATATATCCGCAATATTCCATACCGCCGCAACCGTGAGGTAAGGTCCTACGGCAACCGCCAAAATATAAATTATGCGGAAAGCCATTGTTATTTTACTGTCGTGCCGTCCTATAAGGTATTCCAGACAACGCTCGGAGTAGTAATCCCAACCGAGTATTGTCGTAAATGCAAAAAACGCAAGGCAAACGGAAAGTACGGCAACCGTGATCTCACCCGTAAAAGGCGTGCCGTTTTTCCAGGCAAACGCCGTAACATCAAACCCTTCAAGGCTGCCGCCCGTAATGTCGGGATTCCACGCACCCGTAACAATTATTGTAAGGCCGGTCATCGTGCATATAACAATGGTGTCAATAAATGTTCCCGTCATAGTTACAAGTCCCTGGCGTACGCAAGAGTGGGTCTGCGCGGCAGCAGCCGCTATAGGCGCAGAACCAAGACCCGCCTCGTTAGAGAAAATTCCCCGTCCGACGCCTTTCTGTATTGCCGTTTTGACAAGATATCCGGCAGCACCGCCGCCTATCGCCGCAGTGTTAAATGCGGTTTTGAATACCAGTTTTATTGCGCCCGGCAGACTTGCCGCGTTGAATGAAACAACAACTATTGCAAAAACCACATAACTTACAGCCATAAACGGCACAATTATTTCCGAAACTTTCGCGATCCGCTTTATTCCGCCTATTATAACAAGCGCAGCAAGCGCGGTGACAATAAATCCGACTGTAACGGTGTATACCGTTATATCCTTTCCGCCAAGTGTGAAAAGCGTGCCCGACGCGTGCAGTTTTTCGCCGCATACCGCACAGTTTATATCACCCCCGACGCGTAAAGCCGCACCGAAACCGTCGCATCCCGAATTAACGCAGGTAAGTCCCTTTGAAAACAGGTTGTCTGCCGCCGTCGTAATTCCGTTTATCTGTGTAATAGTGCCTATTCCCATAACGCCTGCAAGCGTCCCGAAAAGCGCAAACAGTTTACCGAGCCAGCGCCAATTTCCGCCGAAACGCTCTTTGATACCCTTTTCTATGTAATAAAACGGTCCTCCGAGCGAGTGTCCGCTTTCGTCAATCGTGCGGTATTTTACCGCAAGCAGACCTTCGGCATATTTTGTTGCCATACCCAAAAACGCCGCAACAAGCATCCAAAAAAGCGCGCCCGGTCCGCCTGCGACAATAGCGGTAGCCACACCTACAATGTTCCCCGTACCGATAGTGGCGGAAAGCGCCGTGCACAGCGCCCCGAACGATGTCACTTCGCCCACACCGCCTTCTTCGTTTTTCACCATATACTTTAGCGCTTTACCAAGATGACGGACCTGAACAAACCGCGTTCTCACACTTAAAATTATGCCCACGCCCATAATAAGCCCGATCATAACCCAGCCCCAGACAAAACCGTCCACCGAGCTTATAATCCCGTTAATATCCATATTTTAAAACCCCTTACAGAAATCTTGCAGTCAATAATACCACATTTTTAAAGTAATTTCCACAGGAAATTTAAAAAAGCCTTGAAAAAACAAAACAGAAGTGTTATATTATATGTGAATTGAATATTCGGTATTACAAATGCTTTGATAAAAGAGAGTAGCAACCCGAGCATAAATTTTAAAGAGAATTGCGCCGCCGGCTGAAAGCGCATAAATTTTCGGGTGTTTGCGAAGTTCACTTTTTGAGCAGCAGCAATGAAGCGCCGTGCTTGTTACGCGTCGGTGTGTGTAGGTGCTGCCGGGCTTCTCCGTTAAAGAATAATGAGTGTCCGTCCTGTTTCGGGGCGGAAATTTGGGTGGTAACACGGAGTTACGGTGAAGACTTCGTCCCTTTTGCGGGACAGGGTCTTATTTTTTTACTGTACAAAGGGGTGCAAGACTGTTGAAAATTGATCTTTATTCATCAAGGAATCCTGCCAAAACTTCAACTAAAGGCAGAATGTTGTTGGGGTTTATCCTGTTTTTTGTCGGCGGTATACTTTTGGGGCTGGCGGCAAAATATACGCAAGGTCCGGAATTCGGCAAATCGGACGTCGCCTTTTTAAGAGACGCGGCAAGCCTTCTGCAATTAAAAACCGTCTTTGCGGGAAAAACTTTATGGGTGGCGGCGGCCGTCGTCGCAGCAGCACTCAGCGCTACGCCGCTGCGCGCGGTTTTTAACGTGTTTTTCGGGTTCCTGGGTGTCTGTGCCGCGTATTGCTCGTTTTCGGTACTGTATTTTAAAACCGAATTTACGGGCGATATGAAAGAACTTATAATTTGGGCGGCGATAATAACCGTGCTTTCCTATCTTGTGTGGTACGCAAAGGGCAAAGGCATACTTGCCGTGCTTATTTCCACCGCTGTGCTGACCCTTATGGCAATGCTCTGCTTTGATGTCGGCATATGGTATTTTAAAATTTACGGCGTCGTGACTACATTATTATATATAGTCACCGTTATTGTGCTTTATAAAGACCCGTGGCAAACCGTGGCGGAACTTTTGCTTTCGTTTGCGGCGGCTTACGCTGTTGCCGCGATTATATAAAACAACCAATTCGGAAACGGAGAGAAAAATATGAAAACTCAACTTGAAGAAATCAAAAACAAGGCGCTGGAAGCGCTCGGTAACGCAGGGGACGCTGCCGCGCTCGATGCGGTAAGGGTCAAATTCCTCGGCAAAAAGGGCGAACTCACCGCAATACTTAAACAAATGGGCAAACTGTCGCCCGAAGAACGCCCCGTAATCGGACAGCTCGCAAATAAAATTCGCGGCGATATTGAGGAAAAACTGTCCGAAACATTAAAAACGATAGAAGAAAAAGCGCTCGAAAAACGCCTTGCCGACGAAACGCTTGATATTACAATGCCCGGCAAAACTTCGGCAACAGGCGGACTCCATCCGCTCAGTATCGTGCTTGACGATATGATAGATATTTTCCGTTCAATGGGCTTTGACGTTGTTGACGGACCCGAGGTTGAAACCGACCATTATAATTTTGAGGCGCTTAACGTGCCTGCCGACCACCCCGCGCGCGATATGCAGGATACTTTCTACCTCGGCAACGGGCTTTTGCTGCGTACACAGACTTCATCCACACAGATAAGAACAATGGAAACAAGAAAACCGCCTATCCGAATGATATGCCCCGGCAGGGTCTACCGCGCCGATGAGGTCGACGCAACCCATTCGCCGGTGTTCCACCAGATCGAAGGCCTTGTTGTTGATAAAAATATAACAATGTGCGACCTTAAAGGTACGCTCGAACAGTTCGCGCACGAAATTTACGGCAGCGATACAAAAATCCGCTTCCGTCCGTCCTTCTTCCCGTTCACAGAGCCGAGCGTGGAGGTTGATGTAAGCTGTTCCGCCTGCGGCGGCAAGGGCTGCCGCGTCTGCCGCGGCGAAGGCTGGATCGAAATTCTCGGCGCAGGAATGGTGCACCCCAAGGTTCTTTCAGGCTGCGGAATCGACCCCGACGAATATTCGGGTTTTGCCTTCGGTATAGGGCTTGACCGCCTTACAACCACTAAATATAAAATCAGCGATATACGCCTGCTGTTTGAAAATGACCTCAGATTTTTGACTCAGTTTTAATTAACGAAAGGGTGAAACGGTACAATGAAAGTTTCGATAAATTGGCTTAAAAAATATGTTGATATAAATGTCCCCGTAGAGGAACTTTGCGATAAAATGGTTATGGCAGGGTTTGAGGTTGAGGAAATAACCGACCTGTCAAAAACAATGGATAACGTCGTTGTCGGTAAAATATTGCATATCGAACCGCATCCGGATTCCGACCACCTGCAAATATGTCAGATAGATGTCGGTCAGAATGAAAATGTCCAGATAATCACAGGCGCACAAAATGTGTTTGAGGGTGCTTTTGTTCCTGCGGCGCTGCATAATTCTCACCTGCCTAACGGCGCACATATAAAAAACGGGAAATTAAGGGGGCTTCCCAGTAACGGTATGCTTTGTTCGGGCGAGGAACTCTGCCTTAAAGAGGGTGAATACCCCGGCGCCGAGGTGAACGGTATCCTTATCCTTGCCGATAATATAGCCGCACCGGGTACCGATATGCGGGAAATTCTCGGTCTTAACGATTATGTTGTTGATTTTAAAATAACCGCCAACCGCCCCGATTGCCAGTGTATTCTGGGAATTGCGCGCGAGGCAAGCGTTGTGTTGGGCACCGAGTTCCGTATGCCGAAGCCGGAGTATAAAACCGTCGGCGGCAATATTGCGGATGTAATTTCGGTCGATGTTAAAAATTATGACCTTTGCCCGAGATACTACGGCAGAGCAATCAAAAATGTAAGAATAGGCGACTCACCCGAGTGGATGAAACGCGCGCTTATTGCGGCGGGTATGCGCCCGATAAATAATATCGTTGATATTACCAATTTTGTTATGCTCGAAACAAATCAGCCGATGCACGCCTTTGATATGAACTATATTAAAGGTAAGAAGATTATCGTCCGCAACGCCGAAAACGGCGAGAAAATGACAACGCTCGACGGCAAATCATACGACCTTACAAGCGATATGCTTGTTATAGCGGACGGCGACAGGCCCTCCTGCCTTGCCGGCATTATGGGCGGGCTTGAAAGCGAAATACATCCCGATACCGACGTCGTGTTCCTTGAATCGGCAAAATTCCGCCGCGACAGCGTCAGGAAAACCTGCCGCGCCCTCGGTATCCGTACCGAGGCCGGCGCACATTTCGAGCGCGGCGTGGATATACTCAATGTAGAGTACGCAATGAACCGCGCCCTGCAGCTTATCTGCGAACTTGACGCCGCCGATATAATCGACGGGTATGTGGACTGCAATAACGGCTTGCCGACCGACCGTAAACTTTCCGCAACGGTTGACAGTATCAACGCTCTGCTCGGACTGCATATCCCGGGCGAAACCATGTGCGATATTTTGAATAAACTTGAAATCAAAACCACGCTTGAAAACGGCACCCTTAACTGCCTTGTCCCCTCGGTTCGTGATGATGTGGAATCAAGAGCCGACCTCGCCGAGGAAGTTATGCGTATCTACGGCTATGAGCATATCATAGGCAGCGATATGACAGGCGCAGTTGTGCGCGGCAAAAAAACTCCCGAGCGTATTAAGGGCGATAAAATCAAAGCGCTGCTCTGCGGTGAAGGCCTGCACGAAATAGCAACCTATTCGTTCATAAGCCGTAATGCGCTCGATACTCTTATGCTGCCCGCAGATGATGAGCGCCGCAATGCCGCCGTTATACTCAATCCGCTGGGCGATGAGTATTCGGTTATGAGAACGCAGCTTTATACCTCGCTGCTTACCGTGATTTCAACCAACTATAACCGTAAAAACCCTGCTGCAAGATTTTTCGAAATAAGCAAACTGTTTATCCCTAAATCTTTGCCGCTTACCGAACAGCCGCTCGAAGTGCCGGCTATGTCAATCGGTATGTACGGCGAAAATGAGGATTTCTTTACACTCAAAGGCGTCGTCGAAAGCGTTATCAACCTGTTCTGTAAGGATGCCGGGATATACCGCTCGGCAGAACCGTTCCTCCACCCCGGCAGACAGGCTGTGTTTAAAAGCGGGGACGATGTCCTTGCCGTGCTGGGTGAAGTCCACCCCACAGTTGCCGAAAAATATAACATCGGCACAAGAGCCTATGCCGCCCAGATAGCGCTTGATAAACTGTTTGCAATCGAGCAAAGCAATGTAATCTATAAACCCCTGCCCAAATTCCCTGCCGTTAACCGCGACTTCGCGCTTGTCTGCGATATCAATAAACCGGTCGGCGAACTTGAAAAAGCTATTAAAACAGGCGCAGGCAAACTGTGCGAAAAGGTTGAGTTGTTTGACCTGTATTCGGGCAGCCAGATCGGCGCAGGTAAAAAAAGCGTCGCCTTCCGTGTCGCTTTGCGCAGCGCAGACGCTACGTTGACCGATGAACAAATCAATAAAACCGTCGCTAAAATAATGAACAGGCTGGAGGCTGCGGGCGCGGTCCTGCGTCGGTAATCAGCCTGTGATGTTGCCGCACTCCCCCTTTGTCAATTGCCAAAATACCGCATAAAAAGCGGATAAATACCAAAAACCGAAATTTTTTAAAAAAAGGGGAAATTTTTAGTTGACAAAGGGGAAGCG
>CAVKHV010000021.1:0-24981 GCA_963656085.1 Agathobacter sp.
TTAGATCAACGGTTTAAAGCGGGTTTAAAAACTGTGCCAAAAGGTATACCTTTTGGCACAGTTATAAATTACCAATCGGGAATTTTAAAAATCTCGCCGTTTATATTTTTTACACAAATTTTTATTAAAAAAGCGAAAAATTGTTGACATTTTTGTTATAATGTGATAACATATAGACAAATATAAGCGAGAGTCAAAAAGTATACTTTTTGACACAGTTTACCGTCAACCCGAAAACCACCGTTACTCTCAATCCCCCGTCAGGAAATTATTATATCTCCGCAAAAATAAACCGGCAAAAAAGGTTGACTTTTCTGCCGGTTTATTTTTTTAATTTAAACGCCGAATATTCTAATTGAGGCTAACAATATTTACAAGCACGTCCACCATTTTATGCAAAGCGTCCACCGGTACGGCTTCATATATACTGTGAAAATTAAGCCCGCCGGTTGAAAGGTTGGGGCAAGGCAAACCCATAAACGAAAGGCGTGCGCCGTCCGTTCCGCCGCGTATGGCGCAGATTTTCGGTTCCACCCCCGCGGCAAGCATCGCCTGCTTTGCACATTCCGTAATTTCGGGGTAACGGCTTATAATCTCATACATATTGAAATAACTGTCGCTGATGTCGGCAACAAATGTACCGTCGCCGTATTTCTTATTCAAAAAATCAACTGTATCGGCAATGAATTTCTTGCGATTTTTAAATATATCGGCGTCAAAATCCCTTATTATCAGATTAAGTTCTGCGCGGCTCTCATTACCGCAAAGGTCGGTTATATGGTAAAACCCTTCCCTACCCTCTGTGTTCGCAGGAGTCTGTTCGGGCGGCAGCATTGACACAAATTCATTCAGATAAAGCAGTGCGTTGCGCATTTTACCTTTAGCGTCACCGGGGTGCGAGTTCACGCCGTTTACTACTAAATTAAGCGCGGCAGCATTAAAATTTTCACATTCAATTCCGCCGAGCTCGCCGCCGTCCACCGTATAGGCATATTCGGCGCCCAAAAGTCGGAGATCAAGTTTATCCGCGCCTCTGCCTATTTCTTCGTCGGGCGTAAAGCACACGCAAATTTTACCGTGCGGCGCGCCTGCGCCGTTAACAATTTTTTCGCAGGCGGCGACAATTTCCGCAACTCCTGCTTTATCGTCAGCCCCCAAAAGGGTCTTATGATCGGTAACTATTAAATCGCAGCCTATATATTTACTGTCAACAAGCGGTGCGTTTTCCCCGTCAAACTTTATGATTTGCGGCTTAACGCCCGATCCGCTTACGGCGGGTGAAGTATCCATATGCGCTATAAACCCTATAGACGGTTCGTTTTCATATCCTGCCGACGCAGGTATATGCGCATAAACATATCCGTTACCGTCACACTGTGCGTCATCAAGCCCGACACCCTTAAGTTCTTTAACCAGATATTCGGCAAACTTGGTCTGCACTGCGGTTGACGGGCAACTTTCGGAATTTTCGTCCGAAGTCGTTTCAAATGTAACATACTTCAAAAAGCGCTCAACAACACTCACAAAAAGCACTCCTTTTTACAGTCCAAGCATAAGTTTAGCAAGGGAAAGGTATATAAGCAGCGTTACCGCGTCAACAATTGTGGTAATCATCGGCCCCGCCATAAGTGCAGGGTCTAACTTTACAAGTTTTGCGGCAATAGGCAATATGCAGCCTATGCATTTCGCAACCACAACGGCAAGCAACATTGACGCGCACACAACAAAGAATACTGTAAGATTGTGATTAACGCCTATAAAATCCGCCAACAAATACATACGAACAAAGTTTGCAACCGCAAGTATCAAGCCGCAAAGCAGAGAAACACGCAGTTCCTTAAACAGCACTTTAAAAAAGTCTTTAACCTTTATTTCACCAAGCGCCAAACCGCGGATTATAAGGGTAGAGGTCTGATTTCCGGCGTTTCCGCCCGTGTCCATAAGCATGGGTATACAGGCGGTAAGCCCTGCTATCTGACCCAGAATGTCCTCAAAATTAGTAATAATTTTGCCCGTAAAGGTAGCCGACACCATAAGCACCAGCAGCCAAACTATACGGCTGCGCGTTTGACGAAAGACGCCGGTTTTAAGGTACTCGTCATCCGTCGGCGCCATAAGAGCCATTTTCTGAAAGTCCTCGGTAGCTTCTTCTTCGATTATATCAACGATATCGTCGATCGTGATAATGCCGACAAGTCTGCCTTCCCCGTCAACAACAGGTATGCTCAAAAGGTCATATTTACGCACAAGTTCGGCAACGACTTCCTGGTCTTCAAGCGTATGTACGCTTACAATCTGCTCGTCGTCGCTCATTATATCGCTTATGGCGATGGTTTCGTCGGCAAGCAGCAGGCGCCGCAGCGGCAAAACGCCTATCAAATGGCGTTTATCGTCAATAACATAACAGGTATAGATCGTTTCCTTATCAAGACCGGTGGCACGAATGGACTTAATAGCCTCACCGACCGTAAGACGGTCGTGCAATTCCACCATTTCAATAGTCATAAGGCTGCCGGCGGAATTTTCGGGATATTTCAAAAATCTGTTTATGGTATCGCGCGTTTCTTTACTTGCGTTGGCAAGTACACGCCGCACAACATTTGCCGGGACTTCCTCGATAAAGTCAACCGCGTCATCAACATACAACTCGTCAACCAGCGCGCCGAGTTCCTTATCGTTCATACCTTCAACGATCTTCGCCTGATTATCCGCACCCAGGTAAGCAAAAACATCGCTTGCTATATCCTTGGGCAATATGCGGAATGCAAGTATCAGTTTTTCTTCGGGCAGTTCTTCGATAAATTCCGCAATATCAACAACATTCATTTCCGAAAGACGCCCGCGCAGATCGCGCAAACGGTTCTGATCCAGCATTTCACGAAGATTAGCAAAAATAAAGTCTTCCATTACATTTCCTCCTTATCGCCGTTCGCAAAAAGAGCAGAAATATAATGAAAGACGCAAAATCAGCACAGGAACACAAGCCGACGGTTATTTTCGGCTGTGAAGGCTGCAAGTTGTGCCTGTTATTATATCAGTGCCGCAAACGGCGGTTATTCGTTTGGGATTGGGGCATAAATTATCGCCGCTATCCAACACAACTCACTTCCTTTTCTAAAATTCACGGTGTAAAACACCTATAATATGATACACTTTTCGGCGCAAATAGTCAACCTTTTAAATCGGTTTGCGGCATAAATTTTATGTAATATTTATGCTTGCGCCTGCGCTTGGTTACGACAATCTGCAGCCTGCTATTTTCTCTGAAATTTTTGAATAAAACCAGCAATACAGTGCTTCGCCGAGTTCCTGGTACACAGGGTCGCCGTCGTGTCCGCAAAGCATTGCAAAGGTCTGACCCATTCTTCTGTCAACCTCAATGCCGCGGCGGAATGCCAAATAGTAAAATGACAGAGCACCGGAAGATTTAAGTGTTTCATAAAGGTCGGGGCGCTTATCGTTTATCTCCTTTAAAAACGCGTTGTGCGCTATATCCGAGGCGTCCGATGATGATATTTCATTCTCAAAAGCGCCGAGCGCAGTAAAGCTCAGCAAAAGTTCCTTCTGCAAAGCCATTTCCGCACTCTGTCCTTCCTCGGCAGGCGCAAATTTATCCGATGACACTAAAAGTTTATCCGCTACGCTTACGCCGAGTTCGCGGCTCTTTGCAGCAGTGTCGGCGTCCGCAAATTTGGGACTGCCGCCGCTTCTGTCAAATTCAATTTCTTTAGACGGGTGATCTCCCGCGATCTTTATATATTCGTCCGGCATAGTAACTGCTCCTTATTTTGAAGCCTTGTATTCTTTCAAAGCGGCTGCCAACTGGTCGGGGCAGGATGTATTCTTATAACCGCATTTAAGTCCCGACAGTTTATCTATAATATCGTCTGTCTTCATACCTTTGCACAAAGCGGTAATTCCTTTAAGGTTGCCGTTGCACCCGCCCTCAAACTCGGCGTTTACAAGGCGGCCGTCATCATCAACCTCGATTGTAATACTTCTTGCACAGGTTCCGTGCGTTTTGTATTTTGTTATCATATTATACACCTGCTTTCACGCTGTAAAATCTAATTCTGCTTACGGGCAAAGTTCACAGAGGCGAACTGTTCCCTCATATTGCGGCTTGCCCCGTCAAACACCGAATAAAACCTGCACATACCCTGCGGATGGGTGCAGCAGTTACCGTCGCCCTGACAGCGGCTGAACTCCAGTTCGCCGCAAATATCTTCTATAACCTCCAAAAGCGTGATGCTCTCCGGCGACTTTGCCAGGGTGTACCCACCTTTTGAACCTTTATATGATTTTGCTATTCCGCTTTTAACAAGCCGGTGAAGTATTTTAAGAGTAAACCTCTCGGTAACGCCGGTTTTAAGCGCAATTGTTTTTGCGTCGCATTTACATTCCTGTTCGGCAAGGAAAGCAACTATCCTTATTGCATAATCGGTTTCTTGATTAAACAGCATTATTATCTTTCCTTAAATTTATTACTTCTTATCGGGTGGCGCAGTTTTCTGAGCGCCTTAGCCTCTATTTGTCTTATTCTTTCACGCGTAACGTCAAAATGGTTGCCGACTTCTTCAAGGGTATGGCATCTTCCGTCAAGCAGACCGAAACGCAGCCTTATAACCGCTTCTTCACGGGGATTAAGCGTTTTTAAAACGCTGTCTATATCCTCGTTTGTTATAGATTTAAGCGCCGCAGCATCGGGTGCCAACGCATCTTCGTCGCGTATAAAGTCCATCAGCCTTGAGTCCTCCTCGGGACCTATCGGCGTTTCCATTGAAACAGGTTCCTGCGCCACGCGCATTATCTCCCGCACACGTTCAACCGAAAGATTCATTTTTTCGGCAATTTGTTCCTCTGTCGGTTCTTTTCCGTTTTCGTGCAACAACTGGCTTTGCGTCTTTTTAAGTCGGTTGATGGTTTCAACCATATGCACCGGAATTCGTATTGTCCTTGCCTGGTCTGCAATCGCGCGTGTTATCGCCTGACGTATCCACCAGGTAGCGTAGGTTGAAAATTTAAAACCTTTGGTATAATCGAACTTTTCAACCGCTTTAATCAAGCCGACGTTACCTTCCTGAATAAGGTCAAGGAAATGCATCCCCCTGCCGACATATCTTTTCGCGATACTTACAACAAGTCGCAGGTTAGCCTCGGTAAGTCTTTTTTTCGCTTTTGCGTCGCCCTCGCTGATCTTTATTGCAAGTTGGACCTCCTCATCGCTTGACAAAAGCGGAACGCGCCCGATATCTTTAAGATAAACCTTAACAGGATCGTCAAGTGAAATGTTGTCGATAGTTGCAGTATCATCTATTTTGTCCATTTCAAACTCTTCAAGTTTCAGGTCATCCTCTGTAGGTTCTATCATATCCAAATCAAGAACCGACGGCTCGGTTTCCAGAGTTTCAAGATCCTCGGGGTCGTCTATATTGTCAATGTTATCCGAAGTTCCCTCATCAACAACATAATCGTCAACCTTATTATCCTGCTGTTCCGTTTCGTCAAAATCAACCTCGTTCTTTTTGTTATCTTCCATAAACTTCTTAACTCCCATACAATATTTTAATTTTCCCACGTTATTAACGATCCATACAGATTGTTATTATTTTTTTGCGCCGTTTCGCCGTTTATCTATAATTTTACGCATATTTTCAGCCCATTCCTCGTCATTCAACTCGGTAACTTTTGAAAGTGACGCCTTTTCTTTTTCGGATTTTATAACATCCGCACTGTCGCGCAGCACCCGTTCTGGTTGCTCGGTTTTACCCTTTGTCATTACCATAGCCGAAGCATACCCGACTTCCCCGGTCGTAAAACTTTCGTCCAGCAGTGAGATATCGAAGGTATAGTCACCGTCATAAATTTCACACAGTTTTCGGTAAAATTTACGGTCAAATTCCGTTGTCATATCATCGGGTGAAAGCAGGTCGCGCGCCGTGTTATAAAGGTCGGGGTAGGTAGCAAGTACGGCAAGGAAAGTTTCCTCGGCATTGACAGTGCGCGGTTTTAACTGCTTTTCAAAATTAACGTCGGTTCGCGAAATTTTCGGTTTCAGTATTTCGCGCAGCTCGCCGCTTGTTTTTCTTCTTCTTTTTTCCGCACGCAGTTTTTTTATTTGCGTTTCGAGCGCCTGACGCGAAACACCGTACTTTGTAAGCCGCCCTATATACATATCCACCGTTATCGGGTCGTCAATTGCCGCAAGGCTCTCGGACGCCTTTTTTAAATAATTTATCTTCCCGTCGTCGGCGTTAAGGTCGATCCCGTCCGCCGCCATATAAAGTTTATACTCAACCGAAGTAGGAGCCGACTCCAACAATTTGCGAAATTCAACCGGTCCGTTTTTCTTTATATATTCGTCGGGGTCTTTACATTCCGGCAAGCGCACCACCCTTGCGCTGATATTCAGACCGTCAAGCAGGGTCAGCACTTTTGCGGTGGCTTTTTGCCCTGCACTGTCGGCGTCCAGAGTAACGACTATTTCGGGGGAATATCTTGAAATAAGTCTTGCCTGTTCTTCCGTAAATGCGGTGCCGCAAGCGGCAACCGTGTTTTGAAATCCGGCTTGGTGCAGCGATATAACGTCCACGTTTCCTTCAACCAAAATCATCTGCTCCGAACAGTAATTTTTCGCAAAATTCATACCGTAAAGGACGTTGCTTTTTTTATAAACCGGAGTATCGGTAGTATTAATATATTTCGCGCTTTTATCGTCCCCGGGCAGCGCCCTGCCCGAAAAGCCGATAACATTGCCCCTTAAATCTATTATCGGGAACATTGCGCGGTTTCTGAACCGGTCGTAAAGTCCTCCGTTTTTCCCTCTTGAAGCGACATTTGCGGCAACAATATCGTCATCCTTAAACCCTGCCGCTCTTAAATGTTTTAAAAGCCCGTCCCATTCGGCAGGCGCATATCCCAATCCGAAATGTTTAATGGTCTTAGGCTCAAGTTTTCTTGAAAGATAATAATTTTTTGCGGCTTCGCCGCCGGGCGAAATCAGCCTTTCGTAAAAAAACCTTGCCGATATTTTATTTATTTCAAGCACGTTTTTTCTTTGCTTTGCGCGCCTGTCATCCACACCGTCGGTCGGGACGGATATTCCTGCACGTTCGGCAAGGAAACGAACCGCCTCAACATAATCAAGATTTTCGATCTGCCTTATAAAAGTAATCACATCGCCGCCTGCGCCGCAACCGTAACAATGGTAGTGACCCTTGTCCGCATAAACGGTGAACGACGGCGTTTTTTCATTATGGAAAGGGCACAGACCGACTAAGGTGCTGCCGCGTCTTTTCAGGCTTACATAGCCGGATATGACCGATTCAATATCATTCTTAAATTTCAGTTCTTCCAAAAACTCATAAGGAAACGCCACCGACAGTCACCTCCGTAACAAGCAGTTTATATATCCCACGAACGCGGAACGTAAACATCGGTGTAATTCCTGATTGCAAAACGGTCAGTCATACCGGCAATATGGTCTATGGCCGCGCGTTCCGTTCCCTCTTTTTCGCGCACCGTGTTGAATTCCTGCGGGATAAGGTCGGGATTTTTTATATAATAGTCATACAGTCCGGATATTATACCCTGAACCTTTGTTTCCTCACCCTTACATTCGGGATTTTTATACACACGTTCGGTTAAAAATTCGTGCAGTTTATTGTAATTATCAAATGTTTCGGCATCCATTCCGATATCCGATTCGCTGCCCGATATCAGGGAATTTACCATTTTGTTTATCCGTGTGCTCTTGGTTTCGCCGAAATAATCTCTAAGCGGTTTCGGAATATCGGAAGCGGAGATCACACCTGCCCGCACAGCGTCGTCAATATCGTGGTTTATGTAAGCAATACGGTCGCAATACCGAACTATTTTACCCTCTAAGGTTTTTGCCCATTCGCCGGTTGTATGGTTAAGTATACCGTCTAAAACTTCATAGGTAAGGTTAAGTCCTTTGCCGCCCTTTTCAACAAACTTACAGATCCTAACGCTTTGCTCGTAGTGGGTGAAATTGCCGCAGATAGAGCGGATAGCACGCTCGCCCGCGTGACCGAACGGCGTATGCCCCAAATCGTGCCCGAGGGCTATCGCCTCGGTCAGATCCTCGTTAAGTCGCAGCGCCCTTGCAACCGTCCGCGCGATCTGCGCCACCTCAAGCGTGTGGGTAAGCCGCGTTCTGTAATGGTCGCCCTCGGGTGCCAAAAACACCTGCGTTTTATGTTTAAGCCTTCTGAAGGATTTACAGTGAATTATCCTGTCGCGGTCACGCTGAAAATCGGTTCTTATATCGCACTTTTCTTCGGGTCGTTCGCGGCCTTTTGACGCGTCGCTGAAGGCAGCATACTGCGACAGTATAAGTCTTTCGTTTTTTTCGGTTCTTTGCCTGATATTTTCCGTGCCGCTCACCCCCAAAATACTTTTTTCATCTATAATATTAGCATATTTTTTGCGAAAACCTTTATTTTTTTAAAATATTCAAAATAAATTTACTTTTATTTGTTAAAACGGATGTACTATAATATAAGAAATTATAGTTTAGAAGGAGAATTTTAATGGAATACAGATACGATACCCAACTTTTAATTGAAGGCGAAAATCTTGACGAAGACGCAATCAACGATTATTTTAACGAGAACTTTAAGGGCGATTGCCTTTTAGCCGTCGGCGATGAAGAGGTAATTAAAATACACTACCACACAAATGAGCCGTGGAAGGTGCTTGAATACTGCCGCTCGCTCGGTGAAATATACGATATAGTCGTTGAGGATATGGATCGTCAGTCACGCGGGTTAAAGGGATAACATACCGCGCGGTTTAAACATTTTGCGGCGGCAGTTCAAAAGCCATATATTTTTTTGAAACGTCTTTTACCGAAACCTTACCGAAAAAGGTTTCGGTAAGATCGGCGGTGAATTTTTCGCGGTTTGCGTCCGGCAATGAAAAATTCACCGTTATTTTTTCGGCAAATTCAGGTATTATTTCGGCTGCGCCGTGCCGTTTTAAGAGCGTTTCCGCCTTTCCGTAATCGGAATATTCGCACACAAACGACATTACGGTACAGGGGCGCATAACCGAGATGCCCGCCGCCTCCACCGCGCCGCGGGCGGATGCGGAATAAGCCCTTACAAGCCCGCCCGTACCGAGCAAAATACCGCCGAAATAACGCGTCACCACAAGCGCGCAATCGCTTACGCCCATCTTCTGCATTGTTTCAAGAACCGGGAGACCCGCCGTGGAATGGGGTTCACCGTCATCCGAAAAACGGCTGATGTTACCGTCCCTTAAAATATAGGCGTAAACATTATGGCGCGCGTCCCAGTACTTTTGTTTTATTTCCGAAATAAAGGCAAGCGCCCCGGACTCATCAGATACCGGCTTAACGGTGCCGATAAATTTTGAACGCTGTACTGTCAGCTCGGCGGCGGCGATTTTTGCAACGGTTTTATACTCTGCCACAGAATCCCTCCGTTATAAAATAAAACGAAAAACCGCAACTGCTTTCAGGCAGCTGCGGATGTTCATTCGTAGAAAATCATTTGTCTTCAATACCGAAACGCTTTTTAAATCTGTCTACACGGCCGCCGGTATCAACCAGTTTCTGTTTGCCGGTGAAAAACGGATGACACTTTGAGCAAACATCCAAACGAATGTCTTTCTTTGTGGAGCGCGTTTCAAATTCAGCACCGCAGGCACACCTAACAGTAACCTTTTCATATTGCGGATGAATTCCCTGTTTCATATTGTCACCCCTCTCGAATATTTGCATTACCAAATATGATAATAACACACAAACAGTAGAAATGCAAGCATAAAATTTAAAGTGAAACTAAATGGTCGAGGTGACAGGATTCGAACCTGCGGCCTCTGCGTCCCGAACGCAGCGCTCTACCAAACTGAGCCACACCTCGTAACACGGCAGACAGTTAAAAACAGGCAACCGTTTTTAACGCTACCAATGCATTATACCTTATATTTTTCGCTTTGTCAACATTTAATTCCGCTTATTTATCATATTTCGTATATAATTTTTTCTTTAACAAATCGGAAATCACCCGAACGGATAACATCGGCAAGTTGTTTTTGTCCCATTATCGGTTCTTTTGTGAGTATTCCTGCATTTTTTGCGTCACCGAGGCGGTGATGATCCGAGCCTGCGGTTTTCAGTTTTTCGTATTTGGAAGCCCACATTTCGGCAATATCATTGTTTGAATTATGTCTTGTGCTGCCGTTATAGACCTCAAACCCGTCAACAAATCGCGGATCCCTTACAAACATATCAAACCTGAAAGGGTGCGCCTGTATAAGCAATGCGCCGTTCGCCTGCGTATACTCGTACAGTCTGCAAAGTCCCAGCCCGAAGACGCCGTCCTTACCGGCAAACTCCGCCAAGCCTTTAAGTGTTTCTTCCGTCAGCCCGTACACAAGGTAGTCGTTATGGCAATCGGGGAAAGCAATTTCCAACCCGAAAGTAACATTAAGGCGGCCTTTGGCGTAATCTTTCAGTTTTAAAAATGTTTCGTACGTGAGTTCCGTAAGGTATTCCCAGCTTTTATCGGGAAACATATTGCAGACCGTATCGGTATTAAAATGATTTATTAGAGTGAATCCGTCAAAACCCGCGTTTTCGTACTCGTCCGCCAATGTATAGATATCACAGTTTGAGCAGCGGCTCATTTCCTTTGAATGAACGTGAAGATCATATTTAAAACTCACTTGATTTCATCTCCTGTCAGGACAACAAGTTATATATTACTCGCCGGCGCCTGTTTCGGTTGACTCTCCCGATTCGCTCGGTGTTGTCGAAGAAGTATCGGATGAGTCCGGTTGGCTCGGAGTCGGGTCGGGCGTACTTGGAGTGCTCGGAGTGCTTGGCGTACTCGGCGCACTCGGCGTGCTCGGAGTCGGGTCGGGTTGCGTCGGCGCAGTCGGCTGTGTCGGGGTTGAGCCGCTGCCGCTCGCTTTTTTAAGGCTGTATTTTGACGGAGTAAGGTTTTCGGTTTTAACGACCGCGCCGTTTTTATAGAAGGTTCTTGTTGCGGCAACACGGAAATAGTTACCCTCGACCCTCTCGGTAGTGACCGAATTAAGTTTTATCGTATCATAATCGGTAGGTTTATGGCCGAAAATCGAAACGGTCAATTTATTACCGGACATTGAACATTTCATATAAACCGGATATTGTGAGGAATTTTTAAGTTTAAGGTCAAGTCCCGGATAATCTATCGTTGCGTCAAATCCTGCTTTAGCGTATGCCGAAGCCCACAGATGGTAATGCCGCTCGGCAATATCAAGACCTGCGTACAAAGCGGCATTGTATATTGTCGTACTTGCCTGACAGATTCCGCCGCCGATACCCTCAACATATTTGCCGCCCGAAATAACCTTTGCGGAACGGTAACCGAGCGAAGTCAGGTTGGTATTTCCCGTACGTCCGTTAAACGACCACACCTGTCCCGGTTTAATAACCGAACCGTCACACGCCTTAAGCGCAAGCGCCATATTGTGGTTTCCGTTAGCAGTGTTTGTAGAGGTCGTTGAGAAGGTAGACAGCAACACGACCTCACCGCTTTCATCCTGTGCATTAACGGTTATAGGCTCTATCGGGTTCACCTTGGCTGCAATTTCACCATTGGTTTCGCCGGAATTTAAGAACTCGATTATTTTAGCGCGCAGATCCGCCTTATCAATTTCGCTGCCCTTTCTGCCCTCGCTGTAAAAATACTCGCCGTTTACGCCGGTAACGGTTTTGTTTATAGGCGTAATATTCATACTTGCCGAAAGATTTTCCACGGCGATATCAACCGAATCCTCATTAAGGGTTTTTACAAGTTCAAATTTTTTTGATTTAAGTTTTTTCTGCTTACCCTTGCGGATATTATCACAATATTCTTTAATTGAATTAAGCACGTCTTCGGTGTTGAATGTATAATCGAAATTGCTTTCGGTCAAGATCTCGGATTTATCGTTTGCGGTTACGGTAAGTGCTATTTTCGGCGACATTTCATTCTTTATCGACTCAAGTTTTTTCTCTGCCTGTTTTTCGGTAAGCCCCGCAAATGATTCGCCGTTTACCGAAACGCCGTCAAAAATCTTACCGGTATCAACCAATTTGCTGTCATCTAAAAATGCGGGGGCGGCAGCGTCGCCGTTTCTCCACATAGATATAAGCCCGAAAATAACTCCGCCCGCAATCAAAATCGCAGCCGCAACGGACGAAATAATAATTATGCGTTTTTTCTTTGAAAACGGCTTTTCGGACGACCCCAATATTTCGTCAAAATCTTCCGGGACTGCATAGACATCATTCTCTGCATCAACATCAGTCGCCGTATCGGCGTCATTTACCGTATCGGAATCTGCTGCGGCGGTACCGGTTACAGCACTGTCGTTCATTTCGTTTTCGATATCGGCTGCATTGGCGGTTTCCTGCGCCGACTCTGCGCTTTCGGCGGGTACAGACGGTTCTCCGAACAGTTCCGACTCGCCGTTATTATCCAACATTTCATTATCTTTTTGCGGTTTAATACTCATAAAAATACCCTCTGTTTAAAAATATTCGGCAGGCAAAGCAATCAATCCGATGACTTTGCATTTTCCTCCGAAAATCCTTCCGTACTTTCCTTCACGAACAGAATTTTCAGCGTCATAATAAGCAATTTTATATCCTTAAGTATAGAATAATCTTCAATATACATAAGATCCATCATAAGTTTATCTTCGGGCGTTGTGTTATACTTCCCGTAAACCTGTGCATAGCCGGTAAGTCCGCCCTTTACCTTGTGCCGCAGATTGAATTCGGGGAATTTTGCAGTATATTCAAAAACATTCTGCGTACGTTCGGGGCGCGGACCGACAAGCGACATACTGCCGAAAAGAATGTTAAAAAGCTGCGGGAGTTCATCCATTCTGCAAGGTCTTATGATCCTGCCGACAGGTGTGATACGGTCATCGTGATCGGTTGCCTTTTTGGCACCTTCCTTATCCGCGTCAACAATCATAGACCTGAACTTGTAAACATTGAATATCCGCCCGTCCTTTGTAACGCGGTTTTGTTTAAAGAGGACAGGTCCCCCGTCGCATATCTTTATAGCCAGCGAAACGATCAACATTATGGGGGAGGTTGCAATAATACTTATAAGCGAAATGGCGATATCCATAATGCGCTTGACCAGCGACTGTTCCATTGACAGTCCGACATTTCTTGAAAGCAGAACAGGCGTATCGAACACCTGACTTTGGTTTGCGTTATTGATTATAATATCGTTGACCGACGGAAGCATATATATTCTTTTACCTTCGGTGTAACAATAGAGCAGCAATTCCTCTTTGATTTTATTATCAATATCACAAATCAAAATTGCCTGATACTTGTCGACCTCTTTTTTGAGTTTTTCCATACCCATATCGACGCAAATTCCGCGGTCGATACTATAGCGTTCCTTAATAAGGCTCATTTTAGTTATTATGCTTCGGCTTTGCGCATCATTATTAAACACGACCAGAATATGCCGTGCGCGGTAAAGCCTGAAATACACCGTATTAAGCATATATGCCAGCATAGCGCTGATGCACGATTGAACAACCGTCTGTGCAAGAATAGGCAACACGGGGAGCATTTCACGGGCAATAAGGCACAGTATTAAATACGCCGCCGCATTGGTAAACAGCAACGACAGGGCGCAGCTGTAGATTATTTCGTGCAGCCGCGAAATACCTATTTTAAAGGCGCCGTACAGCGTGAAAAACACCAAAAGTATAGCGAAATAGAAGATCATCACAACATAGTTACCCTTGTAACTGAAGAGGGATGATTCGTAATAATTCTGCCAAAATGCAACGAAAACGCAGGTCAGGGTTATTGACATTGCAATTTTCATTATAAACATTATTGACTTTTTAAATTTTATAAGCGTATCCATAATAAGGGCAAGTCACCACCCGAATTTTTTCCTTATCTACAAAATAAGAATATACCAAAACAATTATGATGTCAATAAGTTTAATAAACATTCATAAAAGTTTAAGTTATTAAAAAGATATGAGTCCGAGATGTTCAAACAGAATTTTCAACCCGATAAGTATCAGTATTATTCCTCCGGCAATGACAGCCTTGTTTTTGTACCTGACGCCGAACATATTACCGACCTTTAAACCTATCGCCGAAATTATAAATGTGGTTGCGCCTATAAACGATACCGCCGCAACTATGTTAACATCGGGCAGCAGCGCAAAAGTCACGCCGACCGCAAGCGCGTCTATACTTGTTGCGACCGCTAAGATAAGCATTGAAACAAAGGCAAACGAATCGCCCGACGAATCCTCTTCCGGCGAAAACGCTTCCCTTATCATATTAATCCCTATAAGCGCTAAAAGCCCGAAAGCTATCCAGTGGTCAAAGGAATTGATGTATTTTTTAAACGCCGAGCCCAAAAAATATCCTATCGTGGGCATAAGAGCCTGAAAGCCGCCGAACCATACGCCTATAACAACATAGTTTGACAGTTTTAATTTATTGCAGGACAGACCCTTGCAGATTGAAACCGCAAAAGCGTCCATAGAAAGCCCGACAGCCAGTAAAAACAATTCCGGAATTCCCATTGCGTACTCCTTTTATATACCGAAAATTTCTTAAAAACTATATTTTTTCTTTCTGTTATGTACCGGTAATCCCGAGATTATGAACATACATACGGGGAAAGCAAGCGCCGCCGCCATACCGATATGAAGATTGTCACCGAAGCGGGAAGATACAAGCCCTACAAGCGTGGGGCCCGACACACACCCGATATCCCCCGCCAAAGCAAGCATGGCGAACATTGCGGTTCCTCCGCTTTTCAGCGAAGCCGCCGCTTTGCTGTAGGTTCCGGGCCAGAATATACCTACGGAAAATCCGCACATCGCGCATCCGATAAGTCCTACGGTTGCCGACGGAACCAATGCGACCATAACATAAGAAACAATACATAAAATGCAACTGTATTTAATAAATCTGTCAAGGTTAAGTTTCTCGCCGCATTTACCGAACCAAACGCGTGAAAGTCCCATCATACAGGCAAACATGGTGGGGCCTAATAAATCGCCGACGGTTTTGCTGACGCCGAGTCCTTTTTCCGCAAACGCGGATGCCCATTGGCTTACCGCCTGCTCGGACGCGCCTGCACAGAGCATCATAATCAGAAACAGCCAAAACAGTTTGTTTGAAAACAATTTTTTAACAGGGGTTTCGCCCCGTTCTTCACTTAACGAAACCATCGGCACCTTAGTGAAGATAACGGCGTTTACAACAGGCAGAAGCGCCCATATAAGCGCAAGCACACGCCAGTTTGATATGCCGAAAAGAGCAAAAAATGCCGTGGATATAAGCACGACGCCCATATGCCCCCAACAATAGAACGAGTGCAGCAGGCTCATTGTTTTTTCCTTATTGTCGCTCGGCACCGCCTCAACTATCGGGCTTACAAGCACTTCAGCCAATCCGCCACCGACGGCGTAAAGCGCAACCGAAATAATCAGTCCCGAAAACGGGTCGGGCAAAAGTTCGGGCAGGAATGCGATGGATACAAGTCCGGCTGCCGAAAAAACATCTGCCGTTATGATTGAAGCCCTGTAACCGATTTTATCAATAAACCGAGCGGAAGCGGCGTCTATTATAAGTTGTATTAAAAAATTTATCGTTATAAGCGCGGTTATTTTGTCCATTGAAATGTTCATGCTTTTATGAAAAGTAACAAACAAAAGCGGGACAAAATTATTTACAACCGACTGTACTATGTATGCCAAAAAGCAAGCAAACACGGTTTTCCGATATCCGTTTTTCATATTGCACCTCACGGGAAAAAGTATATTTCAGCCTTAACATTTTATCATAAATACAAATTTTTGCAACTGTTTTTTAGGGCAAATATAAATTTA
The DNA here is from genome assembly GCA_963656085.1 of Agathobacter sp. Taxonomy (GTDB): domain Bacteria; phylum Bacillota; class Clostridia; order Oscillospirales; family Acutalibacteraceae; genus CAVALG01. Next base: position 15,916 of record CAVKHV010000021.1, read on the forward strand.
AAACATAAATCGGCCGCAGCATCCGCTGCGACCGGTAAATTACGGATTCATTTACAAAATTTTTCGTTATAACTATCAATCGCCGAGGCAATAATCCTAAGCGCATCCTCTTTGCCGCTTACTTCATTCACCGCAGTTTCTTTATTTTCAAGATTTTTGTAAACCTTAAAAAAGTGGCGCATCTCATCAAAAATATGCTTCGGTAACTGGTCAATATTTGTATAGTGATTATATGTAGGGTCATTATAAGGTATGGCTATGATCTTTTCATCATTATTTCCGTTATCTATCATCGCTATCATACCTATCGGGTAGGCACGGACAAGGGTAAGGGGTTCAAGCGGTTCGGAACAAAGCAGGAGGACGTCAAGCGGGTCCTTATCGTCGCCGTAAGTGCGCGGTATAAACCCGTAGTTTGCGGGATAGTGAGTAGAAGTGTACAATATTCTGTCAAGAATTATGTATCCGCTTTCTTTATCCAGTTCATACTTTTTCTTGCTGCCTTTGGGGATTTCGATAACACAGATAAAATCATCCGGTTTAATACGCTCGGGGGAAATATCGTGCCAAATGTTTGACATATAAATCAACTCCTGTTTTTTATTCGGCTATGACGGAAAGGCTGTTCCGTCACGCCAAGGCTTTGCCGAAAACACTACCGAGCCTTTTAATCCCTTCGACTATTTTCTCGTCATTCATAGTGGAGTAGTTAAGGCGCAAAGAACTGCACGGTGTATCCATATCCACCATAAAGGTGTTGCCCGGCACATAAACGACCTTTTCCGCCACCGCTTTTTTGGAAAGTGCAAGCGAATCCACGCCGTGACCGAGATCGCACCAGATAAACAGCCCGCCGCCGGGCTTTGTATAATAAACGTCCTGCGGAAAACAGGTCTTGATCGCGTCAAGCATAGTGCCGCATTTATGCGCATAATTGAGCCGCATTTTACCTATAAGTCCGTCAAGGTCATAATTGCTTATAAACTCGGTCGCAAGCAACTGCGGCAACATAGCGGTATGAACATCCGAAACCTGTTTTGCGACAACCAACTTCTGCGTAATTTCTTTATTTGCACACACAAAACCAAGCCGCAGCCCGGGCGCAAGTATTTTAGAGAAAGAGCCGCAGTATACCACAACCCCGTCTGTATCCATCGACTTTACCGTAGGGGTTTTTGTACCGTCAAAAGTAAGTTCGCCATACGGGTTATCTTCAATTATGACAACGCCGTGACGTTTTGCAAGTTCATACATCCTTTTGCGCTTTTCTACGGGCATTGTTATACCCGTCGGGTTTTGGAATGTAGGAATTGTGTATATCATTTTTACTGATTTTTCTTTGTTCAAAATATCTTCAAGGCGGTCCATATCCATACCGTCGTCCTGTACGGGGACGCCTATAAGTTTTGCGCCGTATGAGCGGAAAGCGTTTAAAGCGCCGATAAAGCTCGGTTCCTCGACAACAATCGCGTCACCCTCGTTGAGCAGGGCTTTGGCGGTAAGTTCCACACCTTGCTGACCGCCCGAAACAACAATAACATCGTCCCTGTCCGTCCCGATATTCTCTGTTTTTTTAAGACGTTTTTTTATCAGTTCACGAAGCGGAGTATACCCCTCGGTTATGCCGTATTGAAGCGATAAAACAGGCTGCTCGGTCAACAGTTTTTGCGCTATCTCTGCAAGTTCCGTGTTGGGAAACAGTTCGGGTGCGGGGTTTCCTCCGGCTAAGGATATAACTTCCGGGTCGGCGGCATATTTGAAAATTTCACGGATAGCCGACCCTTTAAGTCCGCTTATCCTGTTTGAAAATTTGTAATTCATAATTTGCACTTCCCTATATTCTGTAAATATCGGCAGGATTTATTTTGCTGAAACCGTGGTCTGTAAGTGTTTTCTCGGCTGTGTTCTCATCATCAACGCGGATAACCATAAGCGCCTTGCCCGACACCTTGCCGACGCAGGCATACATATATTCGACATTCAGCCCGGCGTCTGCCAACGTGTGCAGGATCTCGCCCGCCCCGCCCGGCGCGTCGTCCATCGCTACGGCGACAACGCTGTTTACGCATACCACAACGCCCGAATCGGTCAGCGCCCGTTTCGCCTTATGCGGATCGTCAACTATCAGCCTTAAAATTCCAAACTCGGAAGTATCGGCAAGCGAAAGCGCGCTGATATTCACACCGTTTTTTGATAATTCGTCAATAGCAGCACAAAGTCTGCCCGGCTTATTTTCAAGAAATACCGAAAGTTGTTTAATAAGCATAATTTAACACCTCTGCTTTAATTATAGTTTGTCCGCACGGTTATCTATGACTCTTTTTGCCTTACCCTCGCTTCGGGCAATGGATTTCGGGTTTACGAGATGCACCTTTGCGCCGATACCGAGCGTAGAGCGCAGTTTTTCGACAATTTCACGCTCAAGTTTTTCTATCGATTTAACATCGTCCTTAAAGAACGACTCACTCATTTCAACATTTACGTCGAATGTATCCGTATTATTCACACGGTCAAGCACTATCTGATAATTCGGCGTAATAGCGTCGCCGCTGATTTTAAGCAGCACTTCCTCTATTTGTGAGGGGAAAACGTTGACGCCCCTTATTATCATCATATCATCGCTTCTGCCGCTCGGTTTATTCATTCTGATAAAGGTTCTGCCGCATTTGCATTTTTCGGGTATCAAAGAACAGATATCCCTTGTCCTGTAACGGATTACGGGGAAAGCCTCTTTGGTAAGCGAAGTAAATACAAGTTCGCCGGCAGCGCCTTCGGGTAAAACTTCCTCCGTTTCGGGGTCGATTATTTCAGCAATAAAATTATCCTCATTTATATGCATACCGCACTGGTACTCACATTCGCACGATACGCCGGGACCCATAACCTCCGAAAGTCCGTAAATATCATACGCCTTTATGCCGAGCCCTTCTTCGATTTTTGTCCTCATTTTTTCCGACCATGGCTCTGCACCGAAAATGCCGCACTTTAATTTAAGCCGGTCGCGCAGACCCAAACGCTCAACTTCTTCGGCAATATACATAGCGTAGGACGGCGTACAGCAAAGCACGGTTGCGCCGAAATCAATCATGGTTTGTATTTGCAGTGCAGTATTGCCCGACGACATAGGTATAACGGTTGCGCCTATTTTTTCAGCGCCGGAATGAGCACCGAAACCGCCTGTAAAAAGCCCGTAGCCGAAAGACACCTGTACAACGTCGTTTTTTGTTACTCCTATAACGGTCATCATTCTGGCTATGCAGTCCGCCCACATTTCAAGGTCGTTTTTCGTGTATCCGACAACTATGCGCTTACCCGTGGTGCCCGACGAAGCATGTACCCTTACCACATCGCTCATCGGTACGGCAAAAAGTCCGTAAGGGTAGTTGTCCCTTAAATCGTTTTTATATGAAAACGGGAGTTTTGCAAGATCGTCCACGCCCTTAATATCATCAGGTGTAAGTCCCTTTTCAATCATTCGGTTTCTGAAACATTCAACATTTTCATACATTCTTTTAACCTGTTCAACCAGGCGTTTTCCCTGCAGCGCTTTAAGTTCATCGCGCGGCATACATTCAATATCTTTATTATATACGGGCATAAATTTCAAGTCCTTCCGAAATAACTGATAAACGGTTTTAAATTTAAGATTTTCTTTTTAAATTAAGTATAATCCCAAGCGCAACCGAAAGCAGCGCTGCAAGTATAACCTGATATTCGCTCGGCAGCATAAATGTAACGGTATGCGCAGGTATCCAGAAAAGGGGAACGGTTTTAAAAAGCGTGAAGGCAACAAAAGAGTGCCAATCGACCGACGTAATCACCTCTTTAAGCGAAGCCGAGCCTTTCTGCGCGCTCAGCGAAAGGTAAGCGTCACTGCACTTATGCACCGCCATAAATGTCGGGCCGAATGTTAAGTTCATTGTAGCACTCGTAAACAATGCGTGCAAGAACTTTTTAAAAAATTCGTTCTTCACATTCGGCAGCAATCCGCTTTCCATCATTGCGCCCGAACCGATGAAAAACATCTTCATCATATACGTTATCCAAACGCCTATAAGCCCCCATATTACAAACCTTGCAATAATATACGGCGGCGATTTGAATTTGCCCGACGCCAGCCTTACCGCTATAAGTTCCCCCGCCGAAGCAAGCAGGGCAAACTTTGCAAATCCCATCAAATACGGGTGAGCGGACGACTGCGCTTTAAACCATTCGCGTGTTACGGGTATTATAAGGATAAGCGCAAACAGGGCAAACACCGCCAAAATAAACGATAGTATTGCGCCCTTTTGCGATTTGTTTTTTTCGTTTTGAACCGTCATTTCAAGTCCTCACCGAGCGGCATTATAGCCTGCGTCAAAAGCCTTTAGATTTACTTCGAGGAATTTAGGCGGAACGGTTGTTTTAATCGTTTCCACCCATTCTTCATACGGTATTGAGGTGTTTTTCGCCATTACCCCGATAAGAACAACATTAACCGCTTTGATATTGCCTGCCTCACCTGCAAGTTTAAGTGCGTCAAGCACTGTTACCTGCGCCTTTTCCTGTAATTCCTCCAATATATTTTCGGGGTATTCCATCGCCCCGGTTATTACGGGCATGGGATTTATCCGTTGGTCGTTTACAATTATCTTGCCGCCTTTTTTAAGCCACGGCAAAGCGCGGTATGCTTCAAGTTTTTCAAACGCCAATATAATATCGGCGCAGCCTTTGTCAATTATCGGCGAATGAACCTTCCGCCCGAATTTAACATATGTAACAACGCTTCCGCCGCGCTGACTCATTCCGTGAACTTCCGAGACCTTAACGTCGTACCCGGCGCGGATCACGGCGTTACCGAGTATACGGCTTGCAAGCAGCGTTCCCTGTCCGCCTACGCCTACTATCATAATATTTGTTGTATCGGTATTCATTAAGTTGCGCCTTCCTTTCAGTCTTTCTTTTCAATCGCCGAGAACGGGCAAACGCCTACGCACAGGCCGCATCCGTTGCACTGCGTTTTATCAATATTCACGGCTCCGTCGGTCGCAACGCTTATTGCGGGACAGCCGAGTTTCATACAAATATGACATTTGCGGCATTTTTCCGATTCTACAGTGCAATGTCCCGTATATTTTACGGTTTTAAGCAATGCGCACGGTCTTTGTGCGATTATGACCGAAACATCGTCGCGTTCGGTTTCTTCTTTTACGACCTTTTCAAAGTTTTTAACATCAAACGGGTCGGCAACCGTTATATGCTCTACCCCGAGCGCCTCGCACAGTTTAATGAGGTTCACCTGCTTTGTAGCCTCGCCGCGTATGGTTTTGCCCGTTGTGGGATTATCCTGATGACCGGTCATACCCGTAATGGAGTTATCAAGAATTATTACCGTGTTGGCGCCCTTGTTGTAAACAATGTCGGACAATGCGGTTATACCCGAATGCATAAACGTAGAATCCCCGATAACCGAAACCAGTTTTTTATTAAATTCGCTGCCCCTTACCTTTGCCATACCGTGCGCCGCGCTTACGGAAGCACCCATACATATGGTAGTATCAACCGAGGCAAGCGGAGCAACCGCACCGAGCGTATAGCAACCGATATCGCCCGAAACGGTAAGGCCTAATTTTTTAAGCACAAAGAACGTACCCCTGTGCGGACAACCGGGGCAAAGCACGGGAGGTCTTGCAGGCACAGCTTTATCCTGAACCGAAATTTCGGGCGCCGCTTCGCCGAGCACCGCCGCAGCAATCATTTCGGGCGTGTATTCTCCGAGCAATGTGAGTTTGTCTTTGCCGAGTACATTAAGTCCTATAGCCTTACAATGTTCCTCAATAAACGGGTCAAGTTCTTCAATTACCCAGACCTTGCCGCATTTTGCGGCAAAATCTTTTATAAGTTTTTCGGGCAGCGGGTACACCATACCGAGTTTAAGGTAGTTAACGTTCTCGCCCAATGCTTCTTTTGCGTACTGGTACGAAATTCCCGCCGTTATTACGCCTATTTTACTTCCGTTATCCTCTACGGTATTAAAATCTGCGGTTTCGGCATATCCGGTCACCTTTTCGGTGCGTTGCTCAACCGTAACGTGGCGCTTTATCGCCATTGCAGGCATCATAACATTTTTAGGTATGTTCTTTTCATACGGTTTTAACGGATGTTCCTCACGCTCACATATTTCGGTAAGGCTCTGTGAATGTGAAACACGGGTTGAAAGCCTTATAAACACGGGGGTATCAAATTTCTCGCTCAGTTCAAATGCCGCTTTTGTAAATTCTTTGCATTCGGCGGAATCGGACGGTTCCAGCATCGGTATTTTTGCGGCTTTGGCATAATGCCTTGAGTCCTGTTCGTTTTGCGACGAGTGCATACCGGGGTCGTCAGCCACGCAGAACACCGCGCCGCCGTTTACGCCGATGTAACTGTCGGTAAAAACGGGGTCAGCCATAACGTTAAGTCCTACATGCTTGCAGCAGGTCATCGCCCTCGCACCCGCAATGGCAGCGCCCACAACCGCTTCCGCCGCCACCTTTTCATTGGGCGCCCATTCAACAAACACTTCGTTTTCGGGGTATTCCGCCATACATTCGGTTATCTCGGTACTCGGCGTACCCGGGTAAGACGATACGAAACGAACGCCTGCTTCATATGCGCCGCGCGCCACCGCGGCATTACCTAATAAAAGTTTTTTCATATAAATTTCCCTTTCCTGTTTCAATTACGTTCTATTTGCTGTGCTACAACGCTTTCACCGCAATATTTTTCCCTGAGCACGGGTTTTTCTATCTTTCCTGTCGGGTTACGCGGAACATCCGCAAAAATAACCTTTCTCGGCCGTTTGTATCTCGGCAGTTTGGTGCAAAATGCGTTAAATTCATCTTCGGTAAGCGTGCAGTCGGGTTTAACCTCAACTATCGCCACCGCGATTTCACCCAGCCGTGCGTCGGGCAGACCTATAACCGCCACATCTTTTACCGCGTTGTTGCTGCGTATAAAATCCTCGATCTGTACGGGGTAAAGATTTTCGCCGCCGGTTATTATAACGTCCTTTTTACGGTCAACAAGATAAATAAATCCGTCGGCGTCCTCCATAGCCATATCGCCCGTGAAGAGCCAGTCTCCGCGCAGGACTTCGGCGGTCGACTTTTCATCATTATAATAGCATTTCATAACGCCGGGACCTTTAACACACAACTCACCGACATCGCCGCGCTTTACCGGCTGCGCATTTTCATCCACTATGCAGGTCGCCCAGCCGAAACCTGCTTTGCCTATTGCGCCCACTTTATCCACATTATCGATACCCAAATGCACACATCCGGGGCCCGTGGATTCCGACAAACCGTAGTTTGTATCATACTTATGATTCGGGAATACGGCAAGCCACCGCCTGATAAGTGACGGCGGAACAGGCTGCGCGCCTATATGCATAAGGCGCCACCTGTCAAGGTCGTAATTTTCGGGTTTTATCTTTCCGCTGTCAATAGCGTCAAGAATATCCTGCGCCCACGGGACAAGCAGCCAAACTATACTGCACCGTTCCCGTGAAATCGCGTCAAATATCCATTCGGGTTTCGTGCCCTTTAAAAGCACCGCTTTGCCGCCCACCATAAGCGAACCGAACCAGTGCATTTTTGCGCCCGTGTGGTAAAGCGGAGGAATGCATAAAAACACATCGTCGTGCGTCTGCTTGTGGTGATTTTGCTCGCACCGCGCCGCGTGTATAAGGCTTCTGTGGGCGTGGAGTATCGCTTTGGGAAATCCAGTCGTACCCGAAGAAAAATAAATAGCCGCATTATCGTCCTCGGTTATTTTCATTTTCGGCGCGTGCGACGAGCAGTAAGCTATCATAGATTCGTAGTTATCGGCAAATGTCGGGCAATCCTCACCTACATAAAACATATTTGTAATGCGCGGCAAAGAATCGCATATCTCCTCCACCCTGCCGATAAATTCAGGCCCGAAAATAAGCATAGAGCAATCCGCTTTTTCAAGACAGTACTTGATTTCATCAGCGGTATAGCGGTAATTAAGCGGAACCGCAACCGCCCCCGCCTTTAAAATTCCGAAATAGACCGGCAGCCATTCTATAGAGTTCATAAGCAGTATTGCAATTTTATCGTTGGGTCTGCAGCCGCGCGTGAGCAGCAAATTGGCAAATCGGTTTGCCTTACGGTCAAACTCTTTCCAGTTTATTTCGCGGCGGAACGGCTCGCCCGGTTCGGGCTGGGTAAGCGCATAGTCTTTCCATGTTATCCTCGTGGATAACTCGAACTGCGGATTGATCTCAACCAGCGCGGTTTCGTTTGGATATTGCAAAGCATTTTGTTCCAACAGGTCAATAATCGTCATAAAATTACCTCATTAAATATGAAAATAAGCCCTCTGCCGCAAAGAGCAGAGGGCGATATTACACCGCGGTACCACCTCAATTGCCGGAAAAACCGACCCCTTAGGTACTTAAATACCTTTTGCTGTAACGGGCAACCCCGACGCAGCCTACTTGATTTAACCGGTAAACCGTTTGGTGCGCAGCTAACGAAATGTATTCGGTAAATAAAAACCTGTTGCCTTGCAGCGAACGGCAACTCTCTGAAAAGTTGTTTATAAACCTACTTGTTTTCGGTCAAAGCCTTTTTATTTAATGAGCCAATTATACCACGACTATAATTATATGTCAACTAAAATACATGCCTCCACGACATTTTTCGCGGCGGTTTGCTGTGGCGTTAAAATCATCGGCAGCCGAAACGGTGGGTTTTGCCCTGCGGGCAAAACTCGGAGGGGGGAGAAAAAGGCTAACTGCAAGAAGCATTCACTGCTCATTATCTAAACTACCGCCTATCACGTCTAAAATCTACTGTCTACTGTCTACTGTCTATAACAGTATCTCTCCCTCAGCCAAAACCTATGGTTTTGGCTGAGGGAGAGAAAAAAGCTAATAGTAAGAGCAATTTACCGTCTATTATTAAAACCACCGTCCACCACGTCTAACATCTACAGTCTACAGTCTAACACCTAAACCTGTTTCTCCCCCTCCGTCGAGGCTTTGCCTCGACACCTCCCCCGTCAGTGGGAGGCAAG
>CAVKHV010000022.1:0-24553 GCA_963656085.1 Agathobacter sp.
TGTTCCGGACGCCAACTTCCGATTAGTGCTATTCCTTAATTGCTGCCTGTGCTGCAAACGGCACTTAGCGCCAATTATTCATACCCATACACTGACATTCAAATCCACCCATTTATACACTCTCCTTCGAGTTGAAAAGCTATACAAATACTTCTTGGCATCAGCAATAGTCAGTGTAAATGAACCGATTTTAATATGGTCGTCAGGGTCAAAATCGCCATTTGCATTTTTATCGGTTCTAAGATACCATCGGAACTCATCCTCAGATACCCATATCCGCTCAATAAAGGCTTCCACAACGCTTTCGGGAATAACTGAATAATCAAATCCTGTGTATTCCTTTAAGCGTTCTCTCAGTTTCAAGAGCTTTACCGTGTAATCCTCATTGCTCGTCTGCTTTTTCTCCGGCTGCAACCTCTTGATTTCTTCTGTGAACAAAGCAACACGCTCCTCGATTTCTTGCTTTTTGGAACGAAACATATCCTTGTCGATGTCGCCCTCGGCTCTCATTTCAATCAAGTTAGTTCGCTTTTGCAATAGCTTTTCTATTTCACTTTGCTTGCGCTGGATAACATCCGTATTATCCGGCAATTCCTCCTTATCAGCAATGTGCTTTTCAAGCATTGAGTAGGAAAGTTCCATCACCTTGTCCGCATTTTCTATATACCTGTCAAAAACCTGCTCTGCCATCATTTCAAGTTTCCATCCCTGAATATATGGCGAATTGCAAGAATGTTCAACAGAAAGCCCTTTGTTCAGGCGTTTGGCGACACTCCCACGATTTACCGATGTGTAACACTGGTAATCAACACCATCGGTTCTGTCGTCACGGGAATGAAAGCGCAAATTGAACTTATTTCCACATTGGCATATCATCAACCGACCAAAGGCGGTAGAGTGCGGTCTGCTTCCGGTTCTGCGTTTCCCTTTATTAAGGTTTTTCATCTCCCTCGATTTGGCATCCATAAGGCGTTGTACTTGTTCAAACTCATCAACAGTAACAATCGGTTCGTGTGTCCCTTTTACCTGAACATACTCCAATTCACCGTAATTCTTGATTTTTTTCTGTTTCAAATAATCAGGAGTAAACTCCTTGTGATATGTGATGATACCGCAGTAAAAGGAATTACGAAGCATTTTAGAAATATACGATGAAAACCACCGTTTCTTTCCCATAGCCGTAAGTCTGCCCGCTTTTTCAAGTTCATACTGAATAGATGTAACTCCCATACCACTCAAATACAAATCATAAATCATTCTTACGGTTTTTGCTTGTTCGGTATTTATGACCAGTTCCTTTCCGACACGATCATAGCCAAGGATATTTCCGTTGCCGTAAAACACGCCGTTCTGCATAGAGGTCTGCTGACCGGCTTTTACACGGAGTGAGGTTTTTCGACTTTCGTCCTGTGCAAGCGTTGCCATAATCGTTAGCCGCAATTCGCCATCGCCGTCAAAGGTTTTGATATTATCGTTGATGAAAAAGACCTCAACGCCGTACTCCTTCAGTAGGCGTGTATATTGAAGCGTATCTACCGTGTTTCGGGCAAAACGGGATACTTCACGAGTGATAATCATATTGAACTTCCGCTGCCGTGCATCTTCTATCATCTGCATAAAATGCGGACGCTTTTCAGCAGATGTTCCCGTAATACCTTCATCAATATACTGTGCGGTCAGTGTCCAGTCAGGTCTTGCCGCCAAAATGGGCTTATACCAATCTAATTGGTTGCCGAGAGCTGATAGCTGTGCTTCGTGTTCGGTAGATACACGGGCGTAAATAGCAACATCTCTCTTTTGAAAATCAGAGTTTAATCCATACATTACTCATCCTCACCTTTCTGCTTTTCTTTTTTGTAACAGGTGAAATCGGCAATACAGACATCATCCTTGTATTCTTGAAGGATGTTCCTAAATACAAAGCCGGGAATTTCGCCGTCAAGATAAAGCTGCTCAATGAGTTTCAGTGCACCGAAAATATTGTTTTCTTTATCTGCTTTCATCATATCCATTTTCAGGCACCTCCTCAATGATGCGAATTTGGAAATCGCACATTTGAAGGCTTCTTCCAAATTGAATAGTCAAAGCCACGATATTGACAGCAGACATCGCAAAGATCTTTCACTGTCTGCATAGCATCTGAACGCTCAACCAAATAGGCAGGATCGTTGTAGTAAACATCCACACATCTGTGGCACAGACAAAGCTCCATATACGAAGGGCGTTTCTTGAAATCACTCATCATTTCAGCCCTCCATCCTTTGCAATTAGATTTTTAATGCGGTTGTGGATACGGAGAACCCTCTTATTGATTGCTTGTACATTTGAGTGAAATAACACCGCAACTTCCGTTTGGGTGTATCCGTCACGATATAGAAGTGTCAGCAATTCTTTTTGTTCATGGGTAAGTTTGGTAACAGCACCATATAGTGCTGCATTTTCGATTTCCTCAATCCAACCCAAACGACCACATTCACTCAAATCTATTGAACAGGTCATAGATATAAGAAACTTCTTGTGCAGTGCATTTCTGCTTTCCTCTCCGCCATTTTCAAGTTCCTCGATGGATTGAATATGGATTGCGTAGATGCGATTATTTCGGTATTCTTGTAAATCTTGCAGGTAGACTGCCTGAATCTGGCTTTCGCTCATTCCGAGTTTGCGATAATCCTGCGCCTGCGCTTTTTGCTTTTGTTCAAATTTTTTTCTTTCATAGCCGTTGTTCCAGCTCATAATCGTTATCTCCTTAAATTTTGATTTTTTGTTTTTCAAAATTTGAGAAGATCACGGGTATTTGGCAAGTAAATCGTGCCACTTATCCAGCATCATAAAATAAAGGGCTTCCTTTCAGAGATTTCTCTGCCGGAAGCCCTTACGCTCGGTTATTCTTGCCGAAAAAAAGAAGCCACCGGCAAGACAGACTTAGCCCTATGGCTATCTGTCTTGTCGGCGGCCTCTCATGTCTGCTGAATGCAAGTCTGGCTAAACGCACCGAAAGTAGTCAAAGCGTATGACCTGATAAGGATTTAGTGCGGCTCTGTTTCAGCCCGACCTTACCGTCGTTACGCCGTATTCAATTTTTATATCACTCCTATACCAACACTTCCTGCCCTTGTGGGGCAAAAAGTTCAATCGTGTCGTGGCGTCTGCTTTTCTGTATGCGGACAAACTTAACGGTACATTTGTTGCACTCATATTTGATTTTACCATCTTCACTTTTGTATCCGTAATTCAGTTCTCCACAGTTGGGACAGAACATCGGATACGGCTTCCATAGTTCTTTCATCGCAATCACCTCGTTTATTCTTGACATATTCGCAGTTTTGCGAATATGCGGGGCAAAAAAATCCCGTGGGATTTTTATATCAGAGCGAACTCTTTTAGTCGGATTTCCATTGCCTGTTTGGATACCTCAAAGGTTTCTGCCATCTTACAGATAAAATCATTCCTTGTTTTGCACACTGGGCGGAGTGCGTAAAAGCAGCGTTTTATCTGACCGTTTGGCATAAGCAACGCTTTGGCAAGGTAATTTGCCTGCCATTCTGTTGCGTCCTCATCGGTATCTTGATTATATAAAGCGGCGGCAACGCCTGTTCCGCTAAATATACGCTTGTGAATAATATAGTGAGCAAGCTCGTGTGCCAAAGTAAAGCGAAGTCTGCCGTAATTTTTCTCGTCATCCAGCAAAGATGCTTCAATAAGCATTGTGCCGCCTTCTACACGCATTAGGGCATAATCCATAATATCACGGTCATAGTAGGTAGTAATACCGCTGTCATAGATCATTCTGCCCAGTTCACGAGCATCGTTGGTGAGGTACTGATATTCAATTCTCAATCCGAAGGTCTTTTCAATAATGGTTTCAATCGGCACGGCACAGGGTTTGCGATTAAGATACATTACATCGTATTCGGTCAATGTACGACGGGCAATCGTTTCAAGCACCTGTGGTCGATAGAATAATGTTGCCATCGGCGTAATCCTTTCCGTCCGCAGGTTCAATCGGACTCTTTGGTAATGCGGCGAATAAAATCTTCCCATTGCTTATCCGTCACATTATGCTTTTTGGCGGTTCGGAGTGCAGCACGGACAATATCTTTTTCCATAATGTATTCCGGCAGATCTGCACTCACAGTATTTCTTGACTTGGCAGCCAAGTCATACATCTCATCGGTTTCGGCTTCATCCAAATGGAGAAGTGCAGGGAGCTTTTCGAGGATTTCATCAGGAACAGGTCGGCGGTCTTTTTCTATATCGCAGATATATACCGCCGAATAATCCAAAGCAATCGCAAGTTGCCGAGCCGACAACTCGTGCTCCATCCGTTTTGAAATCAGAAATCTCCCGAATGTTTTTTCAGTATTCATAGGGCAGCTCCTTTCGTATTCGCCGTTTTGCGAATACTGTAACCATATTATAACCGAACAAATGTTTGCAATCAAGTGGTTTTATAAAACTCAAAATGAGTTGGGCGTTTTTACACCCAACTCATTTTCTAAATCTGCAATATAAATCTTATAGAATAAATAGAAGCTATAAATTTTTTACCCTTCAAGACTTGCGGCATCAAGCAGAAAATCATATATATTTATAGTTAGTATACCGTGTTCATCATAGTGTTTCTGCACCATATCCTTTGTGATAATGATTTTCTTAAAAGAGTCATCAATTTTACGGAACGGTCTTGTTTCCTGCAACATTTTTTCCTCGTCGGGAATAGAATAGGCGGATTGAATATAATATCTGCCTGAACCCAAATTACAGATAAAATCAACTTCAAGCTGTTTCCGAACAACCTTACCGTCCACTTTTTCGGCAACAGGCACAACTCCCACATCTACACGGTATCCACGCATACGAAGCTCATTGTAAATCACATTTTCCATAGAATGCGTTTGCTCAAACTGCCGGAAATTAATGCGGGCGTTGCGAAGTCCCAAATCGGAAAAGTAATACTTTTTGGGAGTTTCGATATAGGCTTTTCCCCTGATGTCATACCGCTGAGCCGACTCAATCAGAAAAGAATCTTCAAAATAACTCAGATATTTCTTAACTGTATTTGAGGTGATCTTTGATTTTTTTACTGTTTTGAAAGTGTTTTTAAGTTTTTCGGGATTTGTCAGCGAGCCAATCGACGAAGAAAGGATATTCAACAAATCTTCAAGTTCGCCCTGATTTCTTATATTGTTCCTTTTGTATATATCCCGCATATAGATTTCGCTGAACAGATTTTCAAGCGCTATCGCCTTATCATTAGCTCCGTCACGGAGAACAACAAGCGGGATACCACCATACAGCATATATTCCGATAAGCCCTCATATTTATCTCTCTTGTATACGGACATAAACTCTGAAAAACTCAACGGATACATATGGATTTCATCTCCACGCCCCGCAAACTCGGTAATAATATCCTTAGATAGAAACTTGGCGTTACTTCCGGTTACATAGACATCCATATTTTCTTTGCGAAGGTAGCCGTTGAGTACCGATTCAAAACAGTCAAGTAACTGCACTTCGTCCAAGAGTAAATAGTACATATCTTGATCTGTCAGTTTTGAGCGGATAAATGCCATAAATTTTTCGGGATCGACACCTCGTTTTTCCTTTTCAATCCGAATCAGATTTTCTCCGATCAAAGAAAGATCATCAGCAGAGTCAAAGGCAAAGCGGATAATGTGGCTTTCATCAACACCGTTTTCAATAAGATGATGGTAGAAAAGCGTGTTCAGCAAATAGGATTTCCCGCAACGGCGAATGCCTGTTACCACCTTAATCAGACCGTTATGCTTTCTTTTTATCAGTTTATCTAAATAAAAGTCCCTTCTAATTTCCATTAGAATTCCTCCCAAGCGAAAGATTTTTGCAACTATTGCTGTTTTTCATTTATAGTATACCGCATTTAGGATGAAAAATCAAGCCGTTTACCTATTCCTACAAAATATTTTTGCAACCACACACTCTTTTCGTTTCTAAAACGAAAAAGGTTGAGAATGTAAGTTCTCAACCCTATTTACTAATCGCAAGCGAAAGATTTTTGCAACCATTGCTCGTTTTCTTTTATTTAAGTGCGTTTTTCAACATTTCCTGGTATTTTGCAACGACAGATGTCGGACTCTTTATTTGTATATCCCCATTAAACTGAAAAACCCAAGCAAAAAAGGTCTGACTTACAGATACCTTTGCAATCGCTCTGAAATGTCCGCAATCTGTTGGGGATGTTTCCACATCATCTCCAAAGCGGTCTATGATATAATTCATCATATCGTTTTTGCAGATAAGTGTGACTGTTTCATCTGTTCCGTCATACATATCAAACACCTGACGGGTAAACTCCGGCAGACTGAAATCCGCAGGTTTCTCAACGGCGTCGGCAGAGAGAATGTTGACCTCTTTCATACGGTCAACTCGAAAAGTCGTCATTTTCTTGTGCTTCTCACTGTAACCTACGGCGTAGTAGTGATCTTCATTCCACACCAAGTAATAAGGAGAGAAGAAATACCGTTTGCCGTCGTTGTTGGGGACTTCTTTGCGATACTGGTCGTAATGGAAGTACCGAAATGAGATTTGCTTTCCGTGGTTGATTGCTGTATTGATGTTGTCTACCAAGTAGTAAATCTGCTCGTTGAATGGTTTTACACGCTCGGAAATATACAAATTGCTTTTCAACTCAAAAGCCCGATGTGTGCTGCTCATCTGTGAAAACTTTTCTACCAGTTCCGTGCTTTTCTTTGCCGTGATGAACTTTGAGGACTCTACGGCATCAATCAACAATTTCAATTCCGGCAGCGTAAACAAATGGCTGCTCAGAGAATAGCGGTTTTCTCGACTCCGTTCTTCCTCAATATCAATACCAATATCACAGAGCTTCCGTATGTCACTTGGTATGGTTTTTCGATCACAGAGAATATCGTTTTCTTTCAGGTATGTAAGTATATCTGCTGTTGTAGCATAATGCTCGGCATCCGTGCTTTGCCATAAGTATTTTAAGATATATAACAGTCTGCTTTTTGATTCGGACATAAGCCCTCTCAACTTATATGACAGTTTATTTTTATTATACCACAATTACGCCCTAAAAGCAAAAGATGCTCTTATTGACGATTTAGCATTGATATATCTGCCAATCAAAATACATTAAATGTAGACAAGCCGCAACGGCTCTCGCCTTCGTTGCGGCTTGTGCTTTTATTCAGTTGTTTTCGCTTTCCTCGGTGGTGGGCGGCTCGGTCTGAGCTGCTGTTGTGTTCTCCGGGGTTGCGGTTTCCGGCGCAGGAGTTGGTTCTGTGTCGGTGGTTTCGGGTTCGGTCGGTGCGGTTGCCGAGGGTTCGGGTGTGGTGGTTTTGCTTTCTGCCGGAGTGCTGCTCGGCGCTGTTGGTGTGGTCGGAGCAGTAGGCTCGGTTGACGGCTCGGCGGTCACACTGTTGTCCGGCGTTTGGGTGTTGTTTTGCTGTGAGCCGGTGGCGGTGATAACATCGCCCTTATGAAGCGTAGCGTCGTGAGAGTAAGTTCCCCATTTAGGCGTGAGGATGATTTGTGTGCCTGCGGCTGCCTTTACGGTAAAGGTAAACGCCGATGTATCATTCACAAATATTTGCTCGGTGTAGTAGGTCTTGCCATCGACCGTTATACTGCAATAGCCTGTTGCGCCTGCCGTTCCGGTGGCTTTCAGTGTTATCACGGCTGTATCCGCTGTCAGCGTATATGTGTTATCCGCTTCGGTAAGCTCGGTTGCGGTGGTATCCTCGCCAATCTGATACACCAATTTGTATGACGAGCTTTGAATTGCCGTTGTTCCCGTTGAGGTGCTTGCGGTAAACCAAGCCCAGCTTACACCGCAAAGGCATATAGCGCAGATGCAGATGGCAAGCATTGAGGGAGCGAGGATGTGCATAAGACCGTCCGAGCGTTTTTGCTTTTCTGCGTGCTTTGCACGATGGAAGAATACGGGGTACACCTTCATTACATTGCGTTCGGTCACAAACGGAATAAGGCAGAGGTAAAGGCAGCGGAGTTCTCTGCGCCAATAACGATATTCGTTGTAGTCAGCCGCACGGTTCATCTTGGTTAAAAGATACTTTTTCTCACGGCTGAAATGATTGAAAAACTGTGCGAGTTTCAGAACAATCAGCAGAAAGGCAGATACGATCAAAACGATCAAGAGTATCAAAGCACCGCTATCATTGTCCATTATGATGTATCTCCTTTCGATGGGATTTGTATAGGCAATCAAAAGGCACAACGCTCGGTTTTTCATCCTGTTTGTACCCTTTGATTGCCCCTCCACCCGTAGGTGGAGAGGACTTGATGAATTAGAGATTAGTTTGCTTTGACAGTCCAACCGTTATTCTTCTCAGTGGCAGTGCATGCATAAGCAACTTAGGTACTTGGGTCAGCCGGTTATGCTGCCTCCGCCCAAAATTAGATTACCGCCTTTAGCCTCCACGCTGCCATAGCAACTAAAATCAACGACCCAAATCGTTGCTTTATCTGTTACACGTATGGCGGCTTTTTCTTCGGTACTGCTAAATGTTCCTCCGCTGATGATGACTTTAGCATTTTCTCCAGCTGCATACACAGCATACCCACCGGTGGCTGTATAGGTGCCGCCTTCGATGACAGCTTTGCCTCCGTCGGTCACCTTAACGCAGGTAGCTCCGGTTATTTCACCGTCGCCGGTCAAGGTCAGCGTGCCGTTTGTCACCTCAACAGCCACTTTACCTGCACTGGTTGTTTCCAGCTTTTTACCATTGAGGTCAATGGTGACATCGTGGTTTACGGAGACACTAATGTTTTCAAGAGTCATATCGCCGCTCAGTACGATGGTCTCGACACTGGTATCGGCAAGTGCTTTTGTAAAATCTTCAGCAGTATTAACCGAAGCAATAGGATACACGGCGTCCTTGTCGTACTTGTTGTCCTTGCTGTCATATTCAACAGTGTCCTGAGTTGCAACAACGGTGATGGCGATACCACCGATAGCAAGTTTCTGATACTCGTTGCCGGCAGTCTCACGCATTTTAACCGAAAGGGTGATCGGGTCGGTTTCCGTCTCTCCTGCCAAATTACCGTGGGCATAGCCGTCCGCATCAGTCGAGGTAAGTACATCGTACAAAGTGCCGGCAGGATTACCGTTCATGGTCACATCCAGAACCTTTGCAAGCTCCAGATTTTTTTCATCGGTATCAACAGCGCTGAACAGCACCTTGTACTTCAGCGCCAGATTGCCCTCGTTTTTAATCTTCAGTGCGGGCAGGCTGTAGGTGCAGCCAGGCTCCCAGAGGATTTCCTGACCTTCGCCGGCTTTAGCCTTTACGAACTGCATTGCACCTGTTTTGTCGGTGATCTTTGTCCATGTGGCTTCTTCGCCGGTCGTATTGTTCGCATAGTACAACTCTACGTCCAGCGTACCGGCCTGAATTTTGTTCACAGCCGTGCTTGCCGTGTCCGTAAACCATGCGAATGTCGTGCCAATCAGCATGGCTACGCACATGAGCATGGCGAGCGAGCTTGTTAGCAGCGCTCTTTTTGTGCTTTTGCTGTTTGTCATTTTTACATGACCTCCTTAAAATTTTTGCCGGTAAATTTGCTTTGCAGATACGCTCCGCTTTACCGACAAAAACGGAGGTATCAGGTTGTCATTTTTCCTCGCCCTACAGGTTAGTCAAAATGACTAATTGAGGGCTTTTAATACCCCCCCCCCGTAGTGCAAATTGCCGATTGTGCAGTTTTCATAATGATTTCCTCCTTACTCTCGGCTTTGCCGAATTTTTTCAATTCGGGCAATCAAAAGGCACAACGCTCGTACTTTCCCTGTTTGTACCCTTTGATTGCCCCTCCGCCCGAAGGCGGAGAGGACTTTAAAAACTGTTTCTGTTCTCAGTTCTATTCCATTTCTTATTAGGTTAACATTAGCTTATAGTCACTATATTTTCATTGACAATCAGAGTGACATTTGAGTTCCAGCCATCCGTATCAAGCAACAGCGACTGTACGTTTTCTGCCGTAATTTTTTTCCGTTTTTGGTGCAGTTCGTCAGCGTGATGGTATAAGTGTCGCTTCCTTGCGCTTTGAGCTCATAGTCGCTGGAAAACTCGCAATTTGTCATTTCAGTTTCGCAATAGGGGCGGAGATTCGCATAACCGGAACTGCTCGATTTTCCGAGATTGCAGTTTTCGAAAGTAACCTTGCTAATACAGCTCGAATAAGAAGTCCATCCGTTCAGCGTGGAGCCTGCTATGGTAATCGTTGTGCCGTCGTCTACGCTCGAAGCATTGACATTGAACGTATAAACTACATTATCAATAACGCAGTTCTCAATCACATTTTCTCCGCCGATGCCATCCCAGAAGATAATTCCGCGGAAAACATTGGAGATTTTTGCGTTTCTGATCAACAGATTGTTACCCGACGCGGCAATTCCCTTGGTGTCTCCGTTCCAGCCCTGTCCTTCAAGCACCACATTTTCAATAACGGTTTTATTTGCGCTGCTGTTGATGGTTATTGCACTGCTGTCTTTCGTCGCATCAGTAGCCTTTATCGTCATATCCTTGATCGTAACATCATCGGCGGCAATTTTGGCTTTCTCAACCTCGACAGTCGTTTTGTCAGTGCCTTCGCCGGAAATCGTCGTGCCCTTGCCGATGCTTGTAGAGGAATCGATAACGGCGGTATCCGCAACAACAATGTTTGCATTGTCACCGGTAGTCGCAATAGCTTCGTTTCCGCCGATAACGGTGATGGCAGCATCCTTATCGTACTGATTGTTATTGCTGTCATACTCAACAGTATCCTGAGTTGCAACAACGGTGATAGAAATACCATCAATAGAAAGATTCTGATACTCGTTACCTGCATCCTCTTTCATATGTCCCTTGATGGTCAGAGTTTCGGAAATAGCATTTGCGGCAAGACTGTGATCAGAGTCAAGAGCTGTGTCGCTGATCGTCCACTCAATAGCCCCATTGAGTTTAGCATCGCCCTGAATACCGGTGATAAGAATCTTGTACTTAAGAGCAAGATTGCCGTTGTTGACAATACGGAGTTCGGGGAGCTCATAAGTACAACCCGGTTCCCAAAGAACTTTTTCGTCTTTGTCTGCTCCGGCAGCCTTTTTGAACTCAAGGGTCTGACCTTCGGCAGATACCCAATTACCATCGCTGTCTTTCATCTCAAGCGCAACATCCAGGTTTCCTGCCTGGATCTTGTTCACAGCGGTGCTTGCGGTGTCCGTAAACCACGCGAATGTCGTGCCAATCAGCATGGCAACGCACATCAGCATGGCGAGCGAGCTTGTAAGCAGCGCTCTCTTTGTGCTTTTGCTGTTTGTCATTTTTACATGACCTCCTTAAAATTTTTGCCGGTAAATTTGCTTTGCAGATACGCTCCGCTTTACCGACAAAAACGGAGGTATCAGGTTGTCATTTTTCCTCGCCCTACAGGTTAGTCAAAATGACTAATTGAGGGCTTTTAATACCCCCCCCCCGTAGTGCATTTTGCCGATTGTGCAGTTTTCATAAAGATTTCCTCCTTACTCTCGGCTTTGCCGAACTTTTTCAATTCGGGCAATCAAAAGGCACAACGCTCGGTTTTTCATCCTGTTTGTACCCTTTGATTGCCCCTCACCCCGTAGGGTGAGAGGATTGATTGTGTTTCTTACTGCTGTTCCGTATCCGGCGGAGTATCAATCTTTACTGCCGTTTCTGTGTCCTGCCCCATCTGCGCTTTCATTTGCAGCAGCTCCTGCATCATACGCTGTGTTTCGGCACGGTCTGCTTCGATCTTGTCACGCTCGGCTTGCAGTTCTGCCTGCTGTTCGGCTTTATATTTGCGGAACAAGCGGATGCAGCGAATGCCCTCTAACAGAATGAGAAGCAGGAACGGAATGAGAATACAAACGATATAGCCAGGGGTGCTTTTCAAAAACTGAAAGAAAGTACCGACCTTCGGGATGTGGCTGCTGTATTTACCGAGTACATACGGGTAGGTTACGACGGTTTCGTCGTCGGTGTCCGTTGTTGTACCGTAGGTGACAAAGCCCGGTTCGCCGTTGGCGTCAGTGGTGAGCTTGCGAATTTTATGCGTAACCGTTTCGCCGTAGTTGGAAGAATTCTGCGAGGTATAGGCGATGATGTCGCCCTCTTTTAAGGTTGAGGGGTCAACCTCTTTCACGAGTACCAAATCGCCCGCATTGAAGTCTGTCTTGCTCATTGAGTCGGACAGGACGATGAACGCCTTATAGCCGAACAGATTGCGGTCGGCACGGTCAAAGGTGGATACCGAAACAATGGTGAATATCATCATAAAAATGGCGAGAGCCACCATCAGCCACACAAATATACTTCGGATTATTTTTAATGCTTTCATTTGTTCACTCCTTATGGCTTATTCCCGGCTCAGCCGGATCAGCTCGTTCATATCATCGAGGGAAACAATGGTTTCATCCTCGGATTTATGGATATACAATTCCGTATAACATTTGTTGCAGAACTGCCCGCTGCCTTGGATATAATATTTGCGGTTGGATATTGGCGTGTCTTTCGGGATGCCGGTATCACATCCGCAACAAGTGCATTTGTCGGTTTCTGTGTTGGGTGTTTGTATTGCTTGGTTCTTTCCTTTTTACCCGAACAGCTTATTCGGGTTGTTTTTCGTTTGCGTTGCCTCGGCGCACAGCGTAAAGGTGAGGTCGAGGTTTTGGGTGTCATTGCCGCTGCTTTCGGGGTAGTGGAATACCACGGTCAGGTTGCGGCGCTGCCCGATTTTAAGGGTATCATCGGCGGCGACAACATTCTGCTTTGTCAGCTCGTTTGCCGTGCCGGAGTATAAAACCTTATCGCCGTCCTTTATCGTCACGGTCAGCACATCGGCAAGTCCACCGGTCACATTATCGAGATAAAGGTGGTAATACACATCCCAAGTGCTGTCGTTCTCAATAAAGAAGTCCTTTACAACCGTCATACCCGGTTCAAATATAAATTCATGCTCCCTAATGACGGGCTTGCCGTCGTTGAGGTTTATCTTGACCTCGCCTGTGTGGAACAGATTGTTTTCCACCGACACGGAAGCATACACAAGGGCGAAGGTAGTAATGCAAAGGCAAACGGCAAGGACGATGATAGCGATAATACCGCCGGTCAGCCTTTTAGCGGTTTTGGTTTCAGACATTTTCCTCATCCTCCTTACGCCTACGGACTACAAGCAGGAGGATCATCATACTGCCGGAGCAGGCAGCAAGCACCGCCCACAGCAGAATGTTTGAGGTATCGCCTGTTTTCGGAGAGTCGTCAAGGTTTCCTGTTTCCTCGACCCACCATTTGAAATCGGCAATCAAGTCCTTATTCTGATAGTCATTGCCTACGCTTGTATCTAAATAAGCCGTGATTTCGTAATACAGCTCGTCGGTGGTAGATTTCTTAGACGCCAATTTGTGCGTCAGACTTTCGGGCATATCCCGCATTAAGCCGTCATACATCGTTTCGCCCGTGGTGAGCAGCTTGACTCGCACCTTCAACACTTCGGCTAATTTCTCATAGCTGGGGCGGACGGTGGCTTTATAATGCACGGTGATTTTATCGTGATAGGATACCCTTACACGGAAGTATTTTGTTTCAACATCGCCGGGGAACATATTACCCACTGCAAACGGCGTGTTTTCCTCCGGCTGTTTGTTATACAGTTCAATGGTCGCCGCCTTTTTGGTTTCGGCGGTCGTGCTTTGCGTAGGCACGGCAGAGGAAGAAGTATCGGCGGAGTTGCTCGGTGTTTGCGTATCGGAGCTGTCCGGCTTCTCGGTGTCGCTGCTGTCGGGCTTGGTCGTGTCCTCGTCCGGCGTAATCAGATTATCCGGCACGGTCACGGTGGCGGGAGTGGTGTTCGCTACTTTGTTGTATACAAGTGTGCCGCCGAGGGCTAAAAGGCTCAGACCGAGCAGGCAGGCAAGTACGATGATGATTATTTTGATTTTCTTTTTCTGTTCCACTTCGGCTCACTCCTTTACTCAAAAATTTCGATTCATTTATTGATTGCTGTTCAGTCTGTCCGTCCGCACATAGCTTTTAATAACGCTGAATATCAAAAAGAATGTTTTGGTTGCGGCAATGTCGCTGTCCTCTGTCGGATTGCTTATTTGCTTCGTTGCTTCACGGAGCAGCGTATCAAGGATATGGTGCAGTACCAATCGCACATCCGTGCTTTCGGGAAATGCCGTTTTCATTTTCTCAAAAAGCTCACCATACCGTTTTATATGTTCCGCATACGCATACTTTTGAAACGAAACGGAATAATAGTAGTGAATGAAAAAGGTTGTATCCTTGGGATGTGCCATTAAATAATCCCAACATTTCTTGAACAACACACGGCAGCGGGATTCGTAGTCGATGCTCTCATAGTTCAGCACGGTGTAGTTGTCAAGAATTTGCCGCAAAAATTGCTCGTCAACAAAACCGAACGCCTTAGCGATCAGGTCTTCCTTGTCGGCAAAGAAACGGTAGATATATGCCACATTTACATTGCAGGTTGTGCAAATGGCGTTTGTAGTGGTATTCTCCAAGCCGAGAGCCGCTACCGTTTCAATCGTCCCCTCAATTAACTCCCGCTTTAATGTTGAATTTTTGTCCTCTTGCGGAAGCATTATCTGCATCTCCTTCGCAATAGCAATCACTTGTTTTGTTACCTAAGAACAGTTTGCTTCTTTCGCAGAGTTAGCCACTCTGTTAAAGGCTCTGCCAAAACTGCTGTTTTCTTGCATTTCTTCAATGAAAACGGCACGAAATGACACACTTCCTTGACTGCTTATAAACTACATCGCAAGCGCCGCCAGCTTGTCCATATTGGTGCGTTTGAGTTCCAGTGAGGTATGAACATAGCGATTTAAGGTAATCGTAGTATTTGCGTGACCAAGGATTTCCGAGAGTGTTTTTATCTCAAACCCGACCTCAACCGCCCTCGTTGCGAAGGTATGGCGGAGCGTGTGTGCGTGAATCCCGTCCAGACCACATTCACGGGTATACTTTTCGATACGGTACTGAAACGACCGAGGTTCCATAAATTCCGGCGTTCCCGTGAGGATGTAGGCGCTCGGATTACGCACAGCAAACTTACGGCAAAGCTCTGCGGCATTGTCCGTCAAGGGAATGGTACGCATCGAAGTGTCGCTTTTCGGCGCTCCGATCAGGATTTTCGTTTTCTCTGCCGTGTCCGTATCGGTGCTGCGAAGCCTTTGCATAGTAGCGCTGACCGAGATAACCTTTTCCTTGATGTTTACATCTGCCCACCGCAGCGCACACAGCTCACCGATACGAAGTCCGGTAAAGAGCATAAGCAGCACACCAAACTTGCAGAAGTCCGTATTGTCAAGCAGATATACGGCAAGCCGCTTCTGCTCATCACGGGAAAGTACACGCATTTCCTTGCGGGTTTCTTTCGGGTAGTTGATTTCAACCGCAGGAAAAATGCCCGGAAACTGTGCGGCGGTATATTTCAAAATACCGTGCAACACCACCAAAATGTCGTGTACCGTTTTCACGGAGAGCTTGTCCGCATCCAACAGCTCTTTTGAAAAATCATCTACTAACCCTGCGGTAATTCCGAGGGGATAGCAACCGCCGAGCTTTGGCTTGATATGCTTTTCAAGGATCGTGTCGTACTTAATATAGGTGGACTCCCGTATTTTTGTTTTGCGAAGCCGCAGCCACTCATCGCAGTAAAAAGCAAAACGATGTCGGGAATTTGCGGACGGTAACGGCTTTCCGCTGATAAGTGCTGCTTTGCACTTTGTCACTTTTTCCTTTGCTTCCTTATAGGTTTTGCCATAACAAAAGCCGTACTTGATTTTGCCGGACAGCTCATAGCCCTTGATATACCGAGCTTCCCACCGTCCGTCCTTGCGTTTGAAAATGTTTTCGCCTTTCTTCATTTATTGAAGCCTCCTGATTTTTATTGCCCGATTGGACAATCTATATTTTAA
Source organism: Agathobacter sp. (assembly GCA_963656085.1). GTDB lineage: Bacteria > Bacillota > Clostridia > Oscillospirales > Acutalibacteraceae > CAVALG01. The sequence continues at coordinate 15,968 of CAVKHV010000022.1, forward strand.
CGAATATCTGACTGTCCGTTTGACTGTTAATGCCCCTTCGTTCGGTAGCATTTACTTATTGCGTAACGCTTTTTGACAACCAAAAACCGAAATTTTTTTGAAAAATGGCAAAAACCCGTTGATTTTACTTGATTTTTTCGCAGAACGGTGCTATAATAATTCCGCTTATTGGGTGAATAACCCTCACAGAGTGGCTAACTCTGCGAAAGAAACGGACGCTTGGCAGGCTCATTTGAGCCTGCTTTTATATTTTTATAATCGCCCGTCCGAGCTGCTCCGCCATACGCACACAGGCGGCTGTTCCGCCGCTTTCGTTGCGTATATAGGCGACTAATACATCGGTATTTGTCACCATCCAACGGTTACGCTCTGTAATTGCCGCTTTCGGGTGTACGCCATACAATTCTTTCGGTATAACGTTTTCATCGTAGTATTTCTCATAATCCTCATAGTCCTTGACGGGGTACGGCAGAACAAGGATCATAATGCTGTTGTCGTCACGGAAATTCTTTTGAAGCCGTTTAATGACGCTTGCCGCCATTATGTCAAAGTCACCGTTTCTGCCCAAATAAAACTCCACATATTCCTTTGTACGGAGCATATCGCAGAACAGGTCGTACAGCTTTTCTTCTATATCAAAGTCCTCGACGATACGATGACCGATCATACTGACACGGTATATCTCACCAAGCAAATTGCTTACCACCTCCCGTCACTTTATAAAAAAGTACACCTAAATACAAAAGCCCAAAAAACGGCTGCGAGCGATTGACTGAAAGTAAAAAGTATGATATAATATAAAAAATGTCGAGAAAAGCGAGCTTTACAGCCTGTTTTTCTCCATTATGAGCGCAAAAAAAATCACTGTAAAAAGGTGTACTTTTTTACAGTGATTTTTATTTTTCGTCATTCAAAGTGGCTCGATATTCCCTTAGCCGATGGTAAAAGGTTGACTCGCACATTCCGCACATTTCGGCGGCTTCATACGATTTGATAATGCCATTTTCCCATTTCTGCACGATTTCGGGAAAATCGGGCGGTGCTTTGATTACAGGTCTGCCAAACTTCATTCCTTTGGCTTTGGCGGCGGCAATGCCTTGAGCCTGCCGCTTTCGGATGTTTTCTCGCTCGTTCTGCGCCACAAACGACAACACCTGAAGCACAATATCCGCAAGGAAAGTACCCATTAAGTCTTTACCTCGCCGTGTGTCTAAAAGCGGCATATCAATTACGGAAACATCAACTTCCTTTTCCCTTGTCAGGTATCGCCATTGGCTTTGGATTTCCTCATAATTCCTACCAAGTCTGTCAATGCTCAGGATATATAAGACATCGCCTTTTTTCAATTTTCGGATCAATTTTTGATACATCGGACGGTTGAAGTCCTTGCCGGATTGCTTGTCCTTATATATATTTTCTTCGGGGATACCGATATTACGCATTTCAACCATCTGCCGTTCCTCGTTCTGATCCAAGGTAGACACCCTTACATAACCGTATTCTTTCATTTTGTTTCACCTCCAAGTATAGATAATTTTATCAAAACATTGTGTTGCGGTCTTGAAATTGTTTGGATAATGCTCTGTTACTTCTACTTTGTAAAAAGTCAAGTTAAAAAAGAAAAAGCCGACAGAATCTTAAAAAGAAACTGCCGGCTCTTTCAAATTTTATTGTCAAAATGCAGGTACGCCATAGCCGAATATCTCATAATGACCGACTGCGTATTGATTTATTCTTACGCTATCTCCTGAGTTACCCTCTACCGTGTAGACAATTCCGTTCTCAACTTTTTGAACAATGCCCGTATGGTCGGATAGTCCGTCTTGCGGACCTGACGAACCTCGATTGTCCCAATCGAAAAATATAATCATTCCAGCAACGGGTTCGGAAGAACCGTCTATCCATTGTCCTCTGTCTTTGAACCATTGCACCCCATTGACGCACCCTGCGTACTTAGGTATAACGCCCGTATCAATATAACCACATTCATTCGCACACCAAGATACAAAGCAAGCACACCACTCAACTCTTGAGTCAAAGCCATACCAACTCCAATAGGGCTGACCGCCGACATTTCCTATCTGCGTGAGTGCTACCGTTACAATTTGGTCATCGGAATAGTTGATGCCATATAGAACCGCCGCCCAAAGTGAATTGTTTTCGGGTTTAAGCAGTTCAGTAAGGTAGTCTATTTGCTCTTGATTGAAACCATATTGTGATGCCATTTCTTGAGCCGACTTATGTGTAACCGTAATATATAGATATGTTCTCGTTTCGGTCGTTTCAGTTTGCACGATATTTCCGTTTCCGTCATCGGTTTCTGTTATCACGGTTTCCGATATGTTCTCTGTTCGGGAACTGATTTCATTCATTTCCCAAAAGATATTACTGAGCAGTTGCTTTTTACTATCGTCCATAGTGGCAACCTCTTGTGGATTATCGGGATCGGTATTTGTTTTTACTGCATATACGGATAGAACATCTTTCCAAACGGCACGGCTGCCACTCATTTCAAGCACATCGTAAGTTGTTCCGTTCTTGATTTCCAAGAGTTTGTTGTCATACTCCGCATTGATTTCCTGAACGGCAGTCTGCATAGTCTGTCCCGTTCCTGAGTCCTCGCCTGAGAAGAAGATACCGAACACCGAGCCGAGAATAAGGGCAACAAGGCAGATAACCAATATCACGACAACGGCAACCCAACCGCCTGCGGCTATGGCTGCTACAAGTGCTTTCACTCCTGCAATTATTACTTTTACTGCGGCAACGGTTGCTTTTACCGCAACCTTAATAGCGGCAACCGCCGCCTTTGCCGTTGCTTTGGCTGCTTGTGCCGCTTTCTGAGCCGCTTTTGCCGAAGCCTGAGCAGTTTTCTGTGCCGCCTTTGCCGCCTGCTTTGTAGTCTTAATAGCGGTCTTAGCGGTACGCTCTGCGGTCTTGACTGATTTTGCCGCCGTCTTTCCGCTTTTACCGACAGTCTTAATTGTTTTCTTGCCAGCCGAAGAAGCAGACTGCTTTATGGTCTTTGTAGTAGACTTTTCAGCCGTTTTTACGGCTTTTGAACCCGTTTGCCTTGCGGTTCTCTCAGCAGTTTTAGCCGCCTTTCCACCGACTTTTTCTGACTGCATTTCAAGAGCCTTTTTTGCCCGTTTCTCTTTGAAACGGTCTATGCCGTCTTTTGCTTTGTGAATATTATCCTTAGTGGTTTCCACTCCTTTACGACCTGCCTTGTCGAATTGGTGAATACCCTCGTGAACTGTGGTGTCAATGCCACGCTCAAACTTGTCGGAAGCATATTCGTCGGCAGAATTTTCGGCGGCATAGGTACTGTTTTCTGCTCTTTCTTTGGTCGAGATATAAGCCTGCTTCATTCGTTCACTTGCTACGGCGGCTTTGTCAATGGTCTTTATTGTTCCCTTAACTATATCTCTTGTCTTTATATCTGCCATTGTAAACCTCCTTTTTCGATAACAGAAAAGGCTTATGCCGCAACCTTTTTTGCCACCAAAACAAGACGCCCGTTTGCATTGGAATACTCGCAAGTTGAAAGCGTGATAAGTTTATCGCCGTACTCTGCCGATACACCTGTATCATAGAGTGCCTTTTCTTTGCACTTGGAAATATATTCGTCAAACTGTTCCGGTGTTTCCGCATCGGAGAACCGATAATATCTGAACTCGTTTGCGGAGTCCGTGTAAACTACGGTCTTGAAAACGGCGATAACCTCATAGACTTGCTTTTCGTAAAGGCTATCAAATCTGATTGTCCTATGTTCTTTCCAAAAGTCCTTGTTTTTGAACTTCTCAAGATTGGAAAACATAGAGCCGTCCTTCATGTGATGACCGTAGATAATCAGGTTGTCCGATGGCTTAATCACATCACAGTTTTCTCCGACATAAGGACACCCATAATTCGTATAGCCTTTATCAAAACCGTGCTTCAGGTAGAAGTCGGGGTTGCTAACGGATTGCATTACGGGATAGTTGATTTTGGTGTCCTCAATACAGATCCAACCTATTAAATCGTTGTTCTGCTGATAGAGTTCTGCGTACTCAGGGAGTATCGTCATTTCTCCTTTCTGTGTTTCGTCGGTTGCTGCTTCGGTATGGGGGTTCGTTCTGTTTTGCTCTACGCTCTGTGCGAGGTTGTCATATAGTTCCTCTTGCGTATTTGCTTCTTTGAAATGATTGAAAACCATCATTCCGCTGAATACCGCAATAAGCAAAAAGGACGAAGTTAAAGATACATAAATGCTCTTTCGCATAGCCTTTCCTTTCTACTAAACCTGAGAGAGTTAAGAACTCTCTCCTGGTTTAGTGGTCATAAGTTTATAGAGTTTTGTGTTTTTGGGGAACTTGTTTTCAAAGGGAACGAGAGAACTGCCGACTTTAATCAGTCCGTGTCCTGCTTCTACATTCGTGATATAGGACATCTGCAAATCGGAAATGTTGAGCAGTTCCGCAAGTTTCAGTCTATCGGTCGATGCCTGATTAAGCATAATGATAAACTCACTATTTGCAAGCATCGTCCTTGCCGTATGGCTCTGCAACAGGTCATCGACATTCTGAGTGATACCCGTAGCAAACGCCCCGTATTTTCTCACTCGTTTCCATAAGGTGAAGAGAAAGTTTGCGGAATACTCGTGTTGGAAAAGCAGATAAATCTCATCAATGAAAATATAGGTGTTCTTTCCTTTGGCTCTGTTCTGAGTAATTCTGTTAAGAATGGAGTCAAGAACTACAAGCATACCGATAGGCATAAGTTGTTTGCCGAGGTCAAGAATATCGTAGCAAATAAGGCGGTTATCGGTATCTACATTCGTCTGCTTCGCAAAGGTGTTCAGAGAACCGTGAGTAAACAACTCGATAGCAAGTGCAATTTCCTTTGCTTCGGGTTCACTCTGCTTTAAGAGTTCAGCACGGAAGTCCTGCAAGGTTGGAACTGTGCCTGTGTAGTTATTCTGCTGATAAGCACGGTACACACTTGCGGTACAACGGTCGATAATGGACTTTTGCTTTGCACCGAGGTTATTACCGCCGATTAACTGTTCGCACAACGACATAATGAACTCTGACTTTAAGATAACGGGGTTTGCTCCGTCACCGTAATCCTTGTTCATATCCATAGCGTTTATATGGTTAGAGGAAGTAGCCGAGATATTGATAATCTCGCCGCCCATAGCGTTTACAAGAGGTGAATACTCTCGTTCAGGATCAATGATGATTACATCTGCCGTAGGATCTGCAAGGACAATATCGGTAATCTCGCCCTTTGCCGTAAAGGACTTACCCGAACCGGATACACCGAGTATATAGGAATTGCCGTTCAAAAGTTGCTTGCGGTCTGCGATTATCATATTTTTGCTGATAACATTCTGACCGTAGTAAATACCGTTCTCGTGGTAAATGTCCTGAACACGGAAAGGAATAAATACCGCCAAAGACTCTGTTGTGAGGGTTCGGAAAGTATCAACCTTTCGTGTGCCAAACGGCATTGCCGTATTAAGTCCGTCCATCTGCTGAAATTTCAGCACACCGAACTGACAAAGATGCTTTCTGCAAGTTGTCATAAGTGCTTCTGTATCTTGGTCAAGTTGCTCTTTCGTATCTGCCGTATGAACGAGCGTTATAACGGCAAACATCATTCGCTGATCTCGTGTAGTCAGGTCATCAAGAAACTCTTTCATTTCTTTTTTCTGTTGTTCCATATCATAAGGAACGGTTGCGGAAAAGTTGTTGTTTGAGTTCTGCCTACGCTGCCAATTTGTTATATTGGTTTCAACACCGAGCAAACGGCTTTCTGCTTCTCTTACTGCTTCATCAGTAGGGACGGGAACAACATCAATCGACATCATCAGGTTTCTGTTGAGGTCGGTCAACTCTGCCACCATACTGTCTTTGATATATGAAGCATACTCACGGAGAAAAAGGACTCTGCCGTATCTGTTGCCGATTTTGAAATAGTCTGCGGCAAACTCCATAGAGTCAGGGCAAACATAGTCCTTAAAATCGTGTCCTTTCTTTCGGGTTTCCTTAATATCGAAACGGAAAGATGTTTCTTCGCCCACACGGAAGAAGTCGTGAATAATTCTCAGCCTTTCATCGGTTTCGAGTTCGTGACATTTACTGCCGAGCCTTCCGAAGTGTGCGATAAGATCAGCGCCGACACGGGCAAAATAATTTCTTGCTTCTTCAACATTCTTCTTGTTGACCGAGATAGTTATATACTTATCCTGCACAATGGCGTTTGCCCCCGTTGCCTTATCAAGAAGCATCTTATTGTATTCCTCTCGGTAAACATCAAGTTCGTCACCCGTGAGGGGAAGAAGAATTGTTTTCTCAAAATCAAGGCGATTCAGCCTGCGATTGTTGATTGTAATTTTTGTTGTTGCACCGCTATCAAAAGAATTAAGCAGTTCGGAGTATTCGAGGAACATTGCTTCCTTGTCCTCACGACTTGCTACTGCATAATTTATATCTGTGAATTTGAAGGACTTAGCGAACTTATCCTTGCCCACTAAAAAAATGCCGTCATCATAGATAGCCTTGATAGGAATAACATCCTGAACGCCCTTCGGTACAACAAACTTCTCTTTATCCTGTTTGAAAAGATTGGTTAGTGTCTTAATCATTTGTTTTCAGTACCTCCTTGCCTTTCTGCTCAATACTTGGCTTAAACATTTCCAAGTAGGTGTTTGTGGAGTGGAATACAAGTTGCTTCGGCATAAGAAACTCCGACTTGATCCACGCCCATACGAATTTTTCTGCGGTCATACCGTTGTACTTGATAAATCCGAGAGCCGCAAAGGGGGCGGCTCCCAAAATGCACATCCAAGACACGGTTTCTGTGCCTACATACGGTTTAAGCAGAAAATAAATACCGACTGCAACTCCGCAAGCACAGATAGAAAAAATGAACTGTCTGAGCGACAGTCCAAAGAACATTGCTTCTGTGTAGTTGCGAATTTCTCTATTGATTTTTACTTCCAAAATGATACCTCCTTTTTGGGAATAAAAAATCGCCACCAATTAAGGTGACGATCTTTTTGCGTTTAATTTAGTTTACAATTCAAGGGAATTTTCATTCAGCAGGAACTCATAAAGTCCGAGATGAAGTATTCCATCCTCATCCGTCCAAGGCTTCATTGAGGTCTTGCTGATAATTATCTTCTTGAAGAAATCCTTGGTGTTCTTCAAAGGTCTGAGTTCGGTTTCAAGTTTTGACGGTTCTGAAACATTCAATGCGGATTGAATATAGTATTTTTTAGAACCCTTGTTTACTACAAAATCTATCTCGCACTGTTTTTTCGACCTTTTTCCTGCACTCGCTTCCACAATCTCTACAACACCGACATCAACGGAATACTCTCGGCACAGAAGTTCATTGTATATAATGTTCTCCATTATGTGCGTTTCTTCCTGCTGCCTGAAATTAAGTCTTGCGTTACGAAGTCCGATGTCGGTGCAATAATACTTTGACGGGTACTCAAAATACTTTTTGCCTTTTACATCGTATCGTTTCGCATTGCTGAATAGGAACGACTCAATTAGATAATTCAGATAGTTGGAAACGGTTGTACCTGAAACCTTAATGTTTTTTACCGTCTGCAAGGTGTTTGATATTTTGCTTGCATTAGTGAGCGAACCGACAGAAGAACAAAGGTCATCCGTTAATTCGCTGAGCACATCAGGCAACTCAATATCATAACGCTCTACAATGTCTTTGAAATAAACCTCGGTGAAAAGAGTGTGCAAATAGTTCATCTTCTCCGCATCGCTCTTTTTTGTTAAAACAAGCGGCATACCACCGTACAAAGCGTATTCCTCATAGGCGTCGGATTTATCTCCGCCCACAAAGGAATAATACTCTTTGAAAGAGATGGGGTAAACTTTAACCTCATCACCTCTGCCACGAAAGGCAGTCAGTACATCTTTCGTGAGCATTTTTGAATTACTGCCTGTTACATAAATGTCAACATTGCGAAGCCGCATAAGACCGTTGAGTACATTGTAAAGCCTAATGTTCTCAGGGTTTTTAAGTTCATCCTTTGTGATAGCGTACTGTACCTCATCAATGAGAATATAGTACATATCTGAGTTCACAATTTTCCCACGAATATATTTCGACAGTTCATCGGGATCACGGTACTTCACAAAGGTATCATCATCCAAGGCAATCGTAATGATCTGTTCTTCTTTTACACCGCTTTCAATCAGATAATCATAAAACAGATTGAACAGCAGAAAGCTCTTACCGCATCTTCTGATTCCGGTAATGACCTTAATCAGTCCGTTTTCTTTTCTGTCAATAATTCTGTTAAGATATTCGTCACGCTTAATAATGTTCTGCATTGTAGCCCTCCACTCACTTAAAACTTACGGGTATTTTCCCCTGACTTTCAAGTATAGTATACCACCATTTTTGCAAAATATCAAGCGCTTACTTGAAACTTAGGTGTATTTGCACCTAAGTTCTCATTATAGCCCCATCATTTCTCGGATAATGCGGTCGCTCATCTTCACAGAACCTACGAGAACGAGCATATTAAAGATAAGTTCACCGATATATGCCCACACCTGAGTAACT
>CAVKHV010000023.1:0-23378 GCA_963656085.1 Agathobacter sp.
ACGATCCCGAAAATATATACAGGGCTGCCTGCGGCGAAAAGGTCGGCACTGTTGTAAGCAAATAAACCCTATTTATTACGGAGGTAAATTTATGGACAGCATTATTAAAAACGCAGAGCAAAAAATGGATAAATCGGTTGCGGCTCTGGACAGAGAGTTCGGCTCGGTTCGCGCAGGACGCGCAAATCCCTCAATTCTTGATAAAGTTTCGGTGGATTATTACGGTGTGGCAACCCCTGTGCAGCAGGTGGCAACCATTTCGGTGCCCGACGGCCGCACGATTATGATCCAGCCCTGGGATACAAGCCTTTTAAACGCTGTTGAAAAGGCTATAAACATAGCGGATATCGGCATTAATCCGAATAATGACGGTAAGGTCATCCGCCTGTCGTTCCCCCCGCTTACAGAGGAACGCAGAAAAGAACTTGTTAAGGAAATTCATTCTATGAGCGAGGGCGGCAAGGTCAACGTCCGCAATATCCGCCGCGACGCTATTGATAAAATAAAGGCTATGAAAAAGAATAACGAAATAACCGAGGACGATATGCAGAACGGCGAAAAGAAGGTGCAGAACCTGACCGACCGTTTCTGCAAAGAGATCGACAACCTCACAGCGGCAAAAGAAAAAGAAATAATGGAGATCTGATTTTACCGTCGTGTTTGCGAAGTTTTTTCAAACGCGGCGTAAACCGGACTGTTTGTATTATCCCCACCGACCGTGCGGCGCTTCACTGCGCCCGTATGCCGTTCGGTGGGCTTTTGAAAGAGTGAGAGGTTTGTTTTTTAAAAAGAAGAAATCGGTGCCGCCTGCGGAAAGGTTTATCCCCGAACATATCGGGATAATAATGGACGGTAACGGCAGATGGGCAAAACGGCGCGGATTGCCGCGCTCGGCAGGTCACGCCGCAGGTGCTAAAAATTTTAAAACAATTGCAAGGTATTGCAATAAAATCGGCGTAAAGTACTTAACCGTTTATGTCTTTTCAACCGAGAATTGGAAACGCCCCAAAGCGGAAGTGGACAATATTATGAAACTGCTGCGCGATTATCTTGCCGATGTTGACGCGTATAAAAGCGAAAATATCGGCCTTAGATTTATAGGCGAGCGCGCCGCGCTTGACGACGATATCAACCGCCTTATCGACCACGCCGAGGAAACTTCGGCGACCGCTACGGGACTTACGGTTAATATGGCGCTTAATTACGGCGGCAGGGATGAAATCGTCCACGCCGTTAAAAAAATATCCGGGCGCGTGCTCAGCGGCGAATTATCCCCGAACGATATAAACGAGCAAACAATAAGCGATAATATTTATACCGCGGGTCAGCCCGACCCCGATTTTATAATAAGACCGAGCGGGGAGTTCCGCTTGTCAAATTTCCTTATATGGCAGTCGGCATATTCGGAATTTTGGTATTCGGATGTTCTTTGGCCCGATTTTTCCACGCACGACCTTGACCGTGCGATAGATGATTTTAATAAAAGAAACCGCCGTTTCGGCGGCGTTTAAAAAGCGGCTTCGCATTCCGCTTTCGGAGGAAGATTATGAAAACAAGAATAATTTCGGCTTTGGCTGCGCTTTTACTGCTTGCGGGCGTGTTGTATGTCGGCGGATACTATCCTGTTATCGTTACCGTGTTTTTGGCGGTGCTTGCGGTGGTTGCGGTGTTTGAAGCGCTTAAAACAACGGGACTTGTGAAAAACCGCATCCTGCTTGCAGCCGCCGCAATATATGCCGCCGCTGCACCCTTTGTTTATGAATACGGCTCAAAAATCGGCGTGGATTCTATGCATATGAATGTCCTGTTCGGCGCAGCGACGGTTATAATCACCCTGTTTTGTTACAAAAATACGGAACCGCTTGAAATGTGCGCCGCATTTTGCCTGCCTGTGTTTACAACATTTGCCCTGTCAACACTTGCAATGCTTATAAATAAGGGTCTTATCTACTTTCTGCTCACCTGTGCTTTTGCCTGGGGGTGCGATACGGGCGCGTATTTTACGGGCGTGTTCCTCGGCAAACATAAAATGGCACCCGTGTTAAGCCCAAAAAAGACGTGGGAGGGCGCTGTCGGCGGCGTTATTATCGCGACCGGTATAGCGGTTGCTATAGGCGCGATTTACAACTCCGCCGTCCCGTCCGTTCATGCAAAACTGTGGCTTATAGCGGTAATAACCCCGTTATTTGCGGTGCTCGGTATGATGGGCGACCTTATCGCATCATTTATAAAACGCAAAACGGGAATTAAAGATTACGGCAAAATTATGCCGGGTCACGGCGGCGTGCTTGACCGTTTTGACAGTATTATGTTAATTGCGCCCTGTTTTTGGTCGCTCAGCAGAATAATAGATATAGTTAAATAAATATGATAGATAAGTAAATATGATAGAAGTGAACAGGTTGAATAAATGTATTTCGGTTTTGGGTTCTACCGGTTCTATCGGTACCCAGACTATTGAGGTTGCCGCTCGGCTCGGCATAAAGGTGTCGGCTCTTGCGGCGTCGGGCAGCCGCCCCGATTTGCTTGAAAATCAGGCAAGGCTTGTCAAACCGCGCATTGTTGCGGTGGCTGACGAAGCAGCTGCGGCGGATATGAAGTTAAGACTTGCCGATACCGATATCTGCGTTCTGTCGGGCGAGGAGGGCGTTATCGCCGCCGCCGCCGAACCGTCGGCGGATACCGTGGTAAGCGCAATTGTCGGTATCGCAGGACTTAAACCCACCCTTGCCGCAATTAACGCCAAAAAAGATATAGCCCTTGCAAATAAGGAAACGCTTGTCACGGCAGGGCCGATAGTAAATGCCGCCGCTGCCGAAAACGGTGTAAGAATTTATCCGGTTGACAGTGAGCATTCGGCAATATTTCAGTCTATGCAGGGAGTTCCCGAAGGTTCGGTAAAAAAGATAATTTTAACCGCGTCGGGCGGTCCGTTTTTCGGAAAAACACGCGCCGAACTGCAAAATGTTACGCCTGCCGACGCCTTAAAACACCCAAATTGGGATATGGGTGCAAAAATAACCATAGATTCGGCTACACTTATGAATAAGGGGTTTGAGGTCATAGAGGCGATTTTCCTTTTCGGCGTAACCGCCGATGATGTTGAGGTTGCAGTGCACCGCCAAAGTATCATTCATTCGGCAATAGAATTGGCTGACGGCGCGGTCATCGCGCAACTCGGCACACCCGATATGAAACTGCCTATACAATATGCCCTGACCTACCCCGAAAGGTTGCCGTGTTCCGGGAAACGGCTGAGCCTTACCGATATCGGCACGCTGACTTTCCATAAGCCCGATACAGAGGTTTTCGGTGCGCTTGAAGTATGCACCGACGCCGTAAGGCAGGGCGGACTTAAACCCTGTGCCGTAAACGGCGCAAATGAGGCGGCGGTAGCCCTGTTTTTAAAAGGAAAACTGCCGTTTTTAAAGATTGCCGAATTGGCAAAAGGCGCAGCCGAAGCCGAAAAAAGAACGGGTGTTTTCACCCTCGGTGATGTGCTGGACGCAGACGCGGCGGCACGCGAATATGTTTTAGCAAACCTTTAGTCCGCAACCAATTGGAGGAAAGCCTATGTCAGTAATATCAAATATCTGGAGTACCGCCTGGCCTATCGCTGCCGCTATACTTGCGTTTCTTGTAATGATAGCGATACACGAGTTCGGGCATTTTATCGCCGCGAAACTGACAGGCGTCAGGGTAAATGAATATTCAATAGGTTTCGGTCCCGCAATATTCAAAAAGCAGGGCAAAGAAACGCTTTATGCCGTGCGTATTCTGCCGTTCGGCGGATATTGCGCAATGGAGGGCGAGGACGAAACCAGTTCCGATCCCCGCGCGTTTTGTAATGCCCGCGCCTGGAAACGCTTTATAATAATTGTCGCAGGCGCGTTTTTCAACCTTTTGTTGGGATTTATTATAGTGATGATAACCCTCATTCCGCAAAAAATGTATGCAAGCAATATCGTGGCGCAGTTTGATGAAAACGCGGTGAGCTGTAATTACGGGCTTAAAGTGAATGATGAAATTCTGGAGATAGACGGCAGAAAGATCTATACCTATTATGATTTAAGTTACGCCTTTACAAATAAAGACGGCGGCAAGATAAATATACTGGTGGAGCGTGACGGCAAAGAGGTTGAGCTTAAAGACGTCCGCTTTGCGACAAAGACCGATAAGGACATAACCTATCTGACACTTGATTTTAAGGTGTACGGGTATAAAAACAGTTTCGGCAATTTTATAAAGCAGTCCTTCAAAACTACCCTGTCGTTCGGTGCGGTCGTGTGGCGTTCGCTTATAGACCTTATTTGCGGAAGATACGGCATCTCGGCTGTGTCGGGTCCTGTTGGCGTTACGGCGGCGATGGGCACAGCCGCAAAGTTCGGAATAATGAATTTCCTGCCCATAATTGCGCTTATAACCATAAATCTCGGAATATTCAATATGCTGCCTGTACCGGCGCTCGACGGCAGCCGCGCACTGTTTATTTTGATAGAAATAATATTCAGAAAACCTGTGCCGGCAAAGTATGAAAAGGTGATACACGCCGTGGGGCTTGCCGCGTTGCTGCTTTTTGCCGCGCTTATCAGTATAAAGGATATTGTTTCGCTGTTTTAAAAAGGACGGACGTTTATGTATACTCATAATAATACAAAAAAAATCAAGGTCGGCAATATTTATATAGGCGGGGGCTCGCCGGTTACGGTGCAGTCAATGCTTAACACCCCGGCTCACGATATTGCCGCGTCGGTTGATCAGGCAAAGGCGCTTGAGGCTGTCGGCTGTGAGATAATACGTGCCGCCGTCCCCGATACGGGCGCGGTGAAACTTATTGCAAAGTTGAAAGAAACGGTTTCTGTCCCCATAGTCGCCGATATACATTTTGATTACCGCCTGGCAATCGAGGCGGTTGCGGCAGGCGCGGATAAAATAAGGATCAACCCCGGCAATATAGGGTCGGACGATAGGGTAAAAGCAGTCGTAGCGGCTTGCCGCGCAAAAAATATACCCATAAGAATAGGCGTAAATTCCGGCAGCGTGGAAAAATCGGCGCTTGCAAAATACGGCGGTCCGACTGCCGACGCGCTGGTTGAAAGCGGTATGTACCATATAAAACTGCTCGAAAAATTTGAGTTTGACGATATTGTCCTGTCAATAAAATCATCTGATGTGCAGACAATGTATAAAGCCTACGAAAAGGCAAGCGAAATTTGCCCGTGTCCGCTGCATTTAGGCGTTACGGAAGCAGGAACCCGCGAAATGGGAACAGTGGCGTCCGCCGCCGGAATAGGCGGATTGCTGCTTCGCGGAATAGGCGATACGGTTCGCGTTTCCCTTACCGATAATCCGTTAGAGGAAGTAAGGGCGGCACAAAGAATATTAAAGGCGGTCGGACTGCGTAAGGGCGGAGTGAAGTTTGTTTCCTGCCCGACCTGCGGAAGAACGCAAATCGACCTTATAAAAATTGCAAAAGAGGTTGAAAACCGCCTTGCGGACTGCAATAAAGATATTACCGTTGCGGTAATGGGTTGTGTTGTGAACGGTCCCGGAGAAGCAAAAGAAGCCGATATAGGAATAGCCGGCGGCGACGGCTGCGGCGTTATTTTTAAAAACGGCGAGGTTTTGCGCCGTGTGCCCGAAGGGGGCTTGACCGACGCATTGCTTAAAGAAATCGAGTTACTTTAATTTGAAATTGCCGCGAACTCAGGCGCGTGTAAAAGAGGAATATAAATGAGCAAGCAAAAATTAAGCGATATTTTCGGCGGACTTATAAAAGACCTGGGCGATGTGATAAACAGCGCCGAGGTACTTGCCTGCAATATAGATACGGAAAAGCGCAGCCTGACCGTATCCTGCCGATATTCCGAATATGTAAGCAGCGATAAAATCGACGCGCTCAGGGATAAGGTCAAAAAGTCGCTGGGGCTTAATTGCGCCTCTATTACGTCGTACTATCCGCCGGAATGTTTTTGTGCCGAGGCCGCACACGATCTTGCCGAAAAATTAAGGTTTACCGATTTTTCGTACAACGGTTTTTTTAAGGATGCAAAATATGAATTTGACGGTGAAAAGGTTACGATAAATTTGGCTCACGGCGGCTATGATACCATAACGGCGGCAGGGTTTGAAAAAAAGTATATAAACGCTGTCAAACGCAGGTTTTCGCGCAATATAACAATTGAATTTACCGGAGTTCTGAACTCGGACAGTGAGATACGGTTTGACGATTTTATACCCGCAAACTATTCCGACAGTGACGCGCCGCAGGAATTCGGCAGCGCGCCGGCGGCGGAATTTACGCCCGAAGAAAAACCGATAACGGAGTGTGAGGAAATTCCCGCCGTGCCCGACAGTTTTGAGGTGGTTTACGGTAAGAAGATTCGAGGCGTACCCATAACCATGTCCAGCGTGAGCGAGGCTCTGCCGTCCTTTATCGTGTGGGGCGAAATATTCAAGGTTGAAACCGCACCCACAAGAAAAGGCGACAAACAAAGGGTGAATATCCAGTTTTCGGACGAAACCGACTCACTTATAATAAAGTTTTACGTTAAAAATGAAAATATGGGCGAACTCGGCAGCCTTAAAGCGGGGCAGTGTATACTTGTGCGCGGTTCGCAAAAGTATGACGATTGGGAAAAATGCACCGTAGTTACCCCCCAAAGCATAAACCGTTTTGAAAGAAAGTCAAAAACCGACGATTATCCGTCGGGCAGAAGGATTGAACTGCACGCCCATACCAATATGTCGGCAATGGACGGGCTTACAAGCGCCTCCGAACTTGTTAAAACAGCCTATAAGTGGGGGCATAAGGCGGTCGCAATAACCGACCACGGCGTGGTGCAGTCTTTCCCAGAAGTTATGAATACATACGATAAAATTACAGACGGCGACCCGGATACCGATTTTAAGGTTATTTACGGTGTTGAGGGGTACTTTGTCAACGACCTTGCCACTGCGGTTGATGGTAACGGTGATATGCCGCTTGACGGTGATTTTGTCGTTTTCGATATTGAAACCACAGGGCTTTCGGTAGCTACCGAGCGTATAACCGAAATAGGCGCGGTAAGATATTCGGGCGGCGAAATAGGCGAGTCATTCTCGATATTTGTTGACCCCGAAAAGCACATTCCCGAAAAAATAACCGAACTTACGGGAATTACGGACGAAATGGTTAAAGGCGCACCCAAAGAGAGTGAGGCTGTAAAACAGTTTCTTGATTTTTGCGGCGGTGCGGCGCTTGTCGCGCATAACGCGGGATTCGATATTTCCTTTATCCGTGCAGCGGCGGCAAGGGCAGGCATTAAGTTCGACCCGCTTTATATAGATACGGTGGTAATGGCAAGAAGCCTTATAAAAGATTTAACCAACGCTAAACTTGATACAGTCGCAAAGGCGCTTAATCTCAGGAATTTTAACCATCACCGTGCCTGTGACGACGCCGCCATTCTTGCGGAAATATTCCACTGCCTGCTTGAGCGGTTGGCTGAAAAAGCGACCTGCAAAACCGTTTCTGAACTTAATACAAGCCTTACGGGCGGCGACCCGAAAAAGCTTAAAATGTACCATATTATCCTGCTTGTTAAAAATCAGGCGGGTATGAAAAATCTGTATAAAATAATCTCTCATTCGCATCTGGACTACTATCGCCGCCGCCCCCGTATACCTAAAACATTGCTTAATAAATACCGCGAGGGGCTTATAATCGGCAGTGCCTGCGAACAGGGCGAACTTTACCGCGCCGTGTTTGAGGAACGTCCGTTTGAAGACCTTTTAAAAATAGCGGAGTATTACGATTATCTTGAAATACAGCCGGACGGAAATAATGAGTTTATGGTGCGGAACGGTCAGGTAAGTTCTGCAGAGCAACTGCACGAAATAAACCGAACAATTATAAAACTTGCCGATACCCTCTCAAAACCCGTTGTTGCAACGGGGGATGTTCATTTCCTTAAAAAAAGCGATGCTGTCCTGCGTAAAATCCTTATGGCTTCGCAGGGATTTTCGGACGCCGATAATCAAGCGCCTCTTTATTTTAAAACCACGGGTGAAATGATGGACGATTTCGCCTACCTTGGCGACCGTGCCGCGGAAATTGTTATAGATAACCCCGCAAAAATAGCAAATATGATCGAAAAGGGGATACGTCCCGTTCCGCGCGGCAATTTTCCTCCGTCAATTGAGGGTGCAGAGCAGATATTGACCGACGTAGTTATGCAAAAAGCCCACGAAGTGTACGGCAAAAATTTGCCCGAAACGGTTGAAAAAAGGCTTGATAAAGAACTCGGTTCAATCATAAAACACGGTTTTGCAATAATGTACGTTACCGCGCAAAAACTTGTTGCCGATTCCGTGGAACACGGCTATCTGGTAGGCTCGCGCGGGTCGGTCGGCTCATCCTTTGTTGCAACAATGGCAGGTATATCAGAGGTTAATCCCCTGCCGCCGCACTATGTCTGCCCAAAATGCAAGCACTGCGAATTTGTTGACAGTGACGATTATAAGTCGGGCTTTGACCTGCCGCCCAAAAACTGCCCCGAATGCGGAACCGATATGCACCGCGACGGTCACGATATACCGTTTGAAACATTTTTGGGATTTAACGGCGATAAAGTGCCGGATATCGACCTTAACTTTTCAAACGAGTATCAGTCCTTTGCACATAAATTTACCGAAAAACTTTTCGGCCCCGATAACGTGTTTAAAGCGGGCACCATATCAACGGTTGCCGAAAAAACCGCCTACGGATATGTTAAAAAGTATGAGGAAGAACACGGCATTACATATAATAAAGCCGAGGAAAACCGCCTTGCCGAACTGCTTTTTAAATCTTCGGTCAAGCGCACAACGGGTCAGCACCCGGGCGGAATGGTTGTCGTCCCGTCGGATCACGAAGTGTACGATTTTTGCCCCGTTCAGCACCCTGCCGACGATGCAAACTCCGATACCGTGACCACGCATTTTGATTTCAATTCCATTCACGATACCATTCTTAAACTTGACGAACTCGGTCACGTAAACCCCACAATATGCAAATATCTCGGCGAATATACCGGTATACCCGTAACCGAGGTATCAATGAGCGACCCGAAGGTTATGAGCCTGTTTACGTCGCCCGAAGCGCTCGGCGTTACCGAAGAACGGATATTTGCAAAAACGGGTACATATTCGCTGCCCGAATTCGGTACAAAATTTGCAATGGATATGCTTATTGACGCACAGCCCCACACTTTTGACGACCTTTTGCAGATTTCGGGTCTGTCCCACGGTACCGATGTTTGGGTAGGTAATGCTCAGGACCTTATAAGGGACGGCACCTGTACGATTTCAAGCGTTATCGGAACGCGTGACAGTATTATGGTGTACCTTATGCGCCGCGGACTTGATTCCGGTATGGCGTTTAAAATTATGGAGATTACCCGTAAGGGTAACGCGCCTAAATTACTTACCGATGAGCATAAGGCGGCAATGCGTGAGCACGGCGTTCCCGAATGGTACATAAATTCCTGCCTTAAAATCAAATATATGTTCCCAAAAGCCCACGCCGCAGCGTACGTTATTTCGGCTTTAAGGCTCGGTTGGTACAAGGTCTACCGCCCGATAGAATACTACTGCGCCTATTTCACGGCGCGCCCCGAAGATGTGGATGTTGAAACCATTTTAAAGGGCAAAGAGGCGGTGCGCCACCGTTTGCTTGAACTTCAGTCTATGGGTTTTGACCTTTCGGTTAAGGATAAAGCCGTGCTTGAAAACCTTAAAATATTTAATGAAATGATGGAAAGAGGGCTTGAGGTTCTTCCGATAGATATCCGCCATTCCCACGCAACCCATTATGTGCCCGAAAAGGGGAAGATGCGCCTGCCCTTCGGCGCGCTTGCAGGCGTCGGCGATAAGGCTGCCGTGTCGCTGTACGAGTCGGTCAAAAACGGCGGCGTTCTTTCAATCGAGGAAATTCAGAGGGAATCGGGCATATCAAAAACGGTCATAGAATCTTTAAGGACAATCGGTGCGTTTGAAGGAGTGCCCGAAACCAATCAGCTTACTTTTATGAGCTTTTTCGGCGGAAGTGACGGTGAAAAACGCACAGAGGAACCCCAGGCTGAAAAGGCTGCAAAAAAATCAGTTAAAACAAAATCCGCTGCCGACCAGCTTGCTTTAATGTAAATTTAACAGGTTTTGTAAAAAATAGTGTGAATATCGCACAAGATTTTCACACTATTTTTGTGTTGTTTGCACAATAAAAGTTACAAAGCAATAAAAAGTGTTGCAATTTTGTAACTTTTTGATATAATTGAATACAGTTTTTCACTTAACAACTGTATTCGGAGTTGGTAAAATGTTTATAAAAACAGCAATGAATAGATCGGCAAGGTTAATAAAGTCGGTTTTCTCTGCTATTTTTAATAAAGTAAAATCAGCCGCATGCCGTTTCGGCAGGGCGGTTAGATACCTGTTTGCCGAACTTCCGGCAAGCGGCCTCCGCGCAACCGTAAACGCTTTTAAAGCGTCGGGTGCGGAAAACGGATTGAAAAGATGCCGCCTTTTCTTTAAACATATAGGGTTGTGCGTTTCTTCAAACCGCCGCAAATTCGTAAAACTCACTGCGGTTGCAGCCGCCGTTGTTTTAGTTGCCGCGGTTGCCGCAACAAGCGGAATTTGGAGCCGCGTAAGGGTCGCCGTAAGGGTGAAATATAACGACGAATATATCGGCACAATTCGCTCTGCCGAGCTTTTTAACGCCACCGTTAAATCTATGCGTGACCGTATTGTGTATGACGGTTCGGACGAACTCATAACAAAAGCAACCTTTGATACCGTTTTGGTTTTTGAGGATGAAATCGAATCACCCGCCGACCTTACCGATAAGGCTTTAAACTGTACCGACGGTATAACCGAGGCGTACGGCCTTTTCGTAAACGGTGAGCTTTGCTCGGCTTCCGAGGATCAGAATGTTTACAACACCTGTATGAACAACAAACTGTCGGAAGCGCAGGCAGCCTATGCCGGGCAAAGCAGCAGCGTAAGCTTTTGTGAGGATGTTAAGGTACAAAAAGCCTATTTCTCGGATGAAGCAATCGAAAATCAGTCCGAAATTGAAAACGAATTTAACGATTATCCGCTTACCGTAATGGTGTCGGTTGAAGAAGTAACCGAAATCGAAGTGCCTTTTGAAACCGTTGAAAATAAGGACGATAAAAAGGTTCAGGGATACCGTAAAGTTACCTCGGCAGGTTCTAACGGTACGGCGAAAACCGTTTCAAATGTATGTTACGTAAACGGTGAGGAGGTTTCAAGAACCGTAATTTCAACCGAAAATATCGTAGAGCCGGTAGCAGAGCAGGTTACGGTGGGTACCGCAACCGCAGGCACCGTATCGGCGACGCACAGTATGTCCGCCGCAACGGAGGACTACAGCAGTTACGGCTTTACCTGGCCGGTCGCCAAAAACTCCAAGATGCGCGTCACCTGTTATTACGGGGACGGCAGAAATCATAAAGGTATGGATATAGTTTCTCCGGCAGGTACCGCAATCTATTCGGTAGCGGACGGTGTGGTAATATCCGCGGGTTATAACGCTGCCGGTTCGGGATTCGGTAATTGCGTTTTGGTTGAACATTCAAACGGTCTGCGTACGCTTTATGCCCATTGCAGCGAGTTGTATGTTTCGGCAGGCGATGTTGTAAAACGGGGCGAGCAGATTGCCGCCGTCGGAAATACCGGGGATTCGGACGGCAACCACCTGCATTTTGAAGTCCGTGTGGGCAACAACAGGGTCGATCCGGCGCCTTATCTCGGGATAAACCGATAACCGCCGTTCATATCCTTTAATAAAAAGCATATAAAATAATTGCCGCAGGCGTTGTGCCTGCGGCTGTTCTTGATTTTGGGTATTATCAGTCCCGTTCCGATTACCGGCTGCTGTTAAATCTGTTTATTATTTCGTCGGACAAGCCGCGGCAAACAGCGGTAATTTTATGTATCATCTCAATTGAATCGTCCCGCATACCGGATATTATCCAGTCATATATAAGTCCGAACATTTGGCACTTAAAAAAACGGATGATAATTTCACGAACTTCGGGGGGTGTTTGGCCTTCTGGGAAAGCGGTTTTCACATAAGCGGTAATAACATATTCGCATATTCGCATAAGCGACCGCTCGTACATATCGCGGTTTACCGAGTTGAATATGTGATATATTGCCTTTTTATTTTTAAGTGCTGTTTCAAATATTACCGAAACGCATTCATCAAGCGATTCGATTGACGGGTATTTTTTAATAACATTTTCGGCTTGCTCTTCAATTATTTCTTCAATAAGCGTCGGTATATCCTGAAAATGATAGTAAAACGTGTTGCGGTTTATTCCGCAATCCTCAACAATACTGCGTACGCTTATTTTATTAAGCGGCTGCTCGTTAAGAAGTTTTAAAAATGAGTCCTTAATTGCCATTTTGGTAAAATTGGGCACTGCATTCACCGTCCTTTACCCTTAATATACCATAACAGTTTTACAAAAGCAACAACTGTTTGTATGCGGACGGCAAAGATTTTACAGCCGCAACACTTGAAAAACGGGGGAGTCTGTTGTATCATAGCAAAGGTATACTGTGTGGAGGTGGAATTATGACTTTCGGTATTGATACTTTGGTTTCAAAATGTGCCGATTTCGGATTGGAACTTGACAGCACCGCCTGTGAGCGTCTGCAAATATATTCCGATATGCTCATAGAATGGAACGGCAGAATGAATTTAACATCTATAACCGACCCGTCGGATATAATGTTAAAACATTTTTATGATTCGCTGCTTTTCTTTAAATATGTAAATGTTAAAAGGGGCGCCTCCCTTATAGATGTCGGCACCGGCGCAGGATTTCCGGGACTTGTACTTAAAATTGCAAGGCCCGACATTTCGGTAACTTTGCTTGATTCGCTTAATAAAAGGCTTACGTTCCTGTCATTCGTGCTTGATGAAACGGGACTTGACGCAGACATCATCCATATGCGCGCCGAGGAAGGCTCAAAGGGTGAAATGCGTGAAAGTTTCGATATTGCCGCGGCACGCGCGGTAGCGCCCATGCCTGTTTTGAGCGAACTTTGCCTGCCCTATGTAAAGGTCGGCGGCGTGTTTGCCGCTCTTAAAGGGTCCAAAGGATTGGGCGAGGCGGCGTTGGGCGAAACCGCTGCAACCGTTCTCGGCGGTTCAAAACCCGAATGTTTAACCTATAAATTGCCGAACGGAGACGGCAGAACCGTTATAACCGTAAAAAAGATATCGCAAACTCCGACAAATTACCCAAGAAAAAATGCAGAAATAACAAGAAAACCTCTTTAAAATGTCAAACCGCCTGTCTATATGGGCGGTTTTGTCGTACGATTATACTTGAATTTTTTTCCATAAGGCTGTATAATACAATCAGCCTGAGGGACAAGCAAAGGGCATGGAGGAACAAAATGTGTTTAAGATGAAAAACAACAATTCGCAAACATCGCGTTTTGTTTCGGTAGACGTTTCGCTTATCGACCCGAACCCCTTGCAGCCGCGCCGCGTTTTTGACGATTATGAGCTTATGCGCCTTGCCGCCAGTATAAGGCAAAACGGTCTGCTGCAACCCATAACCGTCCGCTCCGCAGATAACGGCAGATATTATCTCATAGCGGGCGAGCGCCGCCTGCGCGCCGTCAAATCGCTCGGCTGGGGACATATCGACGCCATAGTTATGAAAACCGAAACCGAGACCGCCGCAATTCTTGCGCTTGTTGAAAATCTGCAGCGGCAAAATCTCGGAATATTTGAGGAAGCCGAGGGTATTTTACGGATAATAAACACCTACGGCTTAACCGCAACCGAGGCAGCCGAGCAGATAGGCATTGCCCCGTCCACCCTTTCAAATAAACTTCGGCTTTTAAAGTTATCACCCGCACAGAGGGACAGAATAACGGCGGCAGGCCTTACCGAACGCCATGCCAGAGCCTTAACAAGGCTTGAGGGAAGCGACCGTGAACAGGCGCTTAACAAAATAATTGCCGAAGAAATGACAGTTCGCCAGACCGATGAGTTTGTTGATAAAATGCTCACCCCCGAAAAAGACGGCAAGCAGCCTGTTAAGGATTATGCCGTGAACGATATAAGGATAGTTACAAACAGCATCGGCAAGGTTGTGGACGCAATTAAACGTTCGGGCTTTAAAGCACGCGCCCTTAAAAGCGAAACGGGTACAAAAATAGAGTACCGCATAATTATAGATAAACCGAATTCTACAGGGGCGGCACCCTTTCAAATGAAAATGCCGGATTTAATTTAGCCCACCCATATTCATCCCCATACAAAGAGGAACGCTTTGCTTTATCGGCAGAGCGTTCCTCGATTTTGCCTATTTTTGCAATTTTACTGTCTATTGTAAAAATTTTATTTGATTATACGGATTTTCTTGGTATAATGGTAAGTAGTAAAATCGGATTAAATATATTTGCGCCAAGCGCAAAAAGAAAGGAAGCAGTGCTTTAAAATGGCAAAAGTTACGCTTATAGCCTATACACCGATGCCGGAAAAGACCATCGCCGCTGCGGCAAAACTGTGTTATTCCGCCGCCGATATAGAAACAATTGAAGAAGGACTGACCGAGGAGAAAACCGCCGCGTTTCTTGAAATGCTTGCAGGATTGGGTCACGAAAGCCCTATAGAACACGCGTCGTTTACATTCGGAATAGAAGGCGTGTCGCGCGCTTTGCTGGCGCAGATAACGCGTCACCGTATAGCGTCATATTCGGTTCAAAGCCAAAGATACGTATGCGAAAAAGATTTTGAATATGTAACTCCGCCCGAAATAGCCGAAATTCCCGAAGCACTTGAGATATTTAAGTCGGCTATGCAGGAAGATATGCGGCATTATGACGAACTTTCCGAAATATTAAAGGCAAAGTATGTAAAACAAAACCTTGCCGCAGGTCAGGATGAAAAGACCGCTGCAAGAAACGCGCAAAAAAAAGCTAATGAGGACGCCCGTTTTGTTTTGCCGAATGCCTGCGCAACCAAAATGATAGTTACAATGAACGCAAGAAGTCTGTATAATTTCTTCCGTCACCGCTGCTGCAACCGCGCGCAGTGGGAAATACGCGATGTTGCTTCGCAAATGCTTATGCTTGTGCGCGGAGTTGCGCCCACGCTCTTTAAAAAAGCGGGCCCGCCATGCCTTACGAGCGGTTGCCCCGAAGGGCGTATGAGTTGCGGAAAAATGAAAGAAATGCGCGAAAAATTCAGTTGACGGGGGAACTGCAATGGGTAAACTGATTGTTATTGAGGGGCTTGACGGCTGCGGCAAGTCAACCCAACTTGAACTGCTCGGCAAACGTCTTGTTTCGGGCGGCGTCAATTGCAAGACCGTGTCGTTCCCGGATTATGACAGCGAATCAAGCGCACTTGTGAAAATGTACCTTTCGGGCGAATTCGGCAGCGATCCCGAATCGGTAAACGCCTATGTCGCGGGACTATTTTACGCGGTTGACAGATACGCAAGTTTCAGGCGCGCCTGGGGCGAATTTTATAACGGCGGCGGAGTTATTCTCTCGGGCAGATATACCACTTCGAATATAGTTCACCAATGTTCCAAACTGCCGCAAAAAGAGTGGGATAAATATATCGAGTGGCTCGGCGATACCGAATATAATAAAATGGGTATTCCGAAACCCGACGCGGTTATTTTTCTTGATATGCCTGCCGAGGTTACCGATAAAATGCTTAATAACCGCTACGGCGGCGACCAAAGCAAAAAAGATATTCACGAAAGCGACCGCGAGTATGAACTTGCCTGCCGCAAAACCGCGCTTTACGCCGCCGAAAAATGCGGCTGGCTCAAGGTTGCCTGCGCGGAAGGCGGCGAGCCGCGCCCGATTAACGATATATCGGATGATATTATGAATATAGTCAAGAGTATTATATAAAGGAGAAGGACATTTTGATATATGTTTTTTTAGCCGAAGGATTTGAAGAGGTCGAAGCGCTGACCCCTGTTGATATACTGCGCCGTGCCGGCAAAGAGGTTGTGACCGTAGGTGTCGGCGGCAAGACTGTGGCGGGCTCGCACGGGATACCCGTAACCGCGGATATAACTGCGGATGAAGCCGTGCCCGGCGGCGAACTTGAGGGCGTGATACTTCCGGGCGGTATGCCGGGAACACTTAATCTCGAAAAATCGGAATTTGTCAGCAACGCAATTCATTATTGTGCGGATAAAGGTCTGCTTTTGGCTGCAATATGCGCCGCACCGTCGGTTCTCGGCAAGGCGGGACTGCTTAAAGGTAAACGCGCCGTTTGTTATGACGGTTTTGAAAAATATCTTGACGGCGCTGCCGTAGGGAATGAGGCGGTATGCAGCGACGGTAATGTTATAACCGCCTGCGGAGCGTCCGCCGCCCTTAAATTTGCGCTTGCAATAACCGAGCGCCTGTGCGGTAAGGATATGAGCGACAACATTGCAAGGAGTGTTTTATGCAATCGGTAGATCTAAGAGTCTATAAATCCGAACTCAGAGCCGATAAACGGATGCAAAGAAAAAACATCGACCCCGAAATAAAAAGGGCGCTTGACAAGGGAATAACACGGAATGTCCGAAGGTTATATCAGTATCGGTCGTGCGACACGGTTATGTCCTATGTTTCAACCGCAATTGAGGTCGATACCGAAAGCATTATCAAAAACGCATGGGCAGACGGTAAAAAAGTCGCCGTCCCGCGCTGTATTCCGGGAACTAAAAATATGGAGTTCTATTATATAGATTCGTTCGATGATCTTGAAAAGGGCAGTTTTTCGCTGCTCGAACCGAAAACTGAACTTCCCAAAGCACCGACAGGTGAAAATTGTCTTATGCTTGTCCCCGCGTTTATGACCGACTACAGCGGATATCGCCTCGGTTACGGTATGGGGTACTATGACCGGTATATGTCCGGCTTTTCGGGCAGTTCCGCCGTCCTTTGCTATTCATCCGATGTCTGCGGCAGTTTAAAACACGGCAGATATGACCGTCATTCGGATGTGATCGTGACCGAAAAATGGATAAGAACCGTTACTTCAAATAAAAGATTTTATGAAAAAAGGCGCGCCGGCGGCATGTCGCCGAACGGAGATTTTTATGGAAAATAATCGCAACGGTATCGGCAAAGATTTTGCCGAAGATTTCAATTTGGATTTGGATTTGGAAAACAGGGAAGGTGAGTTGGATTTGAATAAATTTGCCGCAAAACACACCGATTCACGCAAAAAAATCAAAAAAGCCTCAAAAAAAAATAAATACGGTAGAAAGAAAAAGATCGCAAAAAATGCTCTCTGGATTTTTTGTGTGCTTATAATATCGGTTGGCATAGCCGCCGTAGTGCTTTTTTGCGCCGCAGACTATATCGGTATCGGCAACGCGTCAAATTGCGAGGTTATGATAGAAAAAGGAATGAGCACCGAGCAGATAGCAAGCGAACTTGAAAAAGCGGGCGCTGTCAAATTCCCTATGCTTTACAGGGTCTATTCAAAGTTTTCCGGCAATGACGGAAAATACAACTACGGGCTTTATATTGTGGACGGTGACAAAGGGTATGAAAGTATTGCCGAAACCCTTAAAGGCAAAGGCACCCAGACCGATGCCGTGCAGATATGCATTAAAGAGGGAATGAGTGTTGACGGGATAGCCGTGCTTATGGAACAAAACGGCGTCTGCTCGCAGGATGAATTCAAAAATGTTGCCAAATATAACGAATTTGAATACGATTTTCTTGATAAATCAACCGCCGAAACAGTCTATTACCCGGTCGAGGGTTATCTGTTCCCCGACACATACTATTTTTATAATCTCGGCAATGAGGAAGGCGCGCGCCTTGCGATAGAAAAAATGCTGGACGAGTTTGACAACCGGATTTACAAAAAGTATAAATCGGCGGCGGAAAAGACGGGATATTCGTTTAATCAAATAATGACGATGGCTTCGATTGTCGAACTTGAATCGGGCGCCGCGTCGGATACCGATAAAAAGAATGTTGCAGCCGTGTTTTACAACCGTCTTAATTGGGACGAGCCTAAGTTTTTAGGTTCCGACCCGACTATGAATTACGGTCACGGCGACCGTTATAATACCAGAAAAACAGAAGGATTGCCGCCCGGTCCTCTCTGCTCTCCGAGTGTGCAATCGGTTGATGCGGCTATCAACCCCACAAAAGGTTTTACCGCTTGCTATTTCGTGACCGACAGTGATTTTAAATTCTATTACAACGATACGCTGGCGGGGCATAACTCCACTATTGCCAAACTTAAACAACAAGGGAAATGGATAGGCTGAAATGAATAACAGATCACTTGAACTGCTGTCGCCTGCCGGCGATCTGACGCGCCTTAAAGCTGCCGTGGATTACGGCGCGGACGCCGTATATATAGCCGGCGAGGAGTTCGGTATGCGTACTGCCGCAACCAATTTCGGCGAACAGGATATGCGCAGCGGTATTGAATATGCACACAAAAACGGCGCAAAGGTGTTCGTTGCCTGCAATACTATACCGCATAACGAAGAAATGGCAAGGTGCCCCGCTTTTCTGGAACAGATTGCCGACGCGGGCGCCGACGGTGTGATAGTTTCGGACATCGGCACTATGCAACTGGCTAAAAAATATGCCCCGAAACAGGAATTACACATCTCGGTTCAGTCGGGTATCACCAACTACGAAACCGCCCGCGCGTTTTATAATATGGGTGCCGACAGGATAGTTGTCGCGCGCGAACTTTCTGTGGAAGAAATAGCGGAAATAAGGGCGAAAACCCCAAAAGAACTGGCTATTGAAGCGTTTGTACACGGCGCAATGTGCGTGTCTTTTTCGGCTCGCTGTCTGCTTTCATCTTATATGACGGGGCGGGATGCTAACCGCGGCGACTGCGCGCAGTGCTGTCGCTGGAGTTATTCGCTGGTGGAAGAAAACCGGCAGGGTCAGCATTTTGATATCACCGAAACCGATAAGGGAACATATATACTGAATGCGGACGACCTGTGTATGGCTGAACACATAAAAGATTTGGCTGAAGCCGGTGTCTACAGCTTTAAAATCGAAGGGCGCGCAAAATCACATTATTATGTAGCCGTTGCCACAAACGCATATCGCGGCGCGATCGACGCGTATTTAAAAGACCCGAACGCACCGCTGCCCCTGTGGGTAAAGGAAGAACTCGAAAAAATAAGCCACCGCAATTATTCCACGGGCTTTTATTTCGGCAGACCCGAAAATTCGCAGAATTATAAGTCGGCAGGGTACAACCGTGATTATTCGGTTGCCGCGGTAGTTGACGGTTGGGAGAGCGGCATGATAACCGCAACCCTCAAAAATAAGTTTTTAAAAGGGCAGTTGCTTGATTGCCTTTCGCCCCATTCGGTTCCGTTTTTGATAAAAGCCGACCCGTTGCTTGACGGGGACGGTAACGAAATTCAGTCTGCACCTCACCCGATGATGAAAATAAAAATCCCGTGCGAACATTCCGTGCCTGCGGGTTCGCTGCTCAGGATGAAAAAAGATTAAGCCGAAAAAGCACCGTTGTTATGCCGTTCCAGGCGGGTTCGAGCCCTGTCACTCCGGTACGACCTTTTAATACATTTTTGCAACCTGTTCCGAAATGTTTTTAAATATTTCCGAACAGGTTGTTTTTTGCATATCGCAATCCTCAGCCATTACGGCAACAATAAATGTTTTTCCGCCCGACGAAAAAAATCCGCAGAACCAGCCGTTGTTTTTCTCCCTGCCGTCCTGTTTTTGCCCTGTCTGTGCAGTGGCTGTTTTACCTCCCGAAACGACATTTTCGCTGTATGCGCCGCGCCCCGTGCCGCTTTGGAGGGCGGAGATAAGAAAGCCCTTTAAAATATCGGCTGTTTTTTTGCTCATAACAACCGCCGTGCGACTGTCGTTGGAAAGCGACTCAAACCCGTCGGCATTCAGCCTTCCCTTGACAAGGTAGGGCGAAACAGACACTCCGCCGTTAAGCACCGCGCCGTACACCGCCGCCATTGCCGCAGGCGAGGCGGACAAAGTCCCTTGCCCTATTGCGAAATTGCAAAGCGCCGGTTGTGAAAGTTCCAATTGCCGACTGTTCGGAAGCACCGCGGGCGGAACAGAAATGCCGGCACAGATATTCTGCTCACCGGCAAGGCCGCAATTACGGGCGGTATTCAATATCGCGGCGGCGCCGGTCTGCATTGCCAACTGATAAAAATAGCAGTTGCAGGATTCGGCAATTGCCGTTTGCATATTCACCGTACCGTGCCCGTTCTTTTTATGACAATACAGTTTTACGCCGTCCACAGTCAGGCTGCCGGAACATTGGTATTCGGTATCAGGGGATATCCCGCTCTCTATCGCGGCGGCGGCGGTTACTATTTTAAATACCGACCCCACGCTGTAATTGGTGAGCGCACGGTTAAGAAACGGGGAATCGGGTGACGAAAGACTTTTTTCGGGTGAATTCGGGTCGAATGACGGCGTGCTTGCCATTGCTTTGATCTCGCCGTTTGTTCCGAGAACGACCGCAGCGCCCGCCGTTATTTTTTTAAGCTCGTTTTCCACCGAACTCTGGATGCCGTTGTTAAGGGTCAAAACAAGTTCGGATATACCCTCGCGCGGCATAATCAACTGCGGCTGCACACCCAGCGCTTCACCCGATGCGGAAACGCTTATGTTTATGCCGGCGTATTCACCTTTATATAACATAGACTCAAATCCCGCTTCAAGGCCCGAAACGCCGTGCCCTTCGCCGTCTATATACCCTACAAGGTGTGCCGCCCGACAGGATTGCGAATACCGTTTCGGCACTTCAAGCGAAATTGTGCCGGGAACATTGCCGCTGCTGCGGCGGATCTGAGCCGGTTTTTTGGATTTCAGGCGTTCAAGAACCGCTGTCTTTTCCTTGCCTTTAAGAAGTGTTGAAGCTGCGGTCACACCCTTGGCATTCGGAAGAAAAACCGTCACCTGCTCGCTTTCAGCCCCTGTCAGCGGCTGCATATTCTCGTCAAAAATATTTCCCCTTTCGGGGTACAGGTCGAGTTTAACCGAAGATTGATTTGCGGCAGCCGCAGCCATTTTTTCGTCGGTTGCTGCGGTAAATACCCTTGCAATGCAGACGGCAGCGCCAAGCAGCAGGAAAAAGAACGCGACGGCTGTACGCAGGCTGAAATTTTTATAATATTCACGCATAAGGTGAAGCCCCCTTTCAGGAAAAGTTTAACCTGAAAGAGGGCAGTTTAATCATAATATACGCGTCGCGGTTCAGGCGCGCGGATGTTCAACCGTAATATACATATCCTAATCCGATTTTTGCGGAGAAAAATTCACACATATTGCGCTAAAGTACCCGCCATACAATAGGATTAACTGCTTTTGCCTTATCTTTGTGTTTCCTCTGCCGCAGGCAAGGTCTTGTTTTGCAGGCCGTAATTGTCGGCGGAACTTTGCATTTCCGTCTGCACTTTTTTGTATTTGACCGTGCCTGTATCACCTGCGGTCAGGAACCGATACGAAAGCAGCATCGCCGCGATAAGCAGCGCGCATATCCCAAGTATTAAAAGTTCTGTCTTTGTGAATTCCGCCTTGCCGGTATTCGGCAGGTTTTCTTTGTACTCCTCATCAATGCTCTTTTGCCGGCATTCTTCGTCGGCGCGTATGCCTTTCTTCATATTCATTCTCCGAAATTTGTTTTTTATCGTGCGGCAAAACGGCGAACCGTAAAGCCTTGGAAAATGCGCCTGCATTTTTCCTCTGTGAACATTATACCACAAAAGGGAAGTCGCAGTAAAATATTTCTTTTTGTAAAAAACATTTCAATAATCGAAAAATTGTGCTATAATACACTTACGGGGTGCTCATATTTGCGGCGAGCACCGAATAAAACAAACAATTTTCCAAATGGAGGAAACCAATGAAAAAAAGAATTTTTACAATCGTTATTGCAGCGCTTCTCTGCTTTGCAATTGTTCTTCCGGTATCGGTATCCGCCGCCGATTTTGACAGCAGCAAGGTTTACTGGAAAAAGACCGTCGCCGTAGACGGCAGCAAAGTCACGGTGACCTTCAGTTCCGTAAACGGTAAAGATAAACTCTGCGGCGGCAAGGTATCGCTTACATATGACCCCGAAGTTCTTAAATTCAATCCTGACGGTTCGTCAAAAACGGTCGGCTCAAATTTCGGTATGGGCGTCATAAATACGCAAAGCGGTAAGTTTATTGCAAATTTTGCATGTGCAACACCGATTACGAAAGACGGCGTCCTTGCCGTAGCCGTGTTTGACATTGTCGACGGTAAAGTGTGTAATAAAGATACCTTTAAACTTGCGAATGAAAGCCTGTTCGGCGAGCCGGGTAAGGCGGAACCGGATACAGCTGAAGCACCGATTGAATTTTCCTGTAATCACAAAAATAAAAAAGAAAATACCGTTGCGGAGGCAACCTGTGACGCCGAAGGCAAAAAAACCGTTTCCTGCGCTTCCTGCGGCGCGGTTATTAAGGAAACCGCAATCAAAAAACTTTCTCACGAATGGGTGAAGGATAAAGAAAAAACGGTTGAACCCGATTGCAAGGCAAAAACGGACGGTAAGATTGTCGAGTATTGCAAAAACTGCAAAAAAGAAAGGACGACCGCAGTTAAATGGGATGATGACTCAAAATCGCATGACTACGGCAAAGCCGAGGTGACCAAAAAACCTACCGAAGACACGGACGGCGTAAGCGTTTCTACTTGTAAAAAATGCGGTAAAACCAAAACCGAAATAATTAAAAAACTTTCCGATAAGGACGGTAAAGACGGTGACGGCAAAACCGAAAGCGGCTCGGCAAGCGGAAAAGCGAACGCGGGCAAAGACGCCGTTTCGGCAAAAAAGGAAAGTTCAACCGGAATAATTATTTTCGTAATTTCCGCCGTCGTGATCGCCGGCATTGCTGTTGCGGCAGTCCTTATCTACAGGAAAAAAGTACGTAAAAACCGCGAGCCGTTGTCGTAAAAATCAAAAGTAAGAACCATTTTTTGTTTAATGTTTACAAAAGCACTTGCACTACATAAAAAACATTTATAACAATTCGTGTTTTTTTATGAAAAAACTATTGCATTGCAAAAAAGCTTGTGCTATAATACACTTGTTATTAGGCTAAGTTTGTTAGCTTATCAAAAAACACACTGGAAAATGGAGGAATATCCAATGAAAAAAAGAATTTTTTCACTTGTCATTGCTGTAATTCTTTGTTTCGCAATGACCGTTCCGGTAACGATTTTGGCTGATAATTTTGATAACAGCAAAGTCTACTGGAAAAAGACCGTTACTGTAGAAGGAAGAAAGGTTAAGCTGGTTATCGAGTCCGTAAACGGCGCAGGTAAAC
>CAVKHV010000024.1:0-22158 GCA_963656085.1 Agathobacter sp.
CCTGCGCGCTTTATACTTGAGCATCTTAAAGAAAAGGGCGCAAGGGTAACCGTAAATTCAGACGCGCACTGTGCCGATAATATTGCTTTCGGATTTGCGAATGCGCTTACACTCTTAAAAGATGTCGGCTTTAAGGAAATAACCGTGCTTACCGCGTCGGGTTTTGCTCAAAAACCGCTTGACCCGAAAAACTGAAAAAATTGTTGTTTTATTGTACAAAATTACTTGACAAAGCCGTGTGTGCATAATAAAATAAATATGTGAAATCGTTGAGAGGGACAGTAACTGCCTGTTTTGCTTTAATCAGAGATAACAACCGTAGCTGAGAGGTTGTTTTAAAGCGTTTGTGCAGCGAAAACCACCCTTGAGTGCAGGCAGGTAACAACGTCTGACGGGTAACCGCGTTATAGGTTTTAAGGGGCGCTTTGCGCAATCCGGGTGGAACCGTGGAGTAATTTACTTCATCCCGTTTCGGGATGGAGTTTTTTTATGTTAATTTAAAACGAAAGAGGTTTTTTATTATGGTTAATATCAATCTGAAAGGCGACGTTAAAAGTTTTAATAACGGCGTTACGCCTTATGAGGTTGCCGAAAGTATCGGTGCGGGACTTGCAAAAGCTGCCTGCGCCGCTAAAATCGACGGTACGGAGTGTGATTTGCGGACACCCATAAATGATGATTGCACACTTGAAATACTGACCTTTGACAGCGATTTCGGTAAAGGTGCTTTCAGGCACACGGCGTCGCACATTATGGCGCAGGCAATCAAACGGCTTTACCCCGATACAAAACTTGCGATCGGTCCTAAAGTAGCGGACGGATTTTATTATGATATTGACCGTGATGTTCCGCTTACGGAAGACGATCTTGCAAAAATAGAAAAAGAAATGACAAAGATCGTGAGTGAAGATCTGCCGCTCGTACGCTCGGTTAAACCGAGAGAGGAAGCCATTGAGTATTTTAAAGAAAGAAACGAGCCGTATAAGGTTGAACTTATTGAAGACCTACCCGAAGACGCCGAGATCAGTTTTTACTCGCAAGGCGAGTTTACCGACCTTTGCGCGGGCCCGCACCTTATGTCCACAAAACCCGTTAAGGCGTTCAAACTTACAAGCCTTGCCGGCGCTTACTGGAGAGGTAACGAGAAAAATAAAATGCTCCAGCGTATATACGGCACCGCTTTTCCGAAAAAGAGCGAACTTGATGAATACCTCAATATGCTTGAAGAAGCCAAAAAGCGCGATCACAGAAAGCTCGGCAAAGAACTGGGTCTGTTTATGATGCGTGAGGAGGGACCCGGTTTCCCGTTCTTCCTGCCTAAGGGTATGGTGCTTAAAAACATTCTGCTTGATTACTGGCGCGAAATTCATAAAAAGGCAGGATATCTTGAAATATCGACGCCCATAATGCTCAGCCGCCATTTATGGGAAACTTCGGGGCACTGGGAACATTATAAAGAAAATATGTATACAACCGTTATTGACGGCGAAGATTTTGCTATTAAACCGATGAACTGCCCGGGCGGTATACTTGTTTACCAGTCCGAGTTGCGTTCATACCGTGACCTGCCGCTTCGCATAGGTGAACTCGGCTTGGTTCACCGCCACGAAAAATCGGGTCAGCTTCACGGTCTTATGCGCGTTCGCTGCTTTACACAGGATGACGCTCACATATTTATGACGCCCGAACAGATACGTGATGAAATCAAGGACGTTGCAAAACTTATTGACAGCGTTTATAACCTGTTCGGCTTTAAATATCATGTTGAACTTTCAACACGCCCTGATGACAGTATGGGCAGCGACGAAGATTGGGAGATGGCTACCGAAGCGCTGCGCGGTGCGCTTGACGACCTGGGGCTTGACTATGTGGTCAATGAGGGTGACGGTGCGTTCTACGGACCGAAGATCGACTTCCATCTTGAAGACTCTATAGGCAGAACATGGCAGTGCGGCACAATCCAACTTGACTTCCAGTTACCGTTGAGGTTCGGCTGCGAATACACCGGTGCTGACGGTGAAAAGCACAGACCGATAATGATTCACCGTGTTGCTTTCGGCTCTATCGAACGTTTCATCGGTATACTTATCGAGCATTTTGCGGGGGCTTTCCCGATGTGGCTTGCGCCCGTACAGGTGAAAATTGTCCCGATTTCCGACCGTCACCACGATTATTCACATAAGGTTAAGGAAATTCTTGAAAATGCCGGATTGCGTGTTGAGGTCGATGACCGTTCGGAAAAACTCGGTTACAAACTCAGGGAGGCACAGCTGCAAAAAATCCCCTATATGCTTGTTATCGGCGACAAAGAAATTGAAAACGGCACCGTTTCCGTAAGGCGCAGAGGCGAAGGCGACATAGGCTCAATGGATATTGACGGTTTTGCTGCGCTTGCCGCGGAAGATGTTGAAAGCAAAGTAATAAGATAAGGGGCATAAAGCAATGAAGGTGGATGAAGATTTTACCGACACTCCTGAGGGAAGTAAGGAAGATACAAAAGGATTTAAACCGTATAAAATTATCTTGCCTTTAATTTGTCTTGCGCTGTCTGCCGTTATTGTTTATTTTACGGTCGGCATATATAAAAAGACAGATTCGGGCAGCGGATTTTCAAAATCTTATTCGGCGGAGAGCAGCGGTAAGAGAGAAATGGGCAATGCGGAAAAGGACGAAGAACCAAAAGAGTCTGAGGACGAGAGTTCGGAAAGCAGTACCGCAGTGCCTGATGATGATATACCAAGCGAGCCGACAGTTGCCGAATCACAGAGTTCGGCAACGGCGACATCTTCGCAGACAACCGCCTCAAAAAGCAGCCCTAAAGCAAACAACACCGCTGTTGTTAATATAAACACTGCCGGAAAGGAAGAATTAATGACCCTTTACGGCATTGGCGAGACCAAGGCACAGCGGATTATTGATTACAGAAATTCTTACGGTTCTTTTCAGAGTATTGAACAGATCACAGCAGTTTCGGGGATAGGAGAAAAGACGTTTTTAAAGAACAAAGATCGCCTTACGGTAGGGTGAGTCCTTTAGACGTGATGCGCCCGACTTAAATACAATATATTATTAAGGGATAGGAAATAATTTTTTATGATGAAATTGGGTTTTGATAACGATAAGTACTTAAAAATGCAATCCGAGCATATTCAAGAACGTATAAACAAGTTTGACGGTAAGCTGTACCTTGAACTCGGCGGCAAGTTGTTTGACGATTACCACGCCTCCCGCGTTTTACCCGGATTTTTGCCGGACAGCAAGATAAAAATGCTTTTGCATTTATCCGACTGTGCGGAAATAGTTATCGCAATAAATGCCGGAGATATTGAGAAAAACAAGATCAGGGGCGATCTCGGAATTTCATATGAGCACGACGTGGTTCGCCTTATAAGCGCCTTTAAGAATATGGGGCTTTATGTAAGCAGTGTTGTTATGACCCAGTATGCGGGTCAATATGCGGCGGATGTTTTTAAGAAAAAACTTGCAAATCTCGGAATAAAGGTGTATCTGCATTATCCGATAGTGGGTTATCCAAACAATATTCCCTTGATAGTAAGTGATGACGGATACGGCAGAAACGAGTACATAGAAACCGCAAGGCCGCTTGTTATTGTTACGGCGCCCGGTCCCGGCAGCGGAAAACTGGCTACCTGTCTTTCGCAACTTTACCACGAGCATAAGCGCGGCGTGACTGCGGGTTATGCTAAGTTTGAAACATTTCCTATTTGGAATTTACCCCTTAAACATCCCGTCAACCTTGCATATGAAGCGGCAACCGCAGATCTTAATGACCTTAATATGATCGACCCGTTCCATCTTGAAACATACGGGAAAATGACGGTAAACTACAACCGTGACGTTGAAGCGTTCCCGTTGCTTAAGGCGATGCTTGAAAAAATTTCGGGCAAAAGCCCATACAATTCCCCTACCGATATGGGCGTTAATATGGCAGGCAACTGTATATTTGACGATGACGCGGTGTGCGATGCCGCCCGTGCAGAAATAATCCGCAGATATTATAAAGTGTGCTGCGATAAACTTATGGGAAGAGTGGGCGAGAACGCCGTTACTAAAGTCGAATCTATAATGCAGCAGGCAGACGTAACCACGGATGACCGCAAAGTCGTTAAATACGCGCTTGAAAAGGCAGAAAAATCAGGTGCTCACGCTGTTGCAATAGAATTGGATGACGGAACGGTCGTCACGGGCAAGTCAAGCGACCTTTTAGGCTCGGTTTCGGCGGCATTGCTTAATGCAATGAAGGTTATGGCAAAAATAAACGACGATGTACCGCTGCTTTCACAATCTATAATTGAGCCGATTATAAAACTGAAACGGGAAATTCTTAATTCTGTTACATCACATTTGGACTCCAACGAAATGTTGATAGCTCTTTCAAGCAGTGCAATTGTAAATCCGCAGGCAAGTCACGCGCTCAACACGGTTTCACGTTTAAAGGGAACCGAGCTTCATTCTTCGGTAATCCTTTGTGAAGCGGACGAGCATGTTTTAAAAAAGCTCGGCGTAAATTATACCTGCGAACCGGTAAGACGAACCAAAAGCCTTTATTAAGGAGAGTGTTTTAATATGAGCAATATTCCGAGACCCGAACACCCGAAACCCCAGTTTGAACGTGCCGATTGGCTTAATTTAAACGGCGAATGGCAATTCGAAATTGATAACGGCCGCAGCGGCGAAGCACGCGGACTTTTTAAAAATGACGCCGTTTTATCACAAAAAATCATTGTTCCGTTCTGCCCCGAAAGTAAACTTTCGGGTTTAGAGCATAAAGACTTTATGTACGGCGTTTGGTATAAACGCAGTTTTGAACTCACCTCTGATAAACTTGCGGGAAGAGTGTTTATTCATTTCGGTGCCGTAGACTATGAAACCGCGGTTTATGTAAATGAAAAAAAGGTCGGAACGCACAAGGGCGGATATATTTCCTTTAAATTTGATATTACCGATTTTGTGAAAGAAGGGGAAAATATTGTCGCCGTTTATGCAATTGACGATACGAGGAGTCATTTCATCCCGTCCGGAAAACAGTGCGTAGAATTTGAGTCCACAGGCTGTTATTATACAAGAACAACGGGAATTTGGCAGACGGTATGGCTTGAATTCACGCCTAAGGCATACATAAAAAGCGTTAAATATTATCCGAATATCAAACAATCGTCGGTTGCTATGCTTGTTGATGTCAGCGGCAGCGGAAAACTTGATATTACCGTTTCATATAACGGCAAGACAGTTGGTAAAACTTCATTTTCGGCTTGGGGCGGAATAAACCGCGCCGATATATCATTAAGTGAAACCCATTTGTGGGACATCGGTAAGGGTGAACTGTATGATGTTCAAATTAAATTTGAAGACGATACCGTTAATTCTTATTTCGGGCTGCGTGAAATAACCCTTGAAGGCGACCGTTTTCTGTTAAACGGGCGCTCGGTTTATCAGCGCCTGATACTGGACCAGGGGTTTTATCCCGACGGAATTTATACCGCGCCTACCGACGCCGACCTTAAAAAAGATATTGAACTGGGGCTTTCCTGCGGATTTAACGGCGCAAGAATGCACCAAAAAATATTTGAAGAACGCTATCTCTATTATTGCGATAAACTCGGTTACATAACCTGGGGCGAATACCCAAGTTGGGGTATAGACCATTCAAACGGCGAGGCGATTTATTCCGTGCTGCCCGAATGGCTCCAAGAACTCGAAAGAGATTTTAACCACCCGTCAATAATCGGTTGGTGCCCGATGAACGAAACCTGGCCGTTTGAGGACAGGATGCAAAGGGACGACCTTTTAAGAATGTTGTACAGGACCACCAAGGCAATTGACCCGCAGCGCCCCTGCATTGACACAAGCGGTTGGTTTCATGTTGAAACCGATATGTTTGATGTTCACGATTATGAGCAGGACGCCGCAAAGTTTAAAGAGAGATATGACACGCTTATGGAAACGGGTGAGATATATGATTGGACTAATGACAAGAACAATCATTTCAACCGCCAGCACCATAAAGGCGAACCTGCGTTTTTAAGCGAGTACGGCGGTATTCAGTGGACCGAGAATAAAAACGCCTGGGGCTACGGAAATGAGCCTAAAACTTTAGAGGAGTTTTATGACAGGTTTAAAGGTTTTGCCGACGCGCTGCTTGATAATACAAAGATGTGCGCGCTTTGTTACACCCAACTTACGGATGTTGAGCAGGAGTGCAACGGTCTGTTTTATTATGACCGCACCCCGAAATTCGACACCGATATTTTAAAGGCGGCAATGTCTAAAAAAGCGGCAATAGAGGATTAAAACAACAAACAACAGAGCCGACGTTTTTTAATAACCGTAGGCTCTCAGACTTAAGGCTTCAGCCGGTTGAGGACGAGAAGTCCGAAACAGACAACCACCCGCTATGTGAACTTGTCAAGTAAAAGTAGACAGTGAAAATCACTGATTATTCAAACCCTTGTTCAATTCTATATTGAACAGGGGTTTTGTAATTTACTATTGCATTTGACGTGTGGTTTTAATTGGATAATTGTACCTGTAAACCGATAGAACACTTGGGTTTGACCCGTCAAGCATAACGAACGATATTCTGGCTTCGGCCCGCATCTGTCAAACGGAATTCGGCGAAATAAGAATTCCCGACCCCTATCACCATGCGATTATAAATTTGTTGCATATATACAGACATTATGTCGGCGACGGAATAGGGCTTCGCCACCTTTGTGATTGGGCGGTTTTTGTTGCTTCGAAAGATTATGACGATATTGCCGATAAACTTCTTGAATTCACCGATAAATGGAATTTAACACGCTTTTTTTCAAATGTTATCTCAGATTTCGGTTCAATATTTGGGAATTAAAAACAAGGACAGTTTCGGGAAATTTGACGAAAAACTCTGCCGTGAATTTATGGACGATGTTATCGGACTTGGAAGTTTCGGCAGAAAAAGTGCAGATCACAATGGACTTTACAATTTTTTCAATGCTAAAAAACTTGATAGAAGGGGTGGAAATTATATATCCACTTTCTTTTCATCGATCAAGTCGGCTGTCTGCGTACATTGGCCGACAGCCGAACACAATATATTTCTTTTAATTATCGGCACGGTTTTCTTCTCAACCAGATATTGGATTCTAGTTATTATGGGAAAGCGGGAAAAGGGACATCTGATAAAGGATTATAGCAATGCAAAAAAAATAAACGAAATTACGCGATAAACTAATTGATAATAAAAGTTCAGACCAAACCTAAAAGTAGTAAGCTGCAAGCTAAATACACTGACAAAAAATACACAGAATAGTGTTTTCATCAAAAAGACGATTAAAAACAACGGGAAATTAAAACTTTTGATTATTGTCGGTACTCGCCCGGAAATTATCCGTCCGGCGGCTGTAATTAACAAGTGCCGCGAATACTTTTAATTGTATTTTGGCGCACACAGGGCAATATTACGATTATAACCTTAGCGGAAGGCATTGAATTTTGCCTTCCGCGTTGCCATATAATTATTTAGTGAAATTATATGAAGGGAAGCGGTATTTTGAAATATAAAAAACTGATATCTTTCGTGCTGATAATATGCTGCTGCGCCGTGCGGTTTTACGCAGACGCGGAAACTGAGTTGACGCGTAAAATAATTATTGACGCGGGCCACGGCGGATTTGACGGCGGTGCCGTTGCAGCGGATGGGACATTTGAAAAAGATATTAACCTTGCTGTTGCCCTAAAACTCCGTGATGTTGCCGAAGTGTTAGGATTTAAAACCGTTATGACGCGCGAGACTGATAATGCGCTTTGCGACAGGCAAAGCACCATTAGAAAGAACAAGGTGGAGGATATGCACAACCGCCTTAAAATTATCAATGACAATAAGGACGGCATTTACATAGGAATACATATGAATAAATTTGAACAAGCGGGGGTGCACGGCGCGCAGGTGTTTTATTCGCCCAATAACGAGGAGTCGAAAACGCTTGCCGAGGGTATTCAAGGCAGCATTGCGGCGTATGTTCAAAAGGACAATAAGCGTGTTGTTAAAAAGGCCGGCGATAATATTTTCCTTTTAAAAAATGCAAAGCAACCTGCGGTTTTAGCGGAATGCGGATTTGTCAGCAACAATAATGAATTAAAGAATTTAGAAAGCAGCGATTATCAGACAAAAATGGCATTCGCTATTGTTTTAGCGGCTGATTTATATTATAATTAACTTGAATTTAAGTTTTAGGGGATGAATTTCAAGTGGCAAGCAAGGTCAAAAGCGTGTTCGTTTGCAGCGAATGCGGATATGAAGCACCGAAATGGATGGGTAAATGTCCCTCTTGCGGCAGTTGGAACACAATGACGGAAGAAATTAAGCGTGACGCGCCGACGGGGCGTGACAGGCAGCAAAGGCCGGTTGCGGGCTATACTTCAAATGCACATTATTTGAATGATGTTAATATTGACGCCGAGATACGCTACAAAACCGGTATTAAGGAACTTGATACCGTTTTGGGCGGCGGAATTGTTAAAGGCGCGCTGATTTTGTTAAGCGGCGACCCCGGAATAGGCAAGTCGACCCTGCTTATGCAGATGTGCGGCACCCTTTCGGACACTATGAAAGTTTTGTATGTTTCGGGTGAAGAGTCCGCGCGGCAACTTAAACTCAGGGCTAACCGTCTGGGAGTTACCGAGGGTAACCTTGTTGTAATGGCGGAAACGGATATTGACACTGTTATTGCATATATAGAAAACGAAAAGCCAGATTTGGTTATGCTTGACTCAATACAGACAATGAATTGCCGCGAACTCAGTTCTTCGCAGGGCAGCGTTGCACAGGTCAGAGAATGTACCAACCTGCTTTTGCGTACCGGTAAAAGTCTTGAAATACCGATAATCATAGTCGGGCATGTCAACAAGGACGGCAACATAGCCGGCCCGAAGGTTATGGAGCATATTGTGGATACGGTTTTATATTTTGAAGGTGAACGCAACTATTCTTACCGAATACTCCGCGCCGTGAAAAACCGTTTTGGCTCAACAAATGAAATCGGTGTTTTTGAAATGACCGATATAGGACTGCAAGAGGTCGAAAATCCTTCTGCTTCATTATTGTCCGGTCACAGGGAAAATGTTTCCGGATCCTGTATTGCCTGTGCGCTTGAAGGTTCGCGCCCGATATTGGCTGAGGTTCAAAGCTTGGTTACAACAACGGGTTTCGGTAACCCTCGCAGAATGTCCACGGGCTTTGATTATAACCGACTTAATCTTATACTTGCGGTTCTTGAAAAACGTATGGGGTATTTTTTCTCTAATCTGGATGTTTACCTGAACGTTGTCGGCGGACT
Organism: Agathobacter sp.; assembly: GCA_963656085.1. Classification (GTDB taxonomy): domain Bacteria; phylum Bacillota; class Clostridia; order Oscillospirales; family Acutalibacteraceae; genus CAVALG01. Next base: position 9,339 of record CAVKHV010000024.1, read on the forward strand.
TAAAATTGATGAGCCGGCAACCGATCTGTCGGTTGCGATGGCTCTTGTTTCGGGACTCAAAGATCAGCCGATACCCTCCGACACTGTGGCATTCGGTGAGATAGGTCTTTCCGGAGAAGTGAGAAACGTCCCTCGTGCACTTCCGCGCATTAAAGAAATAGCACGGATGGGATTTACAAAATGTATTGTTCCGAAAGACAGTTTGAAAAAACTATACGGCAAATTACCTGACGGAATAGAGGTAATCGGAGTAAGAAATATCAGAGAAGCCGCCCAAAACTGTATCGGTTAACAGATAACCCCGTATGAAAAGCAACGCTTTTTATACGGGGTTTGAGCTTTTTCATAATACTTATTTCGGGTCGACCTCGTCAATCGTGAGGTGGTAAACAGTATTTTTAATCGGTATTCCGGCACTGTCCTTAATTATAAGACGAACCGAATAATCATCATTATCGGGCGCTTTAGCGTCGATTACAATACGGTTTTCGCCGGGCAAAAGAATGAATTTGCCGGCAATATCAAGTTTGTCGCCGTTTATCCATAAATCGGATTTGCCGTTTGAGGTCATAACAGCAGTACAAGCCTCGCGCGATGTACCCGAATATTTTGCAAAACAGGTAAGGAACAGACGCTCGTTTTTACTGTCGGGCACCGTTACCGTGCCGTCAATATAACTCTTTTCCACTTTACGCATCCAACCGTACAGACCTTCGCCGAGGTTGTTTAAGGAATACTGCTTATCTGTATAATAGGCAAGCGCTGCAGCATAGTCCTTGTATTCGGGGCAAGGGAGAGTCATAAAGTAATCCACTGAATAATCAAAGTCCGATTTGATATAGGTGAATACATCGCCCAGTATGTCACAGCCGAGATTTGAAAGCATACCCGAATAAACACGAATATCCTTTTCATTGTTCGGATCGGCACTTACCTGTGACAAAATAATTTTGCCCATACCGAGCGGAATTTCCCATATATAGCTGTTTCGCGCTTCGGTTTTTTCTTCGTTTATACTTACTAATGGTATAATCGCGTATTCATCGGCGCATCCGCGTTTGTAATAATCAAACCATGGGGTTTCCGTAACATTTTGTGCAAGCGGTATGCCTTTGTCTGCCGATACGGAATTTTGAGCGATAACGGTATTATCAACCTGACGCGGCGACATGGGCGGCTTTTCATAACGGTAAAAGTCTACAATGGAAATCCCTTTTGTGACAGGACTGCCCGACGGCATTAAGTGATATACCGGTGCGACGTCGCATTTAATTTCGGCTTCGCAAATTCGGGAGAGCAATTTGCAATTTTCCTGCCCGAACGGAAGAACGAACAAAGTGCCGCCGTTTTGAATGAACATTTTTATATTTGAAACATCTTTTTCCGAAACCGACTGCATATCGGTTATTATCACATTGTTGCGATAGGTATTTGTAAATGATATTTCCTTATATTCAAGTCCGCAGGCGTCGAGGAAACGTTTGCAGGTGTCCGAAACTACGGCGGCTGTTCTTCCGTGCGATGCTTCGGAGAATTCAACGGCGTACGCCAAAATGTTTCTAAGCAGTTTGCAAGCCGTCGGTACCGTGTCAAAGTGTTTGATAATATCAAGCTGGTTGAATATCATTTTTCCGTCTTTAAAACCGTACTCAATAAGCGGTGACCAAAGATCGCCGCCGTCGGCGTAATCTCCGCAGGAACATTCCAGAATAAATTTAAAATTGCCTTTTACAGGTTTTACAAACGCCGAAGTTATGATAGGCTGCGGTTTTTCCTCGGTTACGGTCGGTTGCCAGAACATCAGATCGTCATCTGTTATTCCGTTCAAAATCGGGTGCGACGGGTCTGACATGTGCGCCGAAATAAACGGCGTAGCATAAAGATGGATATCACCGACCGAAAATCTGTCCTGCTCAAGGCATATCAGTGTGCCGCCGCGCGAAACGTAGTCTTCAAGTATCATCTGCCGTTCGTTCGGGTCATCGGTCAAATGATCGCCGAGTATGAGAATTTCGGGCGAATAAACCGTTGCGTCGTCAAGCGTCGTAAGTCTTGAAGAATTGGGTAAAAGTCTTTTGATGATCTCATATGTGCGGTCATTGCCGTAAAAACAGGTTTTTCTTGATGCGTCGACAGGGAGAATTTTTATTATGGTGGGGTAAAGCGTGTAATCGGTCTTCAGCGAAAAGACTTCAACGCTTTCGTGGTACAGCACCGCTTCAAGGGTTATAACGGTTTTTGATTTAACGCGCATCGCGGGGATTGAGACGTTCCAAAGATACGATGTTCCGGGTCTGCCGTCAAATTCCTTATCACCTTCCGATATAACTTTATCGTCGGAAATGAATTTATAAATTATTTTGCAATCGTGATAATCCCTCGTGTCGTTGTAAATATCAAAGGAACGTTTTATCTCTTTTCCGTCATAAAACGAGGTATCATATTCGCGATTGATAATTGCTATCGGACGGAATGCCGATTTTATGTAATCAAGCGTGGGATTTGGCTCATTAATCGGGTAATCCTTCAAATATCCGTTGTTTATTGTTAAAGAATATTTAGTGATTTTTTTAGGCTTGTTGCCGGGTCCTTCAAAATTGTCCCATTTAAGCTCAACATCCTCGTTCGGCATACTGCGTTCAAAGTAATATGCAAAATTAAAAACGGAAACTCCGGAAACACCTTTGCGCCGCGCGTCCTCCACAAATAGTTTTTCCTTTTTGGCAAATCCGCGGAAAGTATCGTACACATTGCCGTAAGCACCGAGCCCGACATACATTGACGCGTTTTGCGGGCAAACGTACCAGAGTCCGCAGCGCTCGCCTATAACAAGCGGATGCTCGCGCTTCCATTGTGCGAATGTACCGTCAATGTTATAGTGGTAGGTATCGATCTGCGTACTGTCATACGGAAGCAGACGGTTATCACCTTCAAGAATTATTTTTCGGGTGGGATCAATGCTTTTTATAATATGCATCATTTCGGGTATTTGTTTTTTGAAAATATCACGCCCGTCAACCCAGCGCATTTCATTTTGCAGACTCCATAAAATAACGCTCGGGTGGTTTTTATCGCGTGTAACAAACCGTTTTACGTGCTCTTTGCAACGCTTTAAGTAAAGTTCGTCACCGGCATACATTGATTTGCCTGAACCGTATATTGCCGTTTCGTCAACAATGAGCATACCGGTTTCGTCTGCGGCATCAAGGTAGTATTCGGGGTAGGGTTCGGCGTGGAGGCGGATGTAATTAACACCGTTTTCTTTCGCCATTTTGTACCAATTCAGCGCGTATTGCTTTGTCATTTGCTCGGCACCCTGAAAATGCCAGGAATCACCGCGAAGATTTATGCGCTTACCGTTAAGATAAAAATCCGGCCCTATGTTTTTAAATTCCCTGAATCCGAACCTTGAAAAAGCCGTATCTATCAATTCATTATTGTCAAAAAGTCTTACTGTCAGGTCATACAAATGCGGATTATCGGTGTCCCAAAGTATGGGGTCTTTCCATTCATCGGATATTTCAATTGTCTTGGCTGCGTTTGTTTTAAGGGAAATAACGGTGTTAAATTGGCGGATCACCTTACCGTTATCGGTAATTTCGGCACACAGTTCAAGTTTTGAGCGTGAGTATGTATTGTTAGTAACAGTAAACAGAAGTTCAATCTTTTCGGCTTCAATATAGGTGCGGATCTTAATGTCCGATATTTTTGTGTAATTCTCAAAATCAAGATATATGTCGTTCCAAATACCGCGGCAAACGGTACCGTACCAGGAACCTACAAGCCCTGTCGATTTTATAGCGCCGGAATCGATCCTGACCTGTTCAAAACTTGTGCAGACGATGTTTATTTTATTGTCGCCCGCAACCAAAAGGTCAGTTATATCAATTTTTCCGCAAAGATACATTTCATCCCATTTTCCGGCAAAAGAACCGTTTATATACACGGCTGCCATTTGGGCGATACCGTCCATACACAGGATTACACGCATTTTAAGCATTTCCTCGGTTACATTGAAATGCCTTTCATAAACACCGGTGAGTGCGTCGTTCCATTCGTCCGGATAGCCGTTTTGATCAAGCGGTTTAAAATCGTCAAACACGTTAAAGCCGTCCTCACGGCGATAGCGCCAGGAAGAAGGTACAATTATTTTTTCATCGGAGTAAGTAATGTTTTCAGGTAAATGAAGCGAAGTTGTTTCGCCGTATATCGGGCAAAAGTCCCATAAACCGTTTAAGTATATTTTTTCAAGCATTCGTTTGTGCCCTCCCATAAGACCGATTTATCCCTGCTTTAGTGCAACACAATAATTATATTTTAAATATAGTCTTATGTCAATCGCTTAAAACGCTTAATTTCCAAGAAAATTTAATTTTATGTAAAATAGAGTTTGACAGTACGGCTGATATTTAATATAATAATTCTTGTACTTACAAACGGTGTTTGGTGCACCCGAATTTAACGGAGGATAGAATATGGCAAAGATAGCAGAGCGGTTTTTAACCGTTGATCCCTGGATTGTTGAGGAGATCGGTTTTCATAAAGACAGAGGCAGGGCGTCCGAGGCGATTTTCTCGCTTGCCAACGAGTTTATGGGTGTCAGAGGATATTTTGACGAAGGTTACAGCGGGGACGCACTTATCGGCAGTTATGTAAACGGCGTATATGATGAAAAAGAAATAATACACGCTGCCTACTTTTTAGGTATGGCTAAACGTTTCTGCTTTATGATAAACACTGTGGATTGGCTGTACACAAGAATTTTTCTTGACGGCGAACAACTTGATCTTAATAAGTGCGATTTTTCGGATTTTAACAGAAGACTTGATATGCGTACCGGAATTATGACCAGAAGTTTTATCTGGAATGCAAAAAGCGGAAAGAAATTAAAAATAACATTCACCCGTATTCTTTCGATGGTTCACGATAATGTCGGTTTTCAGCGCGTTGAATTTACTCCGCTTAATTTCAGCGGCAATGTCGATATTGTCAGCGGCATTGATTTTTCGCCGATTCATGAACTTGAAAACAAGAACTTCTGGTCGCCCGAACATTCTGACGATTGTTCTATGCTTTGCCGCACGGAAAACAGCCGCCAGTTACTTTATTCGCATTTTGAAATATTTACCGATAAGAGTGTTAACTTTGAAAATGTTTCGGGCAACCCGAAAATTGTTTCAAAGGCGTTTGCTCTTAATTTGACCGAAGGCGAGGCAACCGCTTTTGTTAAGAAGGTTGTAAATTACGCCGAGCGCCGCCGCGGCGAGGACGCAGACAAGGTTTGGAATGACGCTCAAAATATTGTTACTGAACTTAAAAATGTTAAATTTGAAACCGAAACCGTCGCACATATTAACTTCTGGACAAAGGCTTGGGATAATCTTGATATAACCATAGACGGCGACCCTGAAAATCAGCAGGGCGTTCGTTTTTGCATATTTAACCTTCAACAGACCTATCACGGCAACGATCCTACGCTTAATGTAGGCGCAAAAGGTCTTACCGGAGAATACTATTACGGTTGGACCTGGTGGGATACCGAAACATACTGCCTGCCGTTCTATATGTTCAGCAATCCGCGTTCTGCAAGGAGTTTGCTCGAATACCGTTATAACACGCTGCCGCAGGCAAGGGAACGTGCAATTGAAATGGATTGCAAGGGTTCTTGCTATCCTATGGGTACGATTGACGGTACAGAGAGCTGCGGTACCTGGCAGCACGGAAACCTTGAAATACACGTTTCCGCCGCAATCCCTTACGGTATCTGGCATTACAACAACGTTTGCCATGATAAAGATTTCCTTTATAATAAAGGTTTTGAAATGCTTGTTGAAGCGGCGCGCTATTTTGCAAGCAGGGGAGATTGGGGAGCCGAAACTCACAAATACGGTTATTTCGGCGTAATGGGACCCGATGAGTTCCATATGATGGTCAACAACAACTGTTACACAAATTATATGGCTAAAAAAGCGTTTGATTTTGCTTTAAAGGTTAAAGATGAAATACAATCAGCCGACCCCAAAAAGTATAACGAAGTTATCAGCCGCCTTAAAGTAGATGAAAGTGAATTTGCCGATTGGAAAAACAAGGCTGATAATATGTACATATCCTTTGATGAAGGCACAAAACTGTTTGAACAGCACGACGGATATTACAATCTGCCGTATATTGATGTTAAGGCGATTCCGCATACAGAGTTTCCTGTATATAATCACTGGGAATACGGGCGCATATTCCGTACTTCAATGACAAAACAGCCCGATGTTTTGCTTTTCCTTTTCTTTTTCTCACAGGAATTCTCGGACGAAATCAAGAAAGCAAACTACGAATATTATGAGCCGAGATGCTCGCACGAATCGTCACTTTCTCCCTCAATCCATTCGATTCTTGCCTGCGAACTCGGCAAAATTGACGAAGCGCTTGAATTTTCTCAGTATGCAAGCAGACTTGACCTTGACGACTACAACCGCAACACTCATCAGGGGCTGCATATAACCTCAATGGCTGCAACCTGGATGAATATAGTGTACGGCTTCGGCGGTATGCGTACAGACGGTAATAAATTGGTTTTCAAGCCCTGCCTGCCGGATAACTGGAAAGGATATTCGTTCAAACTTACATATGACGGTAAAATTATTGAGGTTACCGTTAACGGCGACGGTGCATCCTTTAAAATTTTGGGCGACGGCAGCGTTAATATGAAAATATTTGATAATGATTATGTCGTTGACGCAAACGGCGTTAATGTTAAACTCTGAGCGGTTTATCCGTTAAATGTTAAAATGAAATTTGAGCGTTAGGAGTATATTTATGAAATACAAAGCAGTTATATTTGATCTTGACGGTGTTATTGTCTGCACCGATGAATGCCATTACAATGGCTGGAAAAAACTTGCCGACGATGAAGGTATATATTTTGACCACAAAATCAACGAACGCCAAAGGGGCGTAAGCCGTATGGAAAGTTTGGATATCTTGCTTGAAAAAGCCGCAAAAACCTATACGGACGACGAAAAAATTGAAATGGCGACGCGTAAAAACGAATACTATAAAGAATACATCAAAAGCCTTTCACCAAATGATATTTTGCCGGGCGTAATGGATTTCACCCGTTTTTTAAAGGATAACGGTATAAAAATTGCTATCGGCTCATCAAGTAAAAATACGCCCGCAATACTTAAAAATATCGGGCTTGACACATATTTTGACGCTGTTGCGGACGGGAATGATATTTCAAAAAGCAAGCCCGACCCCGAAGTATTCCTTAAAGCGGCTGAAAAACTCGGGGTACAACCATCGGATTGCTTAGTAGTTGAAGACGCGGACGCAGGCATAGAGGCGGCGATTGCGGGCGGAATGGATGTTATAGGCGTAGGTGCGGCATCGCAGAACGCAAAGGCTACATACCGTTTTGTTGATTTAGCCGCTGCCGATACCGCAATTTTTGAATAAGCCTTTTTACAGGAGCAATATTTATTATGAGAAAGTTTGAAGACCTTTCAAGAATATCAGAAAATCGCTTGCCGCAGAGAAGTTATTATATTCCTTTGGGCGAATGTGAATATCAACTCTTAAACGGTGAATGGCGTTTTAAGTATTTTAAAAACGGGGACGAGGCTGTTTATCCGACCGAATGGGATATTATAACCGTGCCATCGTGCTGGGCGGTGCTCGGCTACGAAAATCCGAATTATTCGAATGTCAGTTATCCTATTCCGATGGATGAGCCGTATGTTCCTTCGGTAAATCCGCTTGGAATGTACGAAAGGGAATTTGCCGTAAAAGACATATCAAAGCAGCAATATCTTGTGCTTGAAGGCGTTTCCTCCTGTGCCGAGATATATGTAAACGGAAAATATGTCGGCTTTACGCAGGGAAGCCATCTGCAGGCGGAATTTGATATAAGTGATTTTGTTATCGGCGGTGTTAACACAGTCAGGATTGATGTGCATAAATGGTGCTGCGGCTCATATCTTGAAGATCAGGATATGTTCCGCCACAACGGCATTTTCAGGGATGTTTATTTGCTTTCAAGACCGAAGAGGCATATTAAAGATATTAAAATAACGACAGAAAACAACACCGTTTGTTTTGATATTGAGGGTGACGCCGATATTACGGTATTAAACCGCGAGGGCGGAATTGTCGGTTCCGCTGTAACGAAAAACGGCAAAGCTGTTATCGGGATTGAGGACCCCGTGCTCTGGAACGCCGAAAAGCCCTATCTCTACAAAGCACAGATATGCGCTGCGGGAGAGATCATTACTCAGAATATAGGTTTCCGTACAATCAGCCGTTCTGATAAAGGCGAAATTCTTATAAACGGGACGCCTGTAAAACTGCGCGGCGTTAATCGCCACGATTCAACAAAATATAAAGGTTGGGTTATGAGTAATGAGGATATATTAAATGACCTTAAACTGATGAAATCCCTTAACATCAACTGCATACGTACATCACATTACCCGCCGTCACCCGCATTTCTTGATTACTGCGATGAAATGGGATTTTACGTTATGCTTGAAAACGACCTTGAAACTCACGGTATGGAACATATCGCGAACCCCATCGGTGCGGACTCAAACCGTGACGACCCGGATTGGATCGCCAACCGTCCGGAATGGGAACCGCTTTATATGGAACGTATGGTTAGGTCCTATAACCGCGATAAAAACCATCCCTCCATATTTGCGTGGTCAACCGGTAACGAGAGCGGCTACGGAAATCACCATAAAACTATGCTTAAATGGCTTCGTAAAACCGACCCGTCAAGGCTCTTACACTGCGAAGATGCCTCACGTGCATGCGAATGTGAACTTGTCGATTTCTTTTCACAAATGTATGTAAAATTTTATGACGCAGAAAAATGGTTGGCAGGCGACCGTGATGAAAAAATCAAGCTCGGTAACTTACCGCTTTTCCTTTGCGAGTATTGTCACGCAATGGGTAACGGTCCCGGTGACCCCTGGGATTATTGGGAAGTGATTTTAAAATATCCGCAGTTTGTCGGCGGTTGTATCTGGGAATGGTGCGACCATGTGGCGATGGACGGCGACGTTCAAAAGTACGGAGGTGATTTTGAGGGCGAACAGGCTCATTTCGGTAACTTCTGCTGTGACGGTATGGTTTTTGCCGACCGTAGCTTTAAGGCGGGAACTTATGAAGTAAAGGCTGCTTATGCACCATATCGCTTTAATTATGAAAACGGTGTTATCAATATAACCAACTATTTTGCCTTTACAAATCTTTGTGAATATGACATCAGGTATGTTCTTAAGGCGGACGGCGAGGTTATTGAGGATAAGACCGTGACCCTGTCGGTTGAACCTTATAAAACCGGCTCGATAACGCCGAAAAATAAATTTCCGGAAAAATGCAAGCTCGGCTGCTTTGTCAACGTATACCTTGTTTCTAAAAAGGACGGCAGTGAAATAGGCAATTTGCAGGTGGAAGTCCCGGTTGAAAAAATTGCAACCGAATATTCTGCCGGAACGGCGATTACCGAAGAAACCGAGCATAAAATAGTCTTCAGCGGCGATAATTTCCGCTATACCTTCTCGAAAACGCTCGGTAATTTTACCGATATGATAGTGAACGGTAAAGCGCGAATATCCGCGCCTGTGGAACTTACAATGTTAAGAGCGCCGACAGATAACGAGAGAGGACTTGCGCCGTTTTGGACTCATGTGAATGATTGGGAAGGCGAAAATCTCGAGTTCCTTTACAATCATATATACGAAACCGAATGCAGCGAAGGCAGCGTAACCGTTACCGGCAGTCTTGCGGGTGTTTCAAGGCGACCGATCGTAAGGTACACCTTAAAAATCAACGTTGCGCGTAACGGCGAGGTTACCTATGCTTTGAACGGTAAAATGCGCGAACTTGAAGATTGGTATTTTATGCCGCGCATAGGATTTGAATTTAAATTGCCGTATTTTGATGATAGATTCAAATATTTCGGCAGCGGCCCGATTGAAAGTTACTGTGATATGCATCACAGCGCCCCTGTGGATTGGTATGAAAGCACGGCGGATGCGGAATATGTAAATTACGTGCGTCCGCAGGAACACGGAAATCACTACAATACAAGGGTATTAAGCGTTAATAATTCCTTTGAATTTACCGCCGATAAGCAGATGGAGATTGCAGTGCTTCATCACGAGGCATATGACCTTTTAAAAGCCGAACATACCGACGAACTTAAAAAATCAAAATATACCAATGTTCGTATTGATTACAAGAGCGCAGGGATAGGCTCTGCATCCTGTGCCAGTTGGCTCGGCGCAAAGTATCGCTTTAATGAAAGGGAATTTTCTTTTAAATTCAAAATGAAATAAACATAACGGTTGCCTTGCGCCTGTGTTTCGGGTGCAAGGCAATAAGTTGTAAGGAGATAAATTTGGATATTTGGGAATATTTAAAAGGAACCTCAAGGCCAATATATTTATACGGAATGGGGAACGGTGCCGAAAAAATATATGACCGACTGCAAAAACTGAATATAAATATTTCGGGAGTTTTTGTGTCCGACGGTTTTGTAAGGCGTAAGAAGTTTCTCGGCTTTGACCTAATGTCATTTGCTGCGGCATATGATGCCGCGCCGGATATGATTGCTCTGTTGTCATTCGGTTCGTCGCTTAAAAATGTTACGGAATATATAAAGCAGATTGATAAAACTGTGGAGTTATATGCTCCGGATGTTCCGGTATACGGGGGCGGTACTTTTAACACCGAGTTCTACGAAAAACATTTTCAGGATTTTCAAAGGGCGCGCGCCCTGCTTGCCGACGATACCTCAAGAAACGTGTTTGATAATTTGATTGGATACAAGTTAAGCGGCAAGCTGCAATATTTGTTTGATTGTGAAACCTCGGCGTATGACGATTACGAGCAAATATTAAAACTCAGCGACGATGAAACGTTTTTTGATATAGGCGCCTACAAAGGCGATACGGCACTTGAATTTATAAACCGAACGGGCGGAAAGTATAATAATATAACGGCGCTTGAACCTAATCCTAAGAATTATAAAAAGCTTGCCGAAAATTTAAAGCAGTACAAAAAAACAACCGCAATAAATGCGGCTGTTTCAAATATCTGCGGCAGTGCCGCCGTATCTGTTGCGGGGCGCGGTTCACATGTTGGCAGCGGTACTTGCTTAATTAATACGGTAACAGTTGATAAACTGTCGGAAAAAATTGTACCTACATACATTAAAGTTGACGCAGAGGGTGCGGAGTCCGAAATGATTGACGGTGCGGCCGGTGTTATATCAAAATATAAGCCGAAACTTAAAATTGCGGCATATCACCGAAACGAAGACCTGTTTTCAATACCTTTGAAAGTAAATACAATGAACGGTGATTATAAAATATATCTTCGACATAACCCTTGTGTTCCGGCGTGGGATACCGATTATTATTTTATTTAGTCAAAGCGCTCAAGGCTTTATCGTTTTGAACCGTTTGAGTTATCCCCTTCAATTTCTTCGATTATTTTCATGTAAAGTTTGCGTTTGCCCGAAGCGGGAAGTTCGCAAATCTTTTTCCACAGTTCCTCCTCGTCATCGCTTAATTTATTATTGTCGTGTTTACGCCTTTTAACGGGCGGGCGCTGCTTGGGTTTATAACAATCTTCAAATTTTATAATCAGTCCCTCACTCTTTTTAGGGCGGGAACTGTGCTGAACCGTGCGAACGAGAGTATCAATATTAATATCGTAAATTTTTGCAATTGCCTCTAATATACTTACCGGAGGCATAACATTATTTTCGTACTTTGCATATCGTGTGCGCGGTATGTCCAACTTTTGGGCGACTTCAATCTGACTCATCTTTTTTAATTTTCTGAAATAAATCAAATTTTCGGAAAGTTTGTTTTTCTCTTTTATCGCCATATCTGCCACCACCTTTTTTGTATTCGCAAAAAAACACTTGACTAAAAGGGCAAGAATTGATATAATATATAGGTGTTCGCTGAAGTGGCTCAGTTGGTAGAGCAGTTGATTCGTAATCAACAGGTCGTGGGTTCGAGTCCCATCTTCAGCTCCATTATTAAACCGCCGCAGGGCGGTTTTTTATTTTATTCAACCCCGGTCATCAGATCAAGAACGCGCACAAAAACTTTTGTCGGATCTTCTAAGAACATATCGTTAATTTTGCGTGCACAGTCCTCATCCGGGGTGTACAGGCGAATAGTCAATTGCTCACGCTCTCCTTCCATTACAGAACAGCAAGCCATACATCCGCCGCCTTCAAGGTTTTCCACCCAGACTTTGTTTTCCTTTTTATTTCTTTCAAGCGTTATCATTCTTTCAACATACTTGACCGATACTTCTTTTATCGTGTTCGGAAGATCTCTTTCAAATTCCGAAAGCATATCCAATCCCTTGGCGGTTACGGTATACGGCCGACCTGTCGTTTCTTCATCCATATCTATATAACCGTTTTCTTTAAGGTTATAAACCGCTTCAACCATCTCAAAATAGTTTGCAACACCTTTATAGTGCATAAGTTCACACAGACTTATTGAAGAAATGGGACAGCCTATTTCTCTTGCAACATAGCATACCAAAAGCCTGATCTGAAATCTGTTATTTAATCCGCCCGGGCGAACGCCGGCAGTAATAGCGTCAAATTGCATATTCAATGACCTCACAGCATAAATCTACAAGTTAATTATACTATATTTTTTCCCCTAATACAAGTAGAATTAAACGCTTGGTTCGTGTCAAGTTTTTGTAGGAAAATTTTTTAAGAATGCCAATAGTGAATTAATGGTAAAGTTTGAGAACTTTTTGTAAAGATGTGACTTTCCCGTTT
>CAVKHV010000025.1:0-22082 GCA_963656085.1 Agathobacter sp.
GCGTGCAGGACGGCGACACGGTTTGCGTTTATGATATTGAGTTTGATTATATATCTTGATTATATATCTTAATTATATATCCCGATGCGATAATTCGGCATTTGTATATAATCGGTTTACGGACGCGGTTCCGTTTGGTTTCCGACCGCTGCCCCAAGCGAACGCTTGGGCGACGGGCGCACACGATCAAGGCTTTGCCGGTTTTGCAAAAGTCACGGTCGTGCGCCCGTCCGAAAACTTTTGTTTTCGGCAGCGGTCGGCGGCAAACGGAACCGCCGTCCCGTGCGTTATACCGAACTTAGTGTAAAATAAAAATAGGCAAAAAGAAGAGGAAGTTCAAAAAAGAACTTCCCCAATGCACACAAAAACGGTAAAATGAATTAACCCAAAAGCCAAGATACCTAAGGAATGTGCAAAATAAGTATTATATCGCGCGTAGAAACTTTTTTCCACGAAATGCATTTCGTGTTTTGACAAAAATTTAAAATTTCTTCCGATTCACTATCCTAAAAATATATTCGGAGGAAAAACTATATAAAAATCTTTTGGCTTTTTCGATTTTTGTGTGCCAAATTTCCCCAACTTTTACTTGACAGTTACTAACATTCAAAAAAGCCTTGACATTTGAATTTACGTATGCTACAATCTCAAAGCATCGCTCGGAGGGCGAGTTGTTCAGAGAAACAGCAGCCGGACAAGAGACAGACTGAAATGTCTGCTTCTTGCCCGGCTTTTTTTCGTATAAAGGAGGAATGCAAAATGAATTTTCTGAGCAGCAAAATCAAACCGATGTACTTTAGGTACCTGTCGGCGGCGTTCGGAAGTGCCATGATTACATCTGTCTATTCCATCGTTGATACAGCGATGGTCGGACAGTACCACGGACCTGAGGGCACTGCAGCGCTGGCAGTCGTTGCGCCGGTCTGGAATATCATATACAGTCTTGGACTTCTGATGGGTATCGGCGGCAGCGTGATTTTCAGTACGAAGCGCGGTAGCGAAAAAGGTGACGGCAGTGAAAACCGGTATTTCACCTCGGCGGTGATCGGTGCAATCATTCTGTCCGTAATAGCTTGGGGCGGCGTTCTTTGCTTTGAGCGTCCGATTCTGACCTTCTTCGGTGCAGACGAGTCCCTGCTGATGCCGGCACGGGAGTATATGCTGCCGATCAAATATGTGTTTCCGCTGTTTCTGTTCAATCAGATGCTGGCGGCGTTCCTGCGGAATGACGGAAATCCCGGACTTGCGACCGTGGGTGTACTGTCCGGCGGTATTTTCAATGTTTTCGGTGACTATTTCTTTGTATTCACCTGTGATATGGGCATCTATGGTGCGGGACTTGCAACCGCAATCGGTTCCGGTATCTCGTTCCTCGTCATGCTGACCCACTTTTTTAGCCGCAAAAACACGCTTCGGCTGGTGAAGCCGGAAAATCTGTTCGGAAAACTTCGTGAGATTTCCGTTACCGGCTTTTCGACATTCTTTATCGACGTGGCAATGGGCATCCTGACGGTGCTGTTCAACCGTCAAATCATGCGGTATCTTGGCGCGAATGCGCTGGCAATCTACGGCCCGATCATCCAGGTCAGCACCTTTGTACAGTGCTGCGCATACAGCGTCGGGCAAGCGTCCCAGCCAATAATTTCCACCAACTTTGGTGCAGGCAGGGCGGAACGTATCCGCGAAACGCTCCGGCTGGCACTATGGACAACAGTGTTCTTCGGCGTATTTTGGACAGCCCTCAGTATGGCGTGTCCCAATGTCTATATCCGCATTTTCATGGCGCCCACGCCGGAGATACTGGAAACGGCTCCTGCCATTGTCCGCACCTATGCGCTGTCGTTTTTGCTTTTGCCGTTCAATATCTTCTCGACATATTATTTCCAGGCAATTATGAAGCCGAAGGCGGCATTTATTATATCGGTAGCGCGAGGGCTTGTCATCAGTGGCATCTTGATCATAGTGCTTCCCGTTGCAGTCAGCGCAGATGCGATTTGGTTCGCCATGCCGATCACGGAACTGCTGGTCATGCTTTATGCCGTTGCGACAATCAGGAAATACACAAAAGTGCTGTGAAGAAAAACGGCGGAGAAGTCCTCGTCGGAAAACTGCAAATAGTTTTAGAACTGCTAAACAGGATCATATTTTCTGTTGCTTCCGAAATCAGGGCATTCTATATTATGTATTTGCAAGATTGGGGAGAAAAATTAAAGATTATTTTTCGAAATTGTTCCCCCCTTAGTGTAAAATAAAAATAGGCAAAAAGAAGATGAAGTTCAAAAAAGAACTTCCCCAACGCACACAAAAACGGTAAAATGAATTAACCCAAAAGCCAAGATACCTAAGGAGTGTGCAAAATAAGTATTATATCGCGCGTAGAAACATTTTTCCACGAAATGCATTTCGTGTTTTGACAAAAATTTAGAGTAGACTCTACACTTGACAGTTACTATACCGAAATTGGCACTTGACAATATGCATAAAAAAGCATAAAATATAGGATAGTATGTATATATTGGTGAATTTTGTGCTTGGCGAACACAAGATATCTGATTTTCATACAACTCGCAGGGGGTCAAAAACGCAACCCTCTTTTAGACCGCCCCACCTATTGGCGGCGGCATTGTTTTAATTGCGTTTTAATATAAAGGAGGTGCATTTTATGCCCGATACGATTACTATAGTAATCTTTGCGATTATCGCGGTAATCGTTGCAGTGATCTCCTTTTTGGCAGGTATGTCTTTCAGGCGCAGGAAATCGGAGGCTGTTATCGGCTCTGCCGAGGATGAAGCCAAACGAATTCTTAACGAGGCTATGAAAACTGCCGAAGCGAAAAAGAAAGAAGCGGTGCTTGAAGCTAAGGACGAAATATACACCCTTAAAGCCGAGACCGACCGTGAACTGAAAGAACGCAGAAGCGAAGTTCAAAGACAGGAACGCAGACTTCAGCAAAAGGAAGAATCACTTGACAAAAAGACTGACAGTATTGAAGCAAAAGAAGAAAAAATAAACGCACGCACCAAAGACCTTGAGCAAAGAATTGCGGAAGCTGAGCAAATCAAGAGAAGTCAGCTTGATATGCTTGAAAAAATTTCGGGTCTGACCGTTGAACAGGCAAAATCACAGATAATATCAGCACTTGATGATGAACTTTGCCACGAAAAGGCGGTTAAGATACGCGAATATGAGCAGCAGTTTAAGGAAGAGGTTGACTCTAAGTCGCGCGAACTCATTTCGCAGGCGATACAGCGCTGCGCTGCCGACCATTCGAGCGAGACGACCGTTTCGGTAGTTCAGCTGCCGAATGACGAAATGAAAGGTCGAATCATCGGCCGTGAAGGCAGGAACATCCGCGCAATCGAAACCGCCACGGGTGTTGACCTTATTATTGATGACACGCCGGAGGCCATAACGGTATCAAGTTTTGACCCCATCCGCCGCGAGATCGCGCGCCTTGCGCTTGAACGGCTGATAACCGACGGAAGAATTCACCCGACCAAGATTGAAGAGGCGGTTGCAAAAGCCAAAAGCGAAGTTGACCGCACCATTAAGCGTGAAGGTGAACGCGCTATGCTTGACGCGGGAATTGCACATATGCATCCCGAAATAATCAAACTTCTGGGTAAATTACATTACCGCACAAGTTACGGTCAGAATGTGCTTAACCATTCGATGGAAGTCTGCCACCTTGCGGGACTTATGGCTGCCGAACTCGGCGCCGACGTTACCCTTGCAAAACGCGCGGGACTCTTGCACGATATCGGTAAAGCGCTTGACCACGAGCAGGAAGGCTCCCACATAATGCTGGGTGTTGAAGCTGCCAAAAAATATAAAGAAAATGAGCAGATAATTCACGCGATACACGCCCACCACGGCGATGTTGAAGCTAAGACGGTTATCGCCTGCCTCGTTCAGGCTGCGGACGCTATATCCGCCGCACGCCCCGGCGCACGCAGGGAAAATCTTGAAAACTACATAAAAAGGCTTGAAAAACTTGAGGAGATCGCCAACTCTTTCAAGGGTGTTGACACTTCGTTTGCCATTCAGGCAGGCCGTGAAATACGCGTTATCATCAAGCCCGACCAGATAAGCGACGACCGAATGGTTATTGTTGCGCGCGACATAGCAAAAAGGATAGAAGAAGAGCTCGACTATCCGGGACAGATAAAGGTAAACCTTATACGCGAAAACCGCGTTGTGGATTATGCCAAATAATTAACAGACAAGCACCGGCTGCATTGATTGCAGCCGGTGTTTTTATGCTTTGCTTTTTTCGTATGATATAAAAAATGATATAACCGCTATATCAAAAAACGCATAATTTAAAATAACTGCCGAACTATTGAATTAATTGACACTTGATGGTATAATATAATGAATTATGTAAAATAGGAGTGGTATACAGTGAATAAAATCTCAATAATAGGTACCGGAAGCGTCGGTTCTACCATTGCATACACCTTGACGGTTATGGGGCTTGCATCCGAAATTGTGATGATAGACATTAATAACGAAAAGGCTTTGGGCGAAGCGCTTGATATCAGGCAGGGCACGCCGTTTTGCGAAGCGTGTTCGGTTTATGCCGGTGATTACCGCGACGCTGAAAACTCCGATATAGTTATAATAACCTCCGGATTACCGAGAAAACAGGGGCAGTCGCGCCTTGAACTTGCACAGACAAATGTTAACATTATGAAACAGATAATTCCCGAAATTACAAAGTATGCCCCGAACGCTACATACATCATAGTCAGCAATCCGGTGGATATCCTTACATATACATTCTATAAAATGTCCGGGTTGCCGGAAAACCGCATTATGGGTTCGGGCACTATACTTGATACCGCCCGCCTGCGTTCAAGGCTTTCGGAATACTACAATATAAATCAGAGCAATGTTCACGCATATGTTTTCGGTGAGCACGGCGATTCCTCGTTTATTCCGTGGTCGGTCGCCAACATTTCAAATGTCCCGATAACCGAATGCAGGCAGCTTATCACCAACCCGGATTTCGACGCTCCGGAACTCAATTTCCGGGAAATTGAGCAGTATGTCCGCAAATCGGGCGCACGCGTTATTGCGCGCAAGGGCGCAACGTTTTATGCGGTTTCGGTTTCGGTTTGCCACATATGCAAGTGCCTGCTTGCCGGCATTGATACCACAATGACCGTATCAACGATGATGCACGGCGAATACGGGGTTGACAACGTATGTTTAAGCACCCTTAATATGGTAGGTCACGACGGTGTCCGCGGCAAGGTAAACGTTCCGCTTACCGAAAACGAACTTGCCCTTTTGCGCCGCAGCGCCGACACGCTTAAAGACGTTATAAATAATCTTGAAATATAACCGAATTCAGAGGGGGATTGCACTATGGATTACCGTACAGAACATGACTCAATGGGTGAAATACAGGTTCCTGCCGACCGTTTATGGGGCGCGCAGACCCAGCGCAGTCACGAAAATTTTAAAATAGGAGTAGGTATTGAAACCATGCCGAGCGAGATAATACACGCCTTCGGCATACTTAAAAAGGCAGCCGCTATGGCAAACGCGGAACTTAACCCGAAAAAAATGACCGTTAAAAAACTGCAGTCGATATCCCTTGCCTGTGACGAGGTTATTTCGGGCAGCCTCAACAGTCATTTTCCGCTTGTTGTATGGCAGACCGGCTCGGGCACGCAGTCCAATATGAACGCCAACGAGGTAATAGCCAACCGTGCGAATCAGATAGCCGGGGAAAAACTCTGCCACCCGAATGACGATGTTAATATGAGTCAGTCTTCCAACGACACTTTCCCGACCGCTATGAGCATTTCCGCTGTTTTGGCTATTGAGGACAGCCTTATACCCGCTCTTGAAATACTGATTTCCACATTTAAACGCCTTGAGATAAAGTATCAGGGTATTGTAAAATCAGGGCGTACGCACCTTCAGGACGCCACCCCGATTAAATTCAGTCAGGAAATGTCCGGTTGGCGCACAAGTCTTGAGCGCGATGTTGAACTGCTTAAACTTGCGGTTAAACCGCTTTGTGAACTCGCCCTCGGCGGA
Source organism: Agathobacter sp. (assembly GCA_963656085.1). Taxonomy (GTDB): domain Bacteria; phylum Bacillota; class Clostridia; order Oscillospirales; family Acutalibacteraceae; genus CAVALG01. Next base: position 6,056 of record CAVKHV010000025.1, read on the forward strand.
ACGGCGGTCGGCACCGGGCTTAACGCGCCCGCAGGATTTTCGGAACTTGTTGCGGGCAAGATAGCGGAGATTACCGGAAAACCGTTTGTAACCGCGCCCAATAAGTTCCACGCCCTGACTTCAAAGGACGAATATGTTTTTGCGCACGGTGCCGTTAAAGCGACGGCGGCGGATATGATGAAAATAGCCAACGATGTTCGCTGGCTGGCTTCCGGCCCGCGCGACGGATTGGGCGAATTGCGCATACCCGCCAACGAACCGGGCTCGTCGATAATGCCGGGTAAGGTCAACCCGACCCAGTGCGAAGCGGTTACCATGGTAGCCGTTCAGGTAATGGGTAACGACACGGCTGTAGGTATTGCGGCGTCACAGGGTAATTTTGAACTTAACGTATTTATGCCCGTAGCGGCTTACAATTTTTTGCAATCGGTTCGCCTGCTGTCCGAAGTGATTACATCGTTTAACGATAAATGCGCGGTCGGCATTAACGTAAACCGTGAAAAAATGCACGATAATCTTCATAATTCACTTATGCTGGTTACTGCGCTCAACCCCTATATCGGGTACGAAAACGCAGCCAAAACGGCTAAAAAAGCGTTTAAAGACAACATTTCGCTTAAAGAAGCCTGCGTGGAATTGGGCTTTTTAACTGCCGAGAAGTTTGACGAAGTATTCCGCCCCGAACATATGGTTTAAACCTTTAAGGAGGAGAAAGATGAAGGTCGGTTATTTTCCGGGATGTACCCTGCGCACAAAAGCAAAGGAACTTGACCTTTACGCAAGAAAATGCGCAGAGATACTCGGAGTAGAATTATGTGAGATTGAAAACTGGCAGTGCTGCGGCGGCGTGTTCGTAAGTGCCGAAGACGAAATAGCCTCAAAACTTTCGTCGGTGCGTGCACTTGCCGCCGCACGTGACAGCGGCCGCCCGCTTGTTACGGTATGCTCCGCCTGCCACAATGTTATAAAACAGACAAACAACGCGATGTTGACCGATGAGAATTTTGCCTCAAAGGTCAACCTGTATATGTCGCAGGATAAGGACGCTGCCGCACCCTATCACGGCGAAACGAAGGTTATGCATTATTTTGAACTGCTGCGTGACGTTGTCGGTTTTGACAAAATAAAAGAGAAGGTCACCAATCCGCTTACGGGAAGAAAGATAGCCGCATATTACGGCTGTATGCTTCTCCGCCCTTCAAAGGTTCTGGAGTTTGACGACCCCGAAAATCCGCAGATTATTGAAGAATTCATAAAAACGCTGGGCGCGGAACCGGTAATCTATCCGTACAGAAATGAGTGCTGCGGCGGCTATGTCGCATTGGAGGACGCCGCTTCGGCAGAGCGCAAAAGCCGCACGGTAAGCGGCAGCGCAGCCGACGCGGGAGCCGACAGTATCGTAACCGCATGTCCCTTGTGCAAGTATAATCTTGTTAAAAACGGCAGTCCCGTTCCGGTGGTATATTTCACCGAACTGCTTGCCGAAGCCCTCGGCGTAAAGGAGGCGCAATAATGCAGAACAACACCCAACGGCTTAAAGAGCAAATATTGCGTTCAAGCGGCGTAAATCCGCTTAAATGTATGCGCTGCGGAAAATGTTCCGCCACCTGCCCGTCATATGACGAAATGGAGTATCACCCCCATCAGTTTGTTTATATGGTTGAAACGGGTGATATTGAGCCGCTTATGAAATCAAAATCCATATACAAATGCCTTTCCTGCTTTGCGTGTGTTGACCGATGCCCCCGCGGCGTTGAGCCGGCAAAACTGATTGAAGCGGTGCGCCTTGCGGTTATACGCGAAAAGGGCGCCAATCATATGACCGCCGACGATATTCCGTCGCTTTTGAATGACGATATGCCGCAGCAGGCGATAGTAAGCGCAATGCGCAAATATTCCAAATAAGAAAGGGGAAAAACACAATGCAGAGAATAGGCGTATTCGTGTGCCATTGCGGCACCAATATTGCCGGAACGGTTAATGTAAAAGCCGTGGCGGAAGCCGTGAAGAATGAGCCGGGCGTGGTTTTCTCCACCGACTACCAATATATGTGTTCGCAGGCAGGTCAGGATATGATAAAAAATGCGATTGCCGAACATAAACTTACCGGTATTGTTGTGTGTTCCTGCTCGCCCCGTATGCACGAGGCAACCTTCCGCAAAACGGCGGCTGCCGCAGGACTCAACTCCTATATGGTCGAGATTGCCAATATCCGCGAGCAATGCTCTTGGGTACATAAAGATATTCCTACGGGTACCGCCAAAGCGATAATTCTGGCGCGTGCAGCCGTTGCGAAGGTTAATCTTAACGCTCCGCTTACTCCGGGCGAAACACCCGTTACCAAGCGCGCGCTTGTAATCGGCGGCGGTATCGCCGGAATACAGACCGCGCTTGACATAGCCGATGCCGGTTTCCCCGTTGATATAGTCGAAACCAAGCCGACTATCGGCGGTAAAATGGCTCAGCTTGATAAAACATTCCCGACGCTTGACTGCGCCGCCTGTATCCTTACGCCTAAAATGGTTGACGTGGCGCAGAATGATAAAATACGCATTTTCTCATACTCCGAAGTTACGGAGGTTGACGGATTTGTTGGCAATTTTGACGTTACAATAAAACGCCGCGCGCGTTATGTAAAAGAGGATATCTGCACGGGCTGCGGCGCCTGTACCGAGAAATGTCCGCAGAAAAACGTGCCGAACGAATTTAACCTCGGTATGGATAACCGCCGCGCAATATACATCCCGTTTGCGCAGGCTGTACCTAAAGTTGCAACGATAGACCCCCGCTACTGCACAAAACTTAAAACCGGCAAATGCGGCCTTTGCTCAATGGTCTGCACCGCAGGCGCAATAGATTATAACGCAAAGGACGAATATCTGCACGAAAGGTACGGCGCTATCGTAGCCGCCACGGGATTTAACCCGATTTCAATGGATAAATTCGATGAATTTGCATATTCGCAGTCAAAAGATGTTATAACTTCGCTTGAACTCGAACGCCTTATGAATGCCGCGGGGCCGACCGGCGGAACGCTGCTGCGCCCGTCCGACCGCGAGCATCCACATACGATAGTATTTGTTCAGTGCGTCGGTTCGCGCTGCGAAGCCTGCGCACAAAAGGGCAAGGAATACTGCTCTAAAATATGCTGTATGTACACCGCAAAGCACGCAATGCTTATAAGGGATAAATACCCCGATACCGAGGTTTACGTGTTCTATATAGATGTCCGCACCCCCGGTAAAAACTTTGACGAATTTTACCGCCGCGCGGTTGAGGAATACGGCGTACACTATATAAAGGGTATGGTCGGCAAAGTATCGCCCGAAGGCAAAAAACTCAAAGTTCAGGCGTCCGACCTTTTGTACGGCAAACAATTGCATATAGACGCCGACTTGGTAGTTCTTGCGGCGGCAATAGAACCGGATAAATCCGCCCGTCCGCTTGCCACTATGCTTACGGCAAGTATGGATACAAACGACTTTTTCACCGAAGCGCACCCGAAACTCCGTCCGGTTGAAAGCCCGACGGCGGGCGTATTCCTTTCGGGTACCTGCCAGGGGCCTAAGGATATTCCCGAAACGGTTTCGCAGGCGGGCGCGGCAGCCTCAAAGGTCATAGGGCTTTTATGCAAGGATAAACTTAAAGGCAATCCATGCGTTGCCCATTCGGATGAAATGATGTGCAACGGCTGCTCTACCTGCGCAAATGTTTGCCCCTACGGCGCAATTACTTACGAAGATAAAGAGTTCAGAATGCCCGACCGTACTACAAAAGTTCGCCGTGTAGCGGTTGTAAATCCGGCGGTATGTCAGGGCTGCGGAGCCTGCACGGTTGCCTGTATGTCGGGCGCTATGGACCTTAAAGGCTTTATGAACAAACAAATTATGGCGGAGGTGGACGCTATATGCAAGTAAATGATTATAAACCGCTTATTGTTGCGTTTTGCTGCAATTGGTGTTCCTACGCCGGGGCAGACCTTGCCGGAAACAACAGGCTTGCCTACCCTGCCGAGGTTAAGATAATCCGCGTACCCTGTTCCTGCCGCGTAAACCCGATGTTTATACTGCGGGCGTTTCAGCGCGGGGCGGACGGTGTTATCCTCTGCGGATGCCACCCGGGCGACTGCCATTATACTTCGGGCAACTATTACACACGCCGCCGTATGGCGCTGCTGTTCTCAATGCTTGATTACCTCGGCATAGAGCGTGAACGCACCCGTGTGGAGTGGGTATCCGCCGCCGAAGGCGCTAAATTTGCCGCAACAATGAACGACTTTGCAAACACTGTGGCGGCTCTCGGCGAAAATAAAAGATTGGAGGATTTAAGATGCAGGAAATAACCCGTGACGCACTTGTATCGCGTGCCTCCGAACTGCTTGAAAACGGCTCTGTTACAAAGGTTCTCGGCTGGGCGACGGGTGAGTCGTACTATGATATAACCCCTGCCGTGTTCAATTCAAAAGAGGAATTGGAAAACGGCTTTGTCTGGGGCGACCTTTGCGGTGCAAACTTTTCAAAATACCTTATAAAACTAACCGCAAACGGCGAAAAGGTGCTTACCTTTTTAAAGCCCTGCGACACCTACAGTTTCAATCAGCTGCTTACCGAGCACCGCTTCAACCGCGATAATGTTTATGCTGTCGGCGTGCCCTGCGGCGGTATGCTTGACCCCAAAAAAATCAGGGAAGTAAGCGAGAGCGTTAAATCGGTATCCGATAACGGCGAAACCGTTGAGATTGAAACTTTGTTTGACGGTTCTGTGACCGTAAAGCGGGATGAACTCCTGCCCGACCGCTGCATAAACTGTAAATCCAAAAAACATGTCGCTTACGATGAACTTTTGGGCAGTGACGGCGAGGTGATTGAGTCACACCGTTTTGATGAGGTTGAAAAAATTGAAAAAATGACTCCGGATGAGCGTTTTGCATTCTGGCAGAGTGAACTTTCACGCTGCATACGCTGCAACGCCTGCCGCGACGTCTGCCCTGCCTGCACCTGCGAAAAATGCGTGTTTGACAACCCTGATTCGGGCGTTGAAAACAAGGCGGCGGCGAACTCATTTGAAGAAAAAATGTTCCACATTATCCGCGCTTTCCATGTTGCGGGAAGATGTACTGACTGCGGCGAGTGTTCCCGCGTATGTCCCGAACATATTCCGCTTCATCTGCTTAACCGCAAGTTTATTAAGGATATAGATGAATTTTACGGCGAATATCAGGCGGGTGCCGAGGAAGGCAGCCGCGCCCCGATAGTAAATTACACTACCGAAGATATTGAGCCGGGTGACGCCGTTAAGAGAGGTGACGGAAATGCGTAAAATCTCTTTAAACCGAATTGACGAACTGTTTTCGGCAATAAACGAAACAAACAGGCTTTATTTGCCCGTTGATACCGAATCGGGCGCAAAATTCACGGCGTGGAGTAAGGGTGTGAAACTCTCCTCACGGCTTAACACCGTGCGCAGCGCCAAAGATTTCTTCTTTCCGCAGACCGAAAATCTTATGGATTTTAAAACCGCCGGAAAAAAGATTGAAATAGTTGACACACGCAGCGAATGTGAAGATTTTGCGGTTTTCGGCGTCCGTGCCTGCGACGCACGCAGTTTTGACGTGCTTGACCGTGTGTTTGCCGCCGAACCGGCTGACAGTTATTATACCAACCGCCGCGAACACGGCGTTATAATCACCCTTGCCTGCACAAAACCCAATTCCACCTGTTTCTGCGGCACATTCGGAATAGACCCGTCCGAACCGGGCGGCGATATTGCCTGTTATATGACCGACGGTGAACTGTACCTTGACAAAAAGACCGATAAAGGTGCGGCACTTTTGGAAAAATTGCAGTCGCTCACCGAAGAATGCGATAACGGGGCGGCGGATGAACAGAAAAAACTTATATCCGAAAGAATGGGCGCATTACCGCTCAGCGGCTTAACAGCCGACGCTTTCGGCGCAGGCAAAACAAAAGAATTTTTTGACTCGCCCGAGTGGGCGGGGCTTTCGGAATCCTGCCTCGGCTGCGGCACCTGCACCTATGTTTGCCCGACCTGCCAATGTTACGATATTAAGGATTTCAACACGGGGCACGGCGTTAAACGCTTCCGCTGCTGGGACTCCTGTATGTTTTCGGACTTCACCAAAATGTCGGCAGGTCAGCCGCGCCTTACCCAACTTGAGCGTTTCCGTCAGCGTTTTATGCACAAATTGGTCTATTTCCCGACAAATAATGACGGAATGTTTTCCTGCGTCGGCTGCGGCAGATGCCTTGCAAAATGCCCGATAGGGATGAACATAGTTAAGGTAATGAAAAAGTTAGGAGGCGGCATAGAATGATAAAGGTTAATGAACCGCTTATACCTAAAATCGGTGTTGTGACCGATATCCGCATTGATACGCCTGATGTTAAAACCTTTCGCGTTGTAACGCCGGACGGCAAAAAGGCGTTTGACCATATGCCGGGGCAGTGCGCCATGCTCTCGGTCCCCGGCGTGGGCGAGGCAATGTTTTCGATAACCTCATCACCGACAAATACCGAGTATATGGAATTTTCCATAAAAAAATGCGGCTGCGTGACCCAATGGCTTCATTCAATGGAAGTAGGTCAGGAAATAACCATACGCGGGCCGTACGGCAGACCTTTCCCCGTTGATACGGAATTTGCGGGGCAGGATTTGTTGTTTGTTGCGGGCGGTATCGGTTTGGCGCCGCTGCGCTCGGTAATCAATTACTGCCGCCACTACCGCGACCGTTACGGAAAAATTGATATCGTATACGGTTCGCGCAGCAAGCAGGACTTGGTCGACTATAAAGAAATAATTGAAGAATGGCAAAATGATGACGGCGTTAATGTCTATCTGACAATTGACCGTGAGCAGCCGGATTGGGACGGTCACGTCGGGTTTGTTCCCAATTATGTTAAAGAACTGGGCTTCTCAACCGACAAGACCGCCGTTCTTTGCGGGCCGCCGATAATGATTAAATTCACGCTTGCAGGTTTGCAGGAACTGGGATTTGATAAAACTCAGGTATACACCACGATGGAACTTCGTATGAAGTGCGGCATCGGCAAATGCGGAAGGTGCAACATCGGTTCAAAATACGTCTGCAAAGACGGACCGGTATTCCGCTTTGACGAAATTGACGAATTACCTGACGAATATTAAAAAGGGAGGCTAAACAAATGGATAATATGGTAAATGTATATCTGTTCGGCAAAAAGTACAGCGTGCCGGATGACCTTACTATAATGCGCGCTATGGAATACGCAGGATACCAACTTGTGCGCGGCTGCGGCTGCCGCAACGGTTTTTGCGGCGCCTGCGCCACTATATACCGCATAAAGGGCTGCCGCGACCTTAAAACCTGTCTTGCCTGCCAGACCAAGGTGGAAAATGATATGTATGTTGCTACACTGCCGTTTTTCCCCCTTGTTAAACAGGTTTACGACATTGAAAAAATAAAGCCGACAGAGCAGATTATGATGCAGCTTTACCCCGAAATATACGCCTGCGTAGGCTGTAACGCCTGCACAAAAAGCTGCACTCAGGGGCTTAATGTAATGCAATATATCGCATATGCCCAGCGCGGCGAATACGACAAATGCGCCGAAGAATCGTTTGACTGCGTTATGTGCGGCGTATGTTCATCGCGCTGCCCGGCAGGTATCTCGCACCCGCAGGTTGCAATGCTTGCCCGCCGCCTTAACGGCAAGTACTTAGAGCCCGAGTCGGAGCATCTTAAAAAACGCGTTGAAGAGGTAAAATCAGGGGCGTTTACCGACCTTATATCTTCACTTATGGGCAAACCGGTTGAGGAGTTAAAAGAACTCTACAACAACCGTGAAATTGAGAAATAAGGGGGCGACATTATGTATACGGAAGAATTTAAAAAATCTTTAGCCGCTGTTGAGGCTGCGCGTGAGGATAACATAGCGCTTGAGCCTCGCCGTATGACTGCGGATGAAAAGGACGCTTTGCTTGCACAGTATCATCCCGATTATAAAAAAAGCGAGTTTGCGACCTTGAAAATAGGCCCCAACAAGGGGGAAAAAGTGCCGCACGAACTTGCCGAAATGCTTGAAGCCAACAGCCGCATAACTGCCGACAGTGTTGGCCTTGACAACCCTGGATATGATGTTGACGTGCTGATAATCGGCGGCGGCGGCGCGGGCGCCTCGGCTGCAATCGAGGCGGATAACGCAGGCGCAAAAGCTATGATAGTTACCAAACTCCGTTTGGGTGACGCCAACACAATGATGGCTGAGGGCGGAATACAGGCGGCGGATAAACCCAACGATTCGCCTGCTATCCATTTCCTTGACGCTTTCGGCGGCGGTCACTTTGCCGCAAAGCGCGAACTTCTTTCAAAATTGGTTTGCGACGCACCCGAGGCGATAAAATGGCTTAACGAATTGGGTGTTGAGTTTGACAAAACGCCCGACGGGACGATGATAACCACGCACGGCGGCGGAACTTCCAGAAAGCGTATGCACGCCGCAAAGGACTATTCGGGCGCGGAAATTATGCGTACTTTGCGTGACGAAGTGCTTAACCGCAATATTCCGGTTGTGGATTTCACGGCGGCGGTTGAACTTATACTTGACGACAAGGGCAATGCGGCAGGCGCGGTGCTTATGAATATGGAAACGCACGAACTGCTTGTTGCGCGCGCAAAAACCGTAATAATCGCAACCGGCGGCGCAGGCAGAATGCACTACCAGGGTTTCCCCACCTCTAACCATTACGGCGCAACGGCTGACGGACTTGTGCTCGGCTACCGTGCAGGGGCAAAATTGCTTTATGCCGACACCTTGCAATACCACCCCACGGGTGCGGCGTTCCCCCAGCAGATATTCGGTGCGCTTGTTACCGAAAAAGTCCGTTCGCTCGGCGCAAAACTTGTAAACCGCGACGGTAAGGTGTTTATGCATCCGCTTGAAACACGCGATGTTGCGGCTGCCTCCATAATCCGCGAATGTTCGGACCGTGACGAGGGTGTTGACACCGGCAGCGGCAAGGCTGTTTGGCTTGATACCCCGATGATTGAAAAAATCGGCGGCGAGGGCACTATTGAGCGCCGCATCCCCGCTATGATGCGTATGTTTGCAAGTTACGGCATAGATATCCGCCGCGAGCCTATTCTGGTTTATCCCACCCTGCATTACCAGAACGGCGGTATTGACATAAATGCCGACGGTATGAGTACCGCAGTCGAAAACCTGTATGTAGCAGGCGAGGCTGTAGGCGGAATACACGGCAGGAACCGCCTTATGGGCAACTCACTTTTGGATATTATCGTATTCGGCAGAACGGCAGGCAAAAACGCCGCCGAACATTCCGCCGAGGTTCAGCCGGGCAAACTTACGCTTGAGCACATTGCAAAATTTGACGCCGAGCGTGCGGCAGCAGGCATTAAAACCGACGCGGTATCGCCCAAGTTGCTGCCCGATTACAGAAGAAAATAATAAGAAAGTTAGGTTTAAATGGGTATTATAACAGATTTGCTTGAAGCACTCACAATTTTTTGTTTCGGTCTTTCGTGGCCGCTGTCAATCCGTAAGTCACTTGTATCGCACACTTCCAAAGGTAAAAGCCTGTTTTTTGAGGTGTTTTTGCTTTTCGGCTACGCTTGCGGAATTGTAAGGAAGATTATACAAACCGTCGGCGGCGCCTCGGGATTTATATTTTATCTGGGATTTTTCTTCTATGTCCTCAATTTCATAGAAATCTCGATAGATATATGCCTCTATTTCCGCAACAAGAGATTTGACGAGGAAGCCGACCGTGCCGCCGCTTTAGCGGAGAGGGCGGCTGAATAAGCGGCACTGCACACAGCCTTGCGTGGGGTTCCCGCTGCTTTAATATTATAAAAAGGCAAAAAAGTACCGACCGAACGGATCACCGTTCGGTCGGTACTTTTTATAGGCAACCTTAAATTACTTAAGTTCAACCTTTGCGCCAACTTCTTCAAGTTTAGCTTTGATAGCTTCAGCGTCCTCTTTAGAAGCTGCTTCTTTAAGAGTTTTGGGAGCGCCGTCAACAATAGCTTTTGCTTCTGCAAGGCCAAGGCCGGTGATCTCACGAACTGTTTTGATAACCTTGATCTTTTCAGCGCCTACGTCTGCAAGAACAACGTCAAACTCTGTTTTCTCTTCTGCTGCTGCGCCGCCTGCTGCCGGTGCTGCAACTGCTACAGCTGCTGCTGCGGATACGCCGAACTCATCCTCTACTGCTTTAACGAGTTCTGAAAGTTCCAATACTGTAAGTGCTTTTATTTCTTCAATAAGAGCTGCAATCTTTTCTGATGCCATTATAATTTACCTCCGATATAATAAAATTTAAAATTATTCTGCGGCTGCTTCGCCGTTCTTGTCTACTACTGCCTGCAAGGCACGTGCAAATGCTGCGATAGGAGCATTGAACGCATTGCAAACTGTTGCGAGAAGGATCTCTCTTGACGGGAGTTTGGAAAGACTTGTGATAGTATCAAGGTCAATAACTTTCCCATCGAGGAAACCGGATTTAATAGTGAAGTTTTCGTGTGAGTCGGCAAATTTGCCTAAAATTCTTGCAGCGGCAACGTGATCCTCAGCGCTGACAGCGATTGCGGTTGTGCCCTCAAGAACTTCGCCGAGACCTTCAAGTTCCGTTCCTGCTATGGCAAGGCGGAGAAGGGTGTTTTTAACTACGGCATAATGAACGCCGGCTTCGCGCAATTCTTTACGCAGCGCCGTATCATCAGCAACCGTTATACCTTTGTAATCAACAACAACGCCTGCGACGGCACCGTCAATTTTTTCTTTCAAAGCGGCAACCTGTTGTTTCTTCGCCTCTAATACTTTTGCACTTGGCATTAAATTTCACCTCCGGAAAACATAAATAAAGCCTGTTCCCGAAAACAAAGGGAACAGGCATTAATAACAAAAATACGGCAAGAGCCGTTTAAGCCATATTCCTCGGCAGGCGTAAATTAAGTCTTACGACACCTACTGTCTTCGGTCAACTTAGATATGATAACACGCAAAAGCGCATTTGTCAACACCTAAATATAAAATTATGCGCCGAACTTTGCTACATTGAGCTTTATTCCGGGACCCATTGTGGTTGCAACAACGCAGGACTTAATGTACTGGCCTTTTGCAGCGGCAGGTTTTGCCTTAACGATTGCGGTCATAAGGGTATCAAGGTTTTCTTTAAGTTTATCGGCACCGAAAGAAACCTTGCCTATCGGGCAATGGATGATGTTTGTTTTGTCAAGACGGTATTCGATCTTACCTGCTTTTGCTTCGGTAACAGCCTTAGCAACATCGGGAGTAACGGTACCCGCCTTGGGGTTAGGCATAAGTCCGCGAGGACCGAGAACCTTACCGAGACGACCGACAAGGCCCATCATATCGGGTGTTGCGATTACAACGTCAAAATCCATCCAGTTTTCGTTCTGGATCTTGGCAACCAGGTCTTCGGCACCGACATAATCTGCGCCTGCGGCTTCGGCAGCGGCGACCTTATCATCTTTGCAGAAAACAAGGGTGCGAATCTTTTTACCGGTACCGTTCGGGAGAACTACGGCGCCCCTGACCTGCTGGTCGGCGTGGCGTGAGTCAACACCCAAGCGAACGTGAATTTCAACCGTTTCATCAAATTTTGCGGTTTTTGTTTTAACTGCCAGTTCCATTGCTTCCGCAATGTCATACTGTTTGTTTTTTTCAAGCAGCTTTACGCTGTCATTATACTTTTTACCATGTTTCATACTACAATTCCTCCGTTAGAGTGGTTAAATCGGATTTTTCCTCCCACCCTGAGCATCAATCTACGACTTCGATACCCATACTTCTTGCGGTGCCGGCTATCATAGACATAGCGGTTTCAACCGTAGCGGCATTAAGGTCGGGCATTTTTGTCTCTGCGATTTTTCTTACCTGCTCACTGGTGATCTTTGCAACTTTTGTTTTGTTCGGAACGCCCGAACCGCTTTCAATACCGCAAGCCTTTTTGATAAGAACGGCGGCAGGCGGAGTCTTGGTTATAAAACTGAAAGAACGGTCGGCATATACCGTAATAACAACCGGGATTATAAGGCCGGCGTCATTTTTGGTACGCTCGTTAAATTCTTTAGTGAAAGCCATAATGTTTACGCCGTGCTGACCGAGAGCCGGTCCTACAGGCGGTGCCGGAGTTGCTTTGCCGGCGGGAATTTGCAGTTTGATATAGCCAGTTATTTTCTGAGCCATTTATTTGCACCTCCAAAATTATGTGGTAGCGGCGCGCTTTGCGGCGCCTGACGGAATGATAGGTTACGGTTATTTCATTCCTCCCACTGATACTGTAAATGCAGTATCACAGCCGCATAACGCGGCCGGTTTGATTTAAAATCAGTCTTCGACAGGTTCAACCTGGTCAAGCTCAAGTTCAACCGGTGTTTCTCTGCCGAACATCGAGATGGTAACGCGGACGTTGTTTTCTTCCACATTCATCTCATTAACAATACCCGTGAAGCCTTCAAGCGGACCGTCGATAATCGTGATATTATCGCCCACTTTGTAACTCACCTCGACGGTGCGCTTTTCGACGCCGAGAGCTGCGACCTCTTTGTCTGTCAAAGGGGTGGGGTTGGAGGCAGGGCCTACAAATCCCGTGCAACCGTGGATATTTCTTACGGCATACCAAGAGTCATCCGTCACTATCATCTTTATAAGCACATAGCCCGGAAAGATTTTGCGTTCGACTTCTTTTTTCTTGTCGCCGTTGATTTCCGTGACCGTTTCGGTAGGAACGCGGATATCAAAAATCAGATTTTGCATACCGCGGTTTTCCACAACCTTTTCAAGGTCGGTCATAACCTTGTTTTCATAGCCGGAATAGGTATGAACAACATACCATTTTGCGTCACTGTATTCTGCCATTTAAGGACCCCCTAAATCAGGCAAGAGTTGTTACCCAGTCGATAAATGCGGACAGGCCGTAGTCCAAAAGCCAAACGAACGCACCGACGATAAGGCATATAGCGAAAACGATAAGTGTGTTTTTAACCACGGAACGCGGTCCCGGCCAAACGATTTTTTTAATTTCGCCTTTATAGTCTTTTAAGAACTTGGCAACCTTTTTGGGTATAGTCAAACGACCGTCACCCGACTCTGCTGCTTCAACATAATCTGCGGCGAGTATAAATGCTATGCCGGAGATAAGCGCGGCAAACAGAATAATCGAAGCTATCAGTACAAAGGACGAATAACTGACCCCGGTTACGCTCTGAAGCGGGCGTGTGTCAACAAATTTATTCGGCTTGCTGAGCGCGATCACCAACATATAAACGGCGGCAACAGCCGAAGAAAGAATGTTGAACCAACGTGCCGAGCGCGACTTTGTGAAAGCAAGCCCTGCCATTACCGTTGAAAATGCGGCAAGAATCATACAGAAAAGAAGATCTGCCGATTTCGCCATTTCATAGGTAACATCGTTAAGTTCGGTCTTTCCGCCGAAAGCCAACTGCGAACCGGTAAGTGAAACCGAGCCGTTAGCGGTTGTAATGGTGGCGAAGGTAAAGAAAAAGGCGACAAGCGCTGCAAGTGACAGAACCACGGTTAAAATACGCGTAGAATCTCTTAACAGTTTCATATCTTCCCCCTCCTTACTTCGTTTCCTTGTGAAGCGTATGCTTCTTACAGAATCTGCAGTACTTGTTCATCTCAAGTCTGTCGGGATCGTTTTTCTTGTTTTTCATTGTGTTGTAGTTGCGTTGCTTGCATTCCGAGCAAGCCAATGTAATTTTTACTCTCATAACGGCACCTCCCGTTTTACGGAAATAGATTTGCCCGCTTTTGCGGACCTTAGCCTCCCTCGATACCGGACACCTTGCAGGCATTCGGAACACTATATGTAGCGCCCGAAATAAAGCGCAATCCTACATATGGTAATGAACATCCGGAAAAGGCTTTAAGCGGTTGCTTGCAGCCTCGCAGAGGTAAAATCATTATACCACAGCGGCGGCGCTCGGTCAAGTGTTTTTTTAAGATTTACAGTGTGTCCGGGAAAGTTTTGCCGCCAACCGAAAGACGCGGGTGACATTTTACCGGTTAGTCCCCGCCCCAAACAGCCAAAATTAAAAAAATAAAAAAATAGGTCTTGATTTTTACAGGACGTTGTGATATTATAATATGGCGGTTCAGAAAAGCCGTTATGCGCTGATAGCTCAGCTGGATAGAGTGTCTGACTACGAATCAGAAGGTCGGGGGTTCGAGTCCCTTTCAGCGCGCCAAAAATCCCGTTCACTTAGTGGGCGGGATTTTACTTTTTACTTCTTACTTCTTCACTCTTACTTTAAATAAAGTTTGATACGGGATTTTGGGAAGTAATAAGTAAAAAGTAATAGGTAATAAGTTAGGTGTGCCTACGGCACGAATTATAAATGCAAGGTTTACACCTTGCACAGATTGCAGACAAAGCAGGTTTTCTTTCGTTGAGAAAACCTGCTTTGTCTACAGCCTAAAATGTGAAGGGTTGCCTTATCAAGGCAGCCCTTCAATTTTTATACGTTATTTATATTATTCTTCTATTTCAACAACATCGCTTTTGCCTTTGCCGAGGATTACGTTTACGATTATACCGAGGATAAGCGCGCAGGCGATTGATGTGATTGTGATTTTACCGAACGAAACCGTAAGTCCGCCGATACCGCAGATTAGGATGGTTGCAACAACGAACAGATTTCTGTTATCGCCGAGGTCTACATCCTGTATCATTTTAAGGCCGGATACCGCGATAAATCCGTAAAGGGTTACGCAAACACCGCCCATTACGCAGTTGGGGATTGATGCGAGGAAGGTTACGAACGGGCCGAAGAATGAGATTACCATTGCCATTACGGCGGTTGCAAGAATGGTTACGACCGAAGCGTTACCGGTTATGGCTACGCAGCCGACCGACTCGCCGTATGTAGTGTTGGGGCAGCCGCCGAAGACAGCACCCACAATTGAACCTACACCGTCGCCGAGGAGTGTTCTGTGAAGTCCCGGCTCTTTAAGCAGGTCTTTTTCGATGATTGAAGAAAGATTCTTGTGGTCTGCTATATGCTCCGCAAATACAACGAAGGCAACCGGTACATAGGCAACCGCAACAGTTGCGATATAGTGTCCGGTGAGTTCTTTTGTGCCTTTGAAAGCCTCAAGGAAGGTGAACTCGGGGATTGCAAATATTTTCATATTGCTGAATGCAGAGAAATCGATTATCTTAAGTGCGTCATTACCGGTTGACAAACCTATTACGGTGAATATTGCCGCAACGGCGTAACCCGCAAGGATACCGATGATGAACGGAATAAGTTTAGCCATTTTTTTGCCGTAAACCGAGCAGATTGTTACAACAAGCAGGGTAACAAGTCCGCAAACAAGGCAAATAAGGGGATTGGCCACGGATTCACCCGCAGCGTTAAGCACTTTACCCTTTGTAATATCGCTTACCGCATTACCTGCAAGCGAAAGACCGATAATTGAAACGGTAGGGCCGATAACAACAGCCGGCATAAGTTTGTTTACCCAGCCCACGCCTGCGAATTTAACCGCGATTGCGATTACAACATAAACAAGACCTGCGAACGCTGCGCCGATTATAAGCCCCAGATATCCGAGCTGCATTGAAACGCCGCCTGCGAACGCTGCGAGCATTGAACCGATGAAAGCGAATGATGAGCCGAGGAATACGGGGCTTCTGAACCTGGTGAACAACAGGTAAACGATTGTTCCCACGCCTGCACCGAACAGTGCTGCGGACTGCTGCATTTCATTGCCGACAATTGTAGGCACCGCAATTGTCGCCGCAAGGATTGCAAGCAACTGCTGGAAAGCGAAAATTATCACTTTACCGAAAGTCGGCTTGTCTTTTACATCGTAAATAAGTTTCATTTCTTTTCCTCCATATCTTGCACACACCGGTGCAAATTAATATAAATTTATTAATATCGGGTTGCCCCGTATTAACCGTGAAGTTCCACCGCCGCGGTATTTTCAAAAGGCGGCATTTTAACCTCTATATG
>CAVKHV010000026.1:0-21885 GCA_963656085.1 Agathobacter sp.
AAACGGGAAAGTCACATCTTTACAAAAAGTTCTCAAACTTTACCATTAATTCACTTTTGGCATTCTTAAAAAATTTTCCTACAAAAACTTGACACGAACATATCGGATTTAAATGTTGTACTTTTATATTTTTTATGATATAATGCATAATGTGAAAATGCGCATGCTTTACATAGAAGAAGCGGAGAGCAAAATGACAGTAAGCAATAACAACTTTGGCTTATTCTGCTTGACCGTGATGTGGCCACAGAAATATTGTGTAAGATTTGCAAGCACTGAATTACAAAACAGACGATGTTATGGAGTTCAAAAATAAAAAAGTCAGCTATGCCGAATGGACGGAGTGATGTTTTGAATAAATTGTCAGAAGCTATATGTTTTGCAACGGCAGCGTTTGACGGAATGGAAAGAAAAGTGGATAATAGCCCGGCAATTTTGCATTCCCTTGAAGCAGCTGCTATTACGCAAACGCTTACCAACGAAGAAGAGGCGGTAATTGCGGCGGTATTGCACGATACCGTCGAGGATGCCGGGGTGAAAATCAGCGAGATAATCAATCGGTTTGGCAACAGAGTAGCCGAGCTTGTATTGTCTGAAACCGAAAATAAAAGGGTTAAACAAAATCCGTCAGACACATGGAGAATGCGCAAGGAAGAGTCTGTAGCCGTTTTGAGGCAAACCGATGACCTTGGAATTAAGGCGCTGTTTTTGGGAGATAAATTGTCAAATATGCGTTCGCTGTACCGTTCATTGCAGATTTACGGAAACAGTTTATGGACTCAGTTCAATCAAAAGAACCCTGCTGAGCATCAATGGTACTATACGAGCATTTGCGAGGCTCTTAAGGTGTTTGCCGACACGGCTGCATTTAAGGAATATAGTTGTTTAATTAAAAAAGTATTCGGAGGAACAGACGATGATAACAGTAAAAAATAATGATTCAAATTCTCGCGTAAATCTACAGGGGCGTATCGATTCCACAAATGCCCCGGCCGTAGAAAAGCAGATTTTTGAGGGCCTTGCCGACAATACGGAGAACATAATCATTGACGCTGAAAAGTTAGAATTTATTTCAAGCGCAGGTCTCCGTGTTATTCTGAGGCTTCGCAAAACATATAAGAATATTGAAATTATCGGTGTTTCTTCTGAAGTGTATGAAATTCTGGATATGACCGGTTTTACCGAGATGATGCCGGTAAAGAAAGCATACCGTCGACTTTCCGTAGATAACTGCGAAATAATCGGTAAAGGTGCAAACGGCGCAGTTTATCGCTATGATGAGGAAACTATTGTTAAGGTGTATTTTAATTCCGACGCACTTCCGGACATTCAGCGTGAGCGTGAACTTGCACGCAAAGCGCTTGTGCTCGGCATCAATACAGCAATTCCTTATGATGTGGTGCGGGTAGGGGAAGGCTACGGCACAGTGATGGAACTGCTGGCAGCGACCTCTCTCTCAAAGATGATGAAAAAAGATCCCGATCATCCGGAAGTGCCGCTCAAATATTATGTGGACATGCTTAAACAGATACATAGTACAAACGTACAGCCGGGCGATATGCCCGATATGAAGCAGGTTGCTCTTGATTGGGCGGCGTTTGACAGGGATCATCTGCCGAAAGAAATCGGCGATAAGCTGTATCAAATGGTGGCAGCGGTACCGGAACAGCATACCATGCTGCATGGAGATTATCACACCAACAATATTATGGTGCGCGACGGCGAGGCACTGCTTATTGATATGGACACTCTTTGTATGGGACATCCGATTTTCGAGCTTGGCTCTATGTTTAATGCTTTTGTCGGATTTTCTGAGGTAGATCACGAGGTGACGCAGAAATTCCTTGGCTTTTCGCATGAGCTGGCAGGGATATTCTGGCACAAAGCGCTTGCTATGTATCTTGATACCGAAGATGAGGCAAGGCTTACCGAGGTCGAAAACAAGGCAAAGATCATCGGATATATGCGCCTTCTTCGCCGCACGATCCGCCGTAACGAACCAAACCGTGAGCAGCTGATTGAATTTTATACGGAACAGCTTATGAATTTAATTCCCGCAATTAATGAGTTGACTTTCTGAAGGCAAAATTATTGATTAAACGGCTATTATGTATTATAATACTTGTTGGTGCTAAACCGAATTTCTCTTTTTCTTATCCCCTAATATTTCATTATCTATCCGCTCAATAAAGAGTTCCACAAGGCTTGTTGCTAAATTTTGCGTTTGCAATTTGATTTTTTCTTCTGTCTCGTAAAGTTTTTCACTTTCTTTGAATATTTCTCCGATTTTTTTGATGAAATCTTCCGTTATTTGTGTTATACTGTTTTTCACAAGAGTATGCCTCCTTAGTGTTTGGGATCCTTTAACCTTATTAAAACACATTTTGGCATACTCTTGTACTATTTTTTCCTACATTTATTTTACACTAAGAAACGCTTTGTGCGGTAAAGATCTTTAAATTGTTTTTAAGGCGTTCAATATACGGTGCTGCCGCAATCGCCTTTTTACAAAAATCAACGGCTTTGTCTTTTTTATCGGTGTAGTAATATGCCAAGGATAATAGGTCGTAGGGGAGATATCCGTAACTGTCGGATTCGGAAATATATATTTCCGGTCTTTTTTCTATTTGCAGGGCACGGTTGCATAAGGCGATAACAGCCTCCCAATTTTTATTTTCTGCTTCAAATTCCGCTAACTCAAGCCAAACCTCTCTGTGCCACGGTGCTTCTGCAACGGCGTGTGCAAAGTATTTATGCGCTTCTGTGCGGTTGCCTAAAGCAAGATAGCACCTTCCGATATATCGCATCGAAGCGGCGCGCTCGTCTTTCCATACTGCGGTTTTTAAACTTAAATGGCTTTTCAGCGTTTCAATTGCCTCTTCCCACATACCCTTAAACATATATTCCCGTCCGAGATAATGCATATTCCGGTCGTTGTTCGGGTCTTCTTTAACCGCCAATTCCAATAGTCCTAAGTATTGGCTGCGTGATTTCGCAGAGTTGGGATAGTGGTTAAGCTGCACGCCCTCTGCGGTTAAATACCGCGGATTTTCACCCTCAAATTGCAAAACTTCGTGTACGGGGTTTACCCAATGAAACCTGTGCCGCGAATGAATTTTGTCTGCATAAAACACATAGCCTTCGCTGCCGTCCGGATTAAAGCTCCAGGTGTACCTGTATTTTAGCGCATCTGCACCCTTATCCCAAGCCTTTTCGACATTTTTACGCCAACCGTTTTCAAACACTTCGTCCAGGTCTGTGCATACACAGATATCCGTGTCGTCCGGAACAAGTGAAAGACTCTCGTTTCTTGCAGTATCAAACCTCCATGGGTCGACTGTTTTGTTGTAAACGGTTGCACCGAGCTGCCGCAGGATTTTATCGCATCCGTCTGTTGAACCGGTATCCAAAACTACAATTCCGTCTGCTTCTTTCATCGAATTTATCCAACGCTTACAAAAAGCGGATTCGTTTTTACATATCGCATAAACACATACTTTATACCTGTTCATTTCGGTTTTTCACCTCTATAATTAATATGTACGCACGGCGTTTTTGCCGTGCGTATTGCTTAAATTGATTTAATTTATTCTGAAAACTGTTACGGTCGCTGCAAGGCGCTCATTTGACTCAAGTGTAATTGAATTTCCGGAATTGTTTACAAAGGCGTAGGTTGCGCCTGCTGTAGCATTGAAAATTGCGCTGCCTGTTACCGTGCCGTTTTCATTCTGTCTTATACCTGAATCCGTAACGGTGTTAGCGATAATTACCGATGTCGGCGTCAATTGTCTTAACGCTACCGATATCGGAATTTCGGTTGTGTCATTGTTTGACACATTAATTGACCAAACCGCAAAATACTGACCTGCATCATTTACCGTGAAGACGCCTGTGGCGGGATCATAACCGATATTTTCTGCAATGTTTGAGGTTGAAAATAATACATTTGCCTCGTTTGCAATAACTGCGTCAGTGGTATCCGAAATAAACGCTGCGGTATTAAATGACGGCCCCGTCGGTCCGGTGGGACCTGTTGCACCGGTGGCGCCCGTGGCACCTGTCGGTCCGGTGGGACCTGTTGCACCGGTGGCGCCCGTGGCACCTGTCGGTCCTGTAGGACCTGTTGCACCGGTGGCACCTGTCGGTCCGGTGGGACCTGTTGCACCCGTAGCACCGGTGGCACCTGTCGGTCCGGTAGGACCTATAATGGCGCTTGGACAGCAATAATTACATCCGCAGCCGCGCGAGCGCTGGCAGCAATTTTCAGCCCTTAACGGGTTTCTCTGTATGGTTTCAATAACTTCGTGATAGTTTTCACACATAATTATCGGGGAATAATATTTCCCGTTTACCTCCCTTGACTGTGTTTTGGTTTTCCGTTGGGGATACCCCTTTAATATAATATGTCGGGAGGGAATATGAGTTGAATATTATAAGCCGAATATAAAAGGTGCGGCGGCGAAAAGCTGTTGCAATTCGCCGCCGCTATATTGGGGTTGGAACAATCTGAATTAATGGTTTTACAGTTCTGCTTTGCCTTTGTGTATACCTGTGACTGAGAACTGTACCCACTCTGCAATATTTACAGCGTGGTCGCCGATTCTTTCAAAATATTTTGCAATCATCATAATATCAATGGCATACTCACCGTCGGCACTGCGATTTGCTATCATTTCAACAAGGGAGTTCTTCACCTTAATAAAATATTCGTCTATGATGTCATCGCTTTTGATAACTCCTTCGGCAAGTACTTCATCTCTTTTTACATAAGCGTCAACACTGTCCGTTACCATTTTAATAAGTGCCTTTGCCATATTGCCGATATTTTCACACTCGGCGTAACTTCTGCCGTTTAAGAAAGTGATAATTTCGGCAATGTCGGCTGCCTGGTCGCCGATTCTTTCCATATCGGTTATCATTTTAAGCGCTGCCGAAATTTGCCTTAAATCCCTTGCAACAGGCTGCTGCTGTAAAAGCATTTTAAGGCAAATACTCTCTATATTTCTTTCCATTTGGTCAATTTCCGCGTCAACTTCAGGTACTCTTTTTAAAGATTCGGTATCGTGCTTTGTCAGTGCCGAAGCGGTTAAAGCGATTATTTCTTCACAAAGTGAACCGAGATCTGTCAACTCGCGGTTCAATGTTTTAAGCTGTTCGTCAAAACGGTTACGCATTATCCAAACCTCCCTGTAATATAATCCTCTGTCCGTTTATCCGTCGGGTTTGCAAACATTCTCTCGGTTTCACCGTATTCAATCAGGTCACCGAGCAGGAAAAACGCCGTGTGATCCGATATGCGGACAGCCTGCTGCATATTATGCGTTACAATAACTATTGTATATTTCTTTTTAAGCTCAATTGCAAGGTCTTCGATTTTTGATGTAGAAATCGGGTCAAGCGCGCTCGTGGGCTCATCCATAAGTAGAACTTTAGGCTCAACCGCCAATGCTCTTGCGATGCATAACCTTTGCTGCTGACCGCCCGAAAGACCCAATGCCGATTTTTTGAGTCTGTCTTTAACCTCGTCCCATATCGCTGCACTTTTAAGTGAATTTTCAACAATTTCGTCAAGTTTTGCGCGCGATTTTATACCGTGTATGCGCGGGCCGTAAGCGATATTATCGTAAACGCTCATAGGGAATGGATTAGGCTTTTGGAATACCATACCTATATCTTTTCTCAATTCGTTAACGTTAACCGAACTGTCAAATATATTTTTACCTTCGTATTTAACTTCACCCGTAACTTTAACTCCGGGTATCAGGTCGTTCATTCGGTTAAGGGTCTTAAGGAATGTTGATTTTCCGCACCCCGAAGGACCGATAAGCGCTGTTATCGCATTTTTCTCTATCGGGATAGTAATATTTTTAAGCGCTTGGGTGTTGCCATACCATAAACATAGGTCATTAACGGTTATTATGTTGCTCATATGCTTCTCCTCTTTTTAAACTTTTTAGCCACTATATCGGCTACAGCGTTTATAATCAGTGTCATTATCATAAGTATTGCGGCAATTGCAAAGGCAATTTCAAACTCACCGCGCTCTTTTGCGTAAACATAAAGCGCAACGGTAAGGGTAGCGCCGGATGTCTGTAAGCCGTCAATCAAGCCGTTTAAGGTGTGTGCGAAACCTGCCGTAAACAGCAGTGCTGCCGATTCACCCAATATACGCCCTATTGATAATATGCAACCCGTAACAACACCGTCAATACAGCCGGGGATAACAACGGTGCGAATTACACGCCATTTTCCGGCACCGAGCCCGAATGCACCTTCCCTGTAACTTTGGGGAACGGTTTTAAGGCTTTCCTGCGTTGTTCTCATAACTGTAGGTAAATTCATTATAACCAATGTCAGTGCGCCTGCCAAAAGCGAGGTCTGCATATTAAGGAACTGACAGAAAAACAGCATACCTACAAGCCCGTAAATTATTGACGGAATACCGGAAAGCGTTTCGGCTGCGTACTCGATTACCGCAACAACACGCTTGCTTTTTGCGTATTCGGTAAGATATATCGCCGCACCTACGCCGAGCGGAATTATAAATATCAGTGCTGCAAGGATAATATAGAGTGTGTTTAAAATATCGGGTAAAATACCTATTTTCCCCGAAAGATAACTGGGAGAAGTGGAAAGCAATTCGTAACTTACATTAGGTAAACCTTTAACAAGAATGTATATAATAAGCGTGGCAACCAAAAGACAGGTAACAGCCACAGATGCTGTCATAAGCGCCTTTAAAATTAAGCAGTAAACACGACGTTTGGTGCTGATTTTCTCTTTTTTCATTTTTTATGCCCCCTTTTAAGAAAGAAATTCAGGGCGGCGTTTATAATCATTATAAACAGGAAAAGAACGAGCGCTATTGAAAACAATGCCTGACGTTGAAGCCCCGAAGCATACGACATTTCGCTGGCGACAGCGGTTGTCAGAAAACGGACGCTCTGGAACAGTTTGGGCATATTCGGCACATTGCCCGATACCATCATTACCGCCATTGCTTCGCCTATCGCTCTGCCGACGCCCAGTACAACCGCAGCGGTTATACCGCTTTTTGCAGCAGGAACGGACACCTTGAACGATGTTTCGGTTTTGGTTGCGCCAAGCGCTAATGACGCCTCCTCATATTCCTTGGGAACAGAGTCCAAAGCATTAAGGGAGACTTTAATAATAGAGGGCAGAACCATTATCGCAAGTACTATTATTGCCGCAAACAGACTTGCGCCGTCGGCTACGTGAAATGCGCTTTTTATAGCCGGGACAAGTACAAGCATACCTACAAGACCGTAAACAACCGACGGTATGCCTGCCAAAAGATTTACTGCGGTTTCAACCGCTTTGCGAATTTTTTGATTAGCAAATTTTGAAAGGTAAACAGCCGATAAAAATGCAATCGGCGTACCTAAAAGTATAGCGCCCGCAGTGCCGTATACGCTTGTTAATATAAACGGCAAAATACCGAATTTCGGCGGTGTTGCCGTTGATTTCCACTCTTTGCCGAATAAAAATTCTTTAAGTCCTATTTCTTTAATTGCAGGAATACCCGAAACGATCAGATAAACCGTTATAAGTAAAACCGATGCAACGGTTATAAGCCCCAAAATTAAAAATATCCCGTGCACGGTATTTTCAAAAACCTTTTGTTTATTATTTTTCATTGTTTCAACCCCAAAACACATTTTCCGATACTGCCGAAACGGGGGAGGGGATAACCCCTCCCTTGGCAGATCGGATCGATCAAGTTTCTTATTTTACCGGCACAGCGCCTGCTTTTGTGATGATGTCTGCAACTTCACTGCTTGTTGCATAATCGAAGAAAGCTTGTGCAACTTCGGAAAGTTTGGCGTCTTCCTTGGTTACAAGTACGAACGGACGCTGAATTTTATAACTGCCGTCTTTGACGGTTTCCTCGGTAGGTTCAACTCCGCCGACCTTTATTGCTTTAACCGTATCTTTAATTGCTGCAAGCGAAGCGTAGCCGATTGCGTTTTCGTTGCCGGATACCGTTGCGATTACATCACCGGTCGATGTAAGTTCCTGCCGGTATTTGCAGCCGTCTTCCGTATCGGTGATAGACTCAAAGCCGTCGCGTGTGCCGCTTCCCGCTTCTCTGCCTATTAAAACGATTTCGGAATCCTTACCGCCGACGTCTTTCCAGTTGGTGATCTTGCCTGTGTAAATATCGGCAATCTGTTCAATTGTAAGATCTGCAACTTTATTTGAAGGGTTAACGATAATTGCAATACCGTCAAGCGCAACCGTCGTTTCTTTAAGACCTTTTGATTTTTCTTCATCTTTCAAAGTACGGCTTGAAAGTCCGATATCGCATCTGCCTTCTTCAACTGCGGTAATACCGGTACCCGAACCTGTGGGATTGTAGGTAAAGTTTGTGCCGCTGTATTTCTGCATAAATGCTTCACCGAGTGAACCGATTACTTTTTCCATAGAAGTTGAACCGTCTGTTGCTACGGTTCCGCTTATGCCGCTTGTTCCTCCTTTGCTGCTTGTTGTCCCTTTACTGCCGCAGCCTGCGAAAACTGTTAAAATTAATGCGCAAACCGCAACGATGCTTAAAATCCTTGTTTTCTTCATTTCTCTTTCTCCTCATCAAATTCTAAATTAGCAATCTTTTTTGATTACGCTTTTAAGTTTACAATCGCTCTGTAAAATCAAAAAGCAGCCAAAAGTAAAATCTATGTAAAGTGCAAAATATTATTTTGCTGCGTCTTGTTTTGACAATAATCACCGACATACGGTGTTATAATCACCGAAAGAGGTGACGGATATGGTGACGGTTTATGTAGATGTATTGCTGATATTAAACGCCGTTGTTGATTTTTTTATAATAACCGTTACCGTCAAGTTCACCAAAAGCCAAAGCAACCTGTTGCGGGAAACATTGTCTGCGCTTTCGGGTTCCGTGTTTTCGTTGTATATATTTCTCCCCGAAACAAATATTTTAATAGAAATATTAATGCGTATAGTGCCGAGCGTGACGGCGGTTTTGGTAGCGTGCGGGTATAAAAATTTTAAGGCGTTCATTCGGCGCACAGCGGTATTTTATGCTGTTTCATATTTTTATGCAGGCGTGATGCTCGGCTTGTGGTTGCTGCTCAAACCTAAAAACTTTGTGGTTAATAACGGAGTTGTGTATTTTAATTTTTCGCCGCTTGTGCTGCTGCTTTCGGCAGCGTTCTGCTATATGCTTATAACGCTTGTGTCAAAACTTTCAAAGCGACACGCGCCGCACGCGAAGCGCGTCCGAATAACAATTGAAACTGCAAATTCCGCCGTAAACGGAACAGCACTTGTTGACACGGGCAATTCGGTATCCGATATATTTTCCGGATTGCCGGTTATTATAGTAAGTAAAAAATTTGCGGAGAAGATTTACGGCGAAAATGTGTGTTGTGCGACTGCCGCGTTTGACAGCCCGCACGGGGGACCCGTCCCGGCACGCCTTATACCGTACAGTACAATAAACGGGGAAGGACTGCTGCCGGCATATAAATGCAGTCAGGTGATTTTAGGGTTGAAGGGAAGCGAACGGCGCTTGAATAACGCCTTAATAGCCGTCACAAACACAGACTTAGGCGAGGATTACGACGCTGTTATAAATCCGGAAATACTGTAAAAGCGAGGTATAAATTATGCGGATAGTATCATCAAGTTTTAAAACAATAATTAAAGCAATCCTTAAAAAATTAGGGTTTATTTCTCCTGTGGATTATATTAACGGTCCCGAAACCCTGCCCCCGCCGCTTAAACCGGAAGAGGAAGAAAAGCTTTTTGCTTTAAGGGAAGAAAAGCCGGAATATGTCCGCGAACAACTTATAACCCATAATTTGCGCCTCGTTGTATACATAGCAAGAAAGTACGATGCGGCAGGCGCAGGGATAGAAGACCTGATTTCCATAGGAACAATTGGACTTATTAAAGCCGTTAATACCTTCAAAGCCGATAAAAATATTAAACTGGCTACCTATGCGTCGCGCTGCATAGAAAACGAAATACTTATGTATATGAGGAAGAGCTTGAATATCCGTTCCGAAATTTCAATCGACGAGCCGCTTAATGTGGATTGGGACGGCAATGAACTCCTGCTTTCCGATATATTGGGCAGCGACGGGCACGAGGTTGGGGCGGAAATTGAAAAAGAGGATGAAAAAAATATTTTAAATGCACTTATAACCGACCTCGGGACAAGGGAGAGAGAAATAATGAGTATGCGTTTCGGACTTTGCGGTTATTCCGAGCATACTCAAAAACAGGTTGCGGATATACTGGGAATATCCCAGTCTTACATTTCACGGTTGGAAAAAAGAATAATTGAAAAGCTTAAAAAAGATATTGAAAAAACCGTATAAGGACAGGTTTATGCGACATTTATAAGCGACGGTGCCTCATTATCTACGATGGTTCGCAGCGCCGATTTCAACTCGCGGCATTCTGCCATAGTATGGCTGCCGTAATCGGCACCGTCGCTGTCGGACAGCCGCGCAACCAATACGTCAACCTCGTCGATTTCACAATGGTCAATAAATAATGAAATTTTATCCTTGCTTTTATTCCACATCTTATTCAGTTCCGATATCTTTTTTGCGGCGGCATTATGCTGCCCGTCGGTGAAAAGTTGCATTGCGTCATCGACCTTTGATATCATAGGCGTTACCGAAGTTTTAAGCAGATTAAGTTCCAAAATGTAGATCGTGACGATTAGTGCTGCAAGCACTATGGCTGTCAGTAATCTTTTCAATTTATTTCTTCTCCTTCAATATGATATCCGTGTTGCCGTCCGAATCCATCGTCATAATAAAAACGTCTTTCAGACGTATTTTTTTCTTGTTTAAGGTGCGCTTAATTGCGTTCTCGTCTGTTTTTATAAGTTTCAATTCATCCTTTATGATGTCGCCGTCGCTGACAACAAGGAACGGCATTTTTGAATTATCTGCATTGCCGGCAAGATTTTTTTGCGTTACCGTCCTTTCGTCGGGCCGCAGCATTACGCTTAAACTGCCGTTTGTTTCAAGTATTGCATATGATACCGAACTTATATCAAATACTTCTTGCCCCCGCAGCACTTCCATTACATCGGGTGCAGTCACCCTGAGTTTTTTCAGAAGTTTTTGGTCAATAACACCGTCTTTAATTATAACGGCAGAATTGCCGTTTATAATGCGGCGGATAAACATAAATTTCATAGAAAGGAATGAAACGATTATTTCGGCAACAACCAAAGTCAGTATAGCGATTATACCTACGAGAATAGGCGCATTGCCGTCCTGAAGCGGCATTGCCGCAATCTCGGATATCAGTATTGTTATAACAAGTTCACCCGGCTGCAGATCGCCAACCTGCCGTTTGCCCATTACTCTTACTGCAAATATTACTATAAAATATATAACGACCGTTCGGATTATCGAAGAAAACATAAGAAAGCCCCTTTCAAAATAGATTATTTGCAGAATTAGGCAAGTTATCCCCGATTTGAATATAATAAACAACAAAAAATCCCCTTCGGCAAAGCGTTATATTCGCTTTGTTAAAGGGGAGTTTTTCAATATTAAAAACGATGGATTATAACCTGTAAACACCGGAATCAAGCCATACGATCTCAAAAGCGCCGACTTTTATATATTGGTGGACGGGTTCGCTGAAGTTTTCATATTCACTTACGGAGTATGAGCGCAGGTCAACCTCAACAATGTTATGCGAGAGCTCGTTGCATACAAGCATGGTATTTTTTATGCTGTCAAGCCACAGACCTGACGGACGACCGAAGGTTGATTCGTTTGCGCCGCCTACGCGCAATTCTTCGCGCATTGTTCTGGTGTTAAACCGTATAATGGAATTATTGTCGGGGAAAGAAGCCCAAAGCGAGTTTTTATATACGGCAAGGTCGGCAGGCGCGTGGTCGCGATATCTCATTGTTCCGTTCCACACAATTTCGCCCGCGGTATCCAAAACCATCGCATCCCCGTCGGGAGATACAACAAAAAGATGACTGTCATCCAGCTTGGCGG
Source organism: Agathobacter sp. (assembly GCA_963656085.1). Classification (GTDB taxonomy): domain Bacteria; phylum Bacillota; class Clostridia; order Oscillospirales; family Acutalibacteraceae; genus CAVALG01. Next base: position 12,024 of record CAVKHV010000026.1, read on the forward strand.
CTTTGCAAAGCACATGGTTGGAAACGGTTTTTTCAATGTTCCTGTAGAATATTTCGCCGTACTTTGCCGACTGATAAATGTCCTTGGTGACAGAGGACATAGAATTATCGGCAAATGAAATCATTTTATAAGAGATGGCAAATTTATCATCCAGGTCTGTTTTTTTAAGAATTATAAACCCGTTTTTCAGGGGCTGAAGTCCGAATGCGGAATCACCGTAAACTTTTTTCATATATCAAACACCACATATTCAATTATTTATCCAATTTATTATACCGTATCATTATCAAAAGGTCAATTATTCTTTTCTTATTTTATTTTTAAAGATAACCCACGCTTTATTAGCGCGGCTCAAAATTTACATATTTTGCATAAGATGATAGTGAGCATATTCACGTATTAACGTATGTAAGGTACAAGTTACCGGGAAAATGATTAAAACCCAAAATTAAAGGTAAAAATATCTATCAGGAAAAGCCGTTATAAAATTTTATGTAAAAATGGAGTGTGAAAAAATGACAGTAAAAAGAGGGGAAATATATTATGCGGATTTAAGTCCGGTTGTCGGTTCGGAACAAGGCGGAGTAAGACCGGTACTTATAGTTCAGAACGACATCGGAAACAGATACAGCCCTACCGTTATAGCCGCGGCAATAACCAGTCAGAAAGAAAAAGCAAATCTTCCGACGCATATTAAGGTTACTGCCGAGGGATGCGGTCTTTCAAAAGATTCGATAGTCCTGCTGGAACAGGTCAGAACAATTGATAAACAACGATTAAAAGAACGAATGGGCTCGCTTGATGAAATGTCGATGGATATGATAGATAAAGCGATTTCAGTAAGTTTCGGATTAATACAGTAGCGTTTTGCTACATAATCGGCGCTTTCGGGCGCCGATTACTTTTAAAATAAAAAACCGAAAGTTGCCCTGCGGTAAAACCGCAGGGCAACCGGGGTGACTATGGATTAGCAATCAGCAACCGCAACCGTTGTTGCCGCAACCGTTATTACCGCAACCGCAGCAGCACAATACAATAAGGATGAGAACGATGATCCAGCAGCAACCGTTTCCTCCGAAGTTGTTACACATACATTTTCCTCCTTTCCGTTTACAATAACATAATATTCCGGCAACCGGATAGTGTTACAACGGCGGCAAAAATGGAATAAATTTGCCGCAGTATAAAATGTGTCGCTTTTACCGAAACTGTTAGCAAAGGGGTGAAATTATGTTCAGAGATGACATTCAGCGCGAAATAGAGGGCAATAATTTCAGAAAAAATACCGAGTTTTCGGCAAATGCCCTTAATAAACAACAGATTTCTGTACAGCACGGAAAAGATAATAGAAAATTGACTTTAACTGACTTTGTGGTAAAATAAATCCGGGTGGTGATTATTTGTTAAGCGATATAATAGCAGGGGAAATTAAAAAGCAAATTGATACCTCGTCTGATCGTTCGGTTGAAATTAAACGGAATGAATTTGCAAGAAAAATCGGATGCGTTCCAAGCCAGATAAATTACGTGATTTCAACACGTTTTACGCCCGAGCACGGATATATAATAAGCAGTCGCAGGGGAGGCGGCGGCTACATAAGAATCACACGGGTAAACTCAGGTAAGATGAGCAGCCTTATGCATATTGTTAATACGGTAGGTGAGTGCCTTGACGATAAAAGCGCAAGAATACTTTTGCAGAACTGCGTATACAACGGCTCGGTCAGCGAAGAACAGGCGAAAATTATAAAATCCGCAATTTCAAACACCGTAATGCGACAAATTCCGGAACAATACCGTGATAAAATCAGAGCGTCAATAATTAAGCTAACGTTTTTGTCGCTCATATCTTTAAAATGAGCTGATTTCATAACCATAACACACATACATAAACTATCGGGAGGTTCGTTATGAAGTACAGTTTTAACGGTTTCAGCAATAATGCCGATTTTGCTCTTAATCTTGCCGTAAGTTCGGCACAGGAGTTCGGACACAGTTATATAGGCAGCGAGCATCTGTTGCTGGGCCTATGCCTTGCTAAAGACTCACACGCCTGCACGATTTTGCTGAAAAACGGTATAACCGCCATCGCTGTTGAGTTGCAATTACTTAAAACCGTAGGGCGGGGAAATCCTGTTGAACTTACTCCCGAACAATTTACACCCCGCGCAAAAAAAGTGGTTGAAAACGCCCTCTCATCCGCAGCCTGCGAAAACCGCCGGGCAAACAGTGATATGCTGCTTTACAGCCTTATAAATGAATCGGATAATTATGCGGTTAAATATATTAAAAAACTCGGCGGCGATGTACAGGTCATAAGAATTGATTTGAACCGCGAACTACAACCGCCGACCGAGGACGGTTGCACCGATCGCAAAAAGTCCGGGAAACGCGAGGGTAAAACCCCGTTTCTTGAAAAGTATGCAATTGATTTAACAAAAGAAGCGGTGCTTAATAAACTTGACGGCGTTATTGGACGCGAGAAAGAAATGAAACGCGTAATGCAGATACTTTGCCGCCGTAACAAGAATAATCCCTGTCTTATAGGCGAGCCGGGGGTCGGTAAAACCGCCGTTATTGAGGGACTCGCGGTGTCTATTGCAAACGGAACGGCTCCGCTTCCGCTCTCAGACAAAAAAATTATGATGTTAGACCTTACAAGTGTTGTTGCAGGGACTAAATACCGAGGAGATTTTGAAGAAAGAATTAAAAATATAGTTGATGAAGTCAAGCGCAACGAGGATGTCCTGCTGTTTATTGATGAACTTCATAACCTTGTGGGCGCAGGGTCTGCGGAAGGTTCTACAGATGCTGCAAATATTCTGAAGCCATCGCTTGCAAGGGGAGATTTTCGTCTGATAGGCGCAACAACAAATGACGAATATAAGAAATATATTGAAAGCGACGCGGCGCTTGAAAGAAGGTTTCAACCTGTAGCAATTGAAGAACCGACGGTTGAAGAAACAATTGAAATTTTGCGGGGTATTGCAGATAAATATCAAAAACACCACAATGTTATTATAGAAGATGAAGCACTTGCCGCCGCTGCAAAATATGCAGACAGATATATTCAAGAACGCTTTTTACCCGATAAAGCCATTGATCTTGTGGATGAAACGGCGGCGCGTATAGCGTTATTCAATTGCAGTTGCCGTCAGCTTAAAAACGCGGAATGTGCAAATGTAATAAGAGATAAAAAATCCAAAAGTTTTGCCTATAACACTACAGCCGAAGCTGTCGCAGCAGTGACAACATCCCCGATATATACCGAAAATCACAAAAATTCGGATAATGACCGCTGCGCGTCTGTGCCGCACGTAACCGCCGAGGATATCGCCAAATCAGTTTCCGATATTACTTCTATTCCCATAACAAAATTAAGCGTTTCGGAAAGTGAAAAACTTAATACCATTGAAAATGAACTTTCAAAGCGCGTAATCGGACAAAACGAAGCGGTATCAACGGTTGCACGTGTTATTAAAAGGGCAAGAAGCGGATTTGCCGATTGCGACAAACCACTCGGTTCAATGATATTTGCCGGTCCTCCCGGCGTCGGTAAAACCGAGCTTTGCCGATGCTTGGCTGAGCTGATGTTCGGCAGTCCGAAAGCGCTTATTAAGTTTGATATGTCCGAATACTCCGAACCGCATTCTGTTTCAAAACTCATAGGTTCGCCTCCCGGTTATGTGGGTTACGGCAGCGGCGGAAAACTTACCGACGCTGTCAGAAAGCATCCGTATTCAATAGTTTTATTTGACGAAATAGAGAAGGCTGACAGCGAAATATGCAATCTCTTTTTACAAATATTAGATGACGGGAAACTCAGTGATTCAAGCGGTAGAACGGTTAATTTCAGAAACACAGTGGTTGTTATGACATCGAATATCGGTTCCGAACTTTTAAAAAAGAATTCGGTTTTGACAGGATTTAACAGCGGCGGCACCGATATTAAAGAACGCAAAAATACAGTTGTTAAAAAGCTTGCGGAATGTTATAAACAGGAACTGATTGACAGGGTGGATGATATTGTGATCTTCAATCCGCTCGGTGTGGAAAGTATGGAAGCTATAACCGGATTAATGCTTCAAAAACTTAAAGCCAAAGTAAATCTCTTAGGTATAGATATCGGATTTTCACACAGCGCCGTAAAAGAATTGGCGCAGCTAAGCAGCCTGAATAACAGCGGTGCAAGAAATATACGAAGAACTATCGTTAAAAATCTGGAAACACCGCTCAGCGAAGAAATAATTAATTCGGAAATTAAAAAAGGGGACAGGGTCAATGTCGTGTTCGCCGAAGATGGTTTTAAGTTTTTAACTGCCTGAGAATCTGTCGGCGTGCCGCGTTTGCCGGTAAAATCAAAAGAATTAAGGGAAATTGGCAATAAAATTGTAAATAAATCTTGACAAAGGCATTCGTAATTATTATAATAATTTGTGTGACAATTTGAGGTGGTGTTATGGTTCTTGATTTAAGACGCCTGTTTGTTACCGACGGTGCAAGTCTTAATATTGAAACTGCGTTTGATTTCAGTGATACCGAACTTTACGGCGGATATCCACTCAAAAAACCCGTTGTAGTTAAAGGTAAGGTGTTTAATCGCGCAGGTATTGTCACCTTGGATGTTATTTGCTCTGCCGAATACAGTGCTGACTGTGACAGGTGCGGTTGCCTGACCGTAAAGCAATATGAGATCCCGATAAAACGCATTTTGGTCAACAAACTTTACAACGGCGAAAATGATGAAATGCTGTTATTGGATGATTATAAGATTGATTTGCGTGAACTTTGTTTTACCGAAGTTGTGTTGGGGTTGCCTACGAAACATCTTTGTAAGGATGATTGTAAGGGAATTTGTCCGCGTTGCTATAAGAATCTTAATGAAGGCAGTTGCAACTGCAGCGACCGTGAGGTCGATCTAAGGCTTGAAATTTTGACACAATTACTGAACTAACAACACTTCGCTAAAGGAGGCTTTAAAATGGCAGTACCGAAGAGAAAAACTTCAAAAGCAAGAAAGAATAAAAGACGCTCAAACGTCTGGAAGCTTGAAACCCCGGCTATCGTAAGATGCCCTCGCTGTGGTGAATATAAAAGACCTCACAGATTGTGTGCGGCTTGCGGATACTATAACGGCCGCGAGGTTGTCAAGGTAGAAGACTGATTATTATAAGTTGAGGGATAGAGGGGGAATTTCCTCCTCTATTTTTATACTCAATTTTCTCCGCCTTGCTTGACAAAACAACAGAAAAATGGCATAATTTAATTGTGTAAAATGCTTTACTTTATGACGCTAACGGGAGGGGACTGCCTTGGCAAAGCCCATAGTTGCAGTTGTCGGCAGACCTAATGTCGGCAAATCAACAATATTTAATAAAATTGTAGGAAAAAGATTATCAATTGTTGACGATACGCCGGGTGTAACCCGTGACAGGATATACGGCGACGCTGAGTGGAACAACCGTAAATTTATGCTTGTTGATACCGGAGGTATTGAACCTAAGACGGACGATATTATTTTAGCAAAAATGCGCGCGCAGGCTTCCCTTGCAATCGACACTGCTAATGTAATAATATTTGTTACCGATATTAAAGACGGACTTACGGCGGCGGACGCAGAAGTTGCGGCAATGCTGCAAAAAAGCGGAAAGCCTGTTGTTTTGTGCGTTAATAAATGTGACGGCATAGGTAAAACTCCGCTTGATATATATGAATTTTATAATTTAGGCCTCGGTGATCCCATCCCTGTTTCAGGCGTGCATGGGCACGGTACCGGTGACCTGCTTGACGTGGTATTTGAAAATTTAAGCGAATTTGATAATTCGGATGACGAAGATGACGTTATCAATGTTGCGGTTATCGGAAAACCCAATGCCGGTAAATCCAGCCTTATTAACTGTATATCGGGTGAAGAGCGCGCCATAGTTTCAAATATTGCCGGCACAACGCGCGACGCAATAGATACATTGGTTAACATTAACGGTGACGCATTTAATTTTATTGATACGGCAGGCTTGCGTAGAAAGAGCAGGGTTGACGATAACATTGAAAAATACAGCGTTCTGCGTGCGAAAATGGCGGTTGACCGCAGCGATGTCTGCGTTATAATGATTGACGGTACAGAGGGTTTTACAGAGCAGGATTCCAAAGTTGCCGGACTTGCAATGGAGGCAGGTAAGGCTGCAATTGTTGCTGTAAACAAATGGGATATAGTAGCAAAAGACGGGAAAACGATGGATTCTTACCGAAAAAAATTAATGAACGACTTTTCCTTTATGCCGTATGCGCCGATCGTGTTTATTTCCGCAAAGACCGGAAGCCGTGTTGATCGGCTTTTTGAGCTTATTAAATTCGTGTATGAACAAAACAATATGCGTATTTCAACCGGTATGTTAAACAATATTCTTGCTGAAGCCACAGCAAGGGTTCAGCCGCCCACGGACAAGGGCAAACGCCTTAAAATATTCTATATTACTCAGGCATCCACAAGACCGCCGACATTTGTTTGTTTCTGCAATAACGCGGAATTGTTTCATTTTTCATATCAAAGATATCTTGAAAATCAGATACGCTCGGTTTTCGGTCTGGAAGGAACTCCTGTAAGATTTATTATACGGGAACGCGGCGATAAAAAATAAAGGTGATAGTAAATGGCTGTTTTAATTTTAATTATTTCCTGCGTGTTGGCATATTTGTTGGGCAGCATCAGTTTCGCTGTCATAATATCAGAAAGATTTATTAAAAAAGATGTAAGGGAACTCGGAAGCGGTAATGCGGGTATGACAAACGTAATGCGTAATGCAGGTGTTCTTCCGGGGCTGCTGACATTTGTGCTTGATTGTCTTAAAGGAATTGTTGCCGGGCTTCTCGGCAAACTCGTGGTATTTCCTTATCTGTTTTCAATCACGCATAAGACTGTTTTCAGTACAATAAACGGCGCGCTTGTATTGGGAATTTTTTGTATGCTCGGTCACCTTTTCCCGATTTTTTTTCAATTTAAAGGCGGCAAAGGTGTAGCAACCGTCGGCGGCGTGGGAATAGCCGCATGCCCACTTGCGTTTTTGGTTGCTTTAGCCTTTTTTCTTGCAGTTACAATAATAACAAAAATGGTTTCAGCCGGCTCAATAGCAGCCGCCGTTACATTGCCCTTTGCAATTTTCTTTTTAGAAAAGTATTATAATGCCGCAGCCGGTTATTCGCCGGTGCTCTCGCTGCTTTTAATGGGCTGTATGTGCCTGTGCGTAATAATTAAACACTCTGAAAATATCAAACGAATTTTAAAAGGTACCGAGCGTAAATTAGGTGATAAAAAATAATGTCGGCAGTATTCACTGCTTATTGCGATTTTTGAAACGGAAAGGTGATTTTATGAGCAAGGTTGTCGTGTTAGGTTCGGGCGGGTGGGGCATTGCCCTCGCTTTAACGGCATATGACGCAGGTAATGAGGTTTATTTGTGGTCACTGTTCCAAAAAGAGGTTGATGATCTCATTAAAAACCGCGAACACAAAAAACTTTTGCCCGGTGTTGCAATCCCCGAGGGTATTAAAATAACAAATGACCTTTCGGTAGTTGAAGGGGCGGATCTGACCATCGCGGCTGTTCCGTCAACCGCAATCAGGTCAATTGCGGGTCTGTTAAAAGGGAGAAATTGCGGCATAATTGTCAATGTTGCCAAGGGAATCGAAAATAAAACTTTTCTGCGCCTTTCCGAAGTATTGGCTGATGAAACAGGGTCGTGTGAAATTGCCATTCTTTCCGGTCCGTCGCACGCCGAAGAAGTTTCACGCAAAATTCCTACTTCGGTAGTTTCTGCGTCCGTTGACCCGTTAATTGCGGGTAGGGTTCAGGAATTAATGACAACCGATTATTTCAGAATATATACCAATGATGATGTTGTCGGCGTAGAGCTCGGCGGTGCTATCAAAAATGTTATCGCGGTGGCTGCAGGAATAATTGACGGGCTTTCCCTCGGCGATAATACAAAGGCTGCGCTTATTACGCGCGGCGTTTACGAAATGTCAAGACTCGGCGTGGCAATGGGTGCCAGAAGAGAAACCTTTTCGGGACTTTCCGGACTTGGTGATCTGATTGTAACCTGCACTTCGGAACACAGCCGCAATCACAGGTTCGGTAAACTTTTGGGCGAAGGCAGCTCCGCGAAAGCTGCCCTTGAGGCTGTAGGTACGGTTGAGGGTTATTATGCCGCCGCGGCCGTAAAATCTCTTGCTGAGAAATATGGCGTCGAAATGCCTATATGTGACCAATGCTACGATGTCATATACAATGGAATTGACGCGGTCGACGCCCTTAAAAAGCTTATGACAAGACCTAATAAAAACGAGCATGAAACTCTTTTAAAATGAATTTGACCTACCGCTTTTCGGTATAATTTGTTGAACAGAAGAAAAAATAATAAAAAATATAATTAAAAGCAAAAAAATCCTTGACAATACGGGATATTATTGATATAATAACAAAGTCGCAGTTCGGCGATGCGTTTGAATCATTAGCTCAGTTGGCAGAGCACTTGACTTTTAATCAAGGTGTCCGGGGTTCGAATCCCCGATGGTTCACCACAGCAATATTAACCAAAGCCCCCGGGGAAGTTTTTCTTTCCCAGGGGCTTTGGTTTTTGTAAATATCTTAATTAAATTTAAACAGTATATTTTTAGGGCGATACCGATTTTGGTACCGCCTTTTTTATTTGTTTTCTATCCCAAGTAAAATATCAACGGCGTTTTGCACATCAGCCTTTTCGCGATAAGCCGTTATGACTTCTTTTTCGTGCGGTGTCAATTCGTCATCGCTTAAATGAACATCTAAAAGATTGCTCGGCGATACATTAAGGGCGCGGCAGATTTTTCCGATAATATCCGCATCGGGTCGGTTGATCCCTTGCTCCCAGTTTGAAACTCTGCTTTTGGTTACATCTATTTTTTGTGCCAACTGCTCCTGTGTCAGTCCGCTTTGCTTACGGTAAAGGCGAATTCTACCGCCGATTTCGTATTTCAAGAAAATCACCTCTTTAATAAATAGTATACACGAAAACAAGGAAAAAGCAAGAGCAAAATCAAGAAAAACTGTACTTTTCTATTGACATCACTGATAATCTGTGTTATTATGAACGAAAGTACAGTAATCCTGTATTTGTGGGAGGCAAACATATGGAAGTTTACAAAAAAGTACGGGCTTACATAGAGGAAAACGGATATAAACAACTGGGAGTGGCGCAAAAGGCAGGCATATCGAAAGTGACCTTTAACGCCATGATGAACGGTAAAAGAAAGATGTATGCCGACGATTTGCGTGCGGTTTGCTTGGCACTTAATGTCAGTCCCGAGCTGTTTATAGAAGCACCGAAAAACTGCTAAAAATATTAGGGGGTGATTTTCTTGATTGACACTAAAACTGTGGCAAACTCTGTTTTGCAAATGGATAAGCAAATGCGTGAAAGCCTGTTTATAAAAGACGGCGAGCCGCAAGCCAAAAAGCTGTGGGAAAATACATATATCAAAAAACAGCTTGACAGGCGAAAAAACGGCGGAACTTTTACTGTTAGCGACCATATCCGCGGAATGGTTTATTCTATGCTGACATCGGGTGCGGCGTGGAACAGATTGGAACAGTATATCGACATAGCAACAGGTCAAATACCGATTATTGATGATATTTTTTATCAGTATGATGTAACCGCTTTACAAAGTGCCGACCCGACGGAACTTTGCGAAAAGGTCAAAGCACGAAAATTAGGCACGCAGTATTTAAAAAATCAAAGCGAAGCACTTGTTAGAGTAAATATCGACAAACTTTTATCTATTGAAGAAAAATACGGCAGTGTGGATAATTTCTATCAAAGCCTTGC